>NZ_LN681225.1:3227500-3440975 GCF_000953655.1 Legionella hackeliae
TTAATTGAAATTATGTCTTTTCTCAAGTATAGCAAATCACCTCTACTGGATGCCTCGGACAAGCCGAGGCAGGTAGAGAGGTTGTTGCGATGACCCCACTCTACGTAGCTCTGATAAACCATACAACGTATCCTGATGGCCCCCTATGTACCGCGGACAAGTCGACCCCCACATATCTCTGACAGTTTCACTCTTCGCACCACTGACAGTTTCACTCTTCGCACCACTGACAGTTTCACTCTTCGCACCACTGACAGTTTCACTCTTCGCACCTCTGATAGGGTCCCCACCCTACGTACCTCGGCTTGTCCGAGGTATCCAGGAAAATTTCTGTTGCGATTCCGTGACTCATATCAATAGGTGGCCAAGCGCCGCAACCGACATATGTTAAATAATGCTTCACACTGTAAATGCTTGCTCTTTATCGACCAAAACAATACGATATGCTTTTTTTAAAGGCATATTTGTTATGAAATTAAGTGTCAATGAAAAGAAGTTGCAATCTTTCTATCACTTAAAGATTGTCGAGTTCAGTAATTTAGTTGATGAAATGATTCAGGCGTTCCAAGAGCGTAGAGCGTTTCATTTTCCTTATAGTTCCTTAGACAATTTAGTTGTTTTTTTGCGTCAAATTAGTAATGTAGAACTAAAAAACTCACTGCTTGTGGAATTAGATGAAATAGTCCTATCTCGTCTAGGTCAGTTTAATCCTAAAATTTTTGAAAAATATAATACTATTCGGGGTATAGCCAGAAAAAATACACCTGACGCTATCACTGACGAAAATTCATATCATCCTTAATATTTCTTACGTAATGGCCGTAACTGAATATTCTGCTCTCTATCAACTAACAACAAATGATTGGCAGGCACGTCCTGCCAATCCGTATTAAAATCCGTAAGTCTTTCAGAGGCAATCAGACAGCACTGATGAACATGTTCAGGCTGTGAAGAAACATCGACACAATGATTGAAGGTTGCAAAACAGCTCCCCACAAAATAATGCAAGGACTCAGGCTTGGCTTTTTTATGGGTAGTATAGCGGCTAGCAATTAACCGCTCCCCATCTGTCAAACAGACATTAAAATAAGACGCATCACTTGCCCCAAAATATTTAATTAATTCATTAATTTGGGCGAACGTTTCTTCTAGAATATCAGCAACTACCGACAATTCACTTAAATCTTTTCCCTTAGCCAATTGCAAAAATAATGCGAATATGTGTTCTGAATCTGTTTCGCCTTGAATCCAGTGATAAATATCATCATCGAGTAAATGGCGGATATGACGTTTAACCACAATGAAATCTGCAATATCACCATTATGCATGAGCATCCATCGTCCATGGATAAATGGATGACAATTGAAATTTGTGACTCCTCCAGCACCAGCAGCTCTTACATGAGCAAAAAAGCAAGGGGATTTAATCTTGGCAGTCAAATTCAATAAATTTCTATCATTCCAGGCTGGCGAAATTGAAGTAAAGAGGGCAGGTTCAAGACTAATGGATGGGGTATACCATCCCAAGCCAAAACCATCTCCATTAGTGGGCACAACAGTTTCCCGTGCATGTAAACTTTGCATCACAATGGAGTTAACAGGTTTAACCAATATATCATCCAATAAAGCTTCATGTCCTAGGTAGGCGACAAAACGGCACATGGGAAACTCCAATTTTTATTTTTAACTATAGCAAGAAAAATTGAAGATATTTTTTATTATTATTAAATTTCTTCAAGACTAATCATTTACGCTTTTTTCTGGGCTTTTGCAGAGTCCTTTTTAGGCAATGTTTTTTTACTTTTTTTGTCCTTTCCCATACTCTTTTTCAACAGACTAATGAAATCGACAACATCATCCGGTTTTCGAACCCTCGTTTTGGCGCCTTTACCCATTTCTTTTTCGGCTTCTTCTGTTTTCTTCTCAAGCCATTTTGCTAAAGCGTCCTGATAATCATCATGATATTTTTCAGGCTCCCACGGGGCAGTCATATCTTTAATCAAATCAACGGCCATTTTCATTTCCCGCTCTGAAATTTTATAGGAGGTAAGCGATTCTGTCGGGACTTTTAAATCGTCTTCTTTGCGAATTTCCTGTTGAAATCGAATAAGATTGAGTACGAGTGCATTCTCATGAGGCATGACTAAAGACAAATACTCTTTAGTACGAATCATTACCTTTGCCACACCCACTTTTTTGGTTTTTTTTAATGCTTCTCTTAATAAAACATAGGCTTTTTGATTTTTAGAATCAGGGACAATGTAATAAGGTTTATCAAAGTATAAATTGTCTATTTCATCTAATTCAATAAACTCTTCTATATCAATCGATTTATAAACTTCAGGACTTGCTTCTTCAAAGGCTTTTTCATCAACAATAATGTAACTTCCTTTATCGAATTCATAACCTTTTACAATTTGTTCCCAAGGAACTTCTTTATCCGTATTGCTATTAACACGTTTGTAACGAATACGCGACTTATCGCGTGCATCTAATAAATGAAAATGTAAATCTTTTTTTTCCTCAACCGGTATAATTTGCACCGGGATAGTAACCAACCCAAATGAGATATCTCCTTTCCATATGGCTTTCATAACATCCTATTCCTAAAATGTTTACATATTTTAAGTATAGATTTTCATAAAATTTAATAGAAAATTTTTACAAATTTTATCTTAAATTTATAAAAAATTATTTAAATATTAACTTGTTATTTTTTGTAAAAAATGACAATTTCCTAGAGGTTTTTTGGTATTTTATCGCCACCTTCTTTAATCACTTTTGTTGTCAAACCATCGACCACCATATAACCATCAACCTCATTTTTAATGGTATTAAACGTGTTTAGTCCTTCTTTTCTTACATGATTTAGAAAATCTGAAGAAACATAACGCCCAGTCTCTAAATACCGCAGATTCGCTCTTTGTATGGCGATATCAAAAGGTATTTGCAGATAAATAATATAAACCTTATAACCCTTATCTTTTAATTGGTTAATGAATTCCATATAGAATTGAGGATCAGACATCGACGCATCGTAAATTACATTATAAACACAAGGCCTTCCAAGAGAGTCTAATACCTGCGTAACAATGTCTTTGACTTCCGCTTGAGTATTAAAGGCATTCCATCCTTTATATTCGGGAAGTTGGGCACGAATATCATCGGCATCAATAATAATAAAATGTTGCTTAATCCTTGGAATTTTTTTATTTAAATAACTTGTTTTACCAGCTCCTGGATAACCACCCGTTAGTAAAGCAATCGGTTTATCGACACGGCAAGGTTTATTCTGTAATAACTTATCAATAATCTGATGGTGGAGTTGCTGGCGGCTTGTCGAATAGCTTTGGCTTTTATCATTAAAATGCAGTGACTTGGTAGAGGGCGCCTTATCAATGCAGGCTTCAAGTAGAGTCATTGCTTGAGGGTCAATTCTTAACCTGCCTTGTTTATCTAATGGTGGACACAACTCTGCACCAGTGGCCAAATTAACCCATAAGGCTAGTAACACAATGAATGATGATTTTGCATTTTTCATTCTCAAATATCAGTCCTACTCAATCTTTACTTGTAGCTTTTCTCGGCTGCTTCTCCAGGCCCGTTTCATAATTTCCGTATTAAACGATGTTGCTATTTCGCCTTTAGCATTTAATGCTATCACCCCCATCTCTCCTTTTAACTGTTTGGTGCGCTCGTGGATGACATAGTCGCAAGCTTCTTGCAAATTCATCGCTTTAAACTCAATCAAGGAAGCAATAGTATTTGCTACAACTGCCCTTATTAAATACTCCCCTTCACCGGTTCCAGATACCGCGCAGCTTACATTATTAGCGTAGCAGCCAGCTCCAATAAGGCAACTATCTCCTACTCGACCGGGTAAGCAGTTACTAAGCCCCCCTGTCGAAGTAGCAGCAGCAATGTTCCCCTGGCTGTCCAAAGCAACAGCACCGACTGTTCCCATCATTTTTTTATTCAAAATCTGCTCAAAGGATTCATTCTTATTGCGCTTTTTAAACTCTTCGAGCTGATGCTTAGTGATAAAGTAAGACTCAGGCTCAAGATGGAGATTTTTTATTTTTGCTAACTCCAGGGCACCGTAGCCAGAAAGATAAACGTGGTGTGTCATATCCATGATTAATCGGGCTAACATTACAGGATTACGCACTTCGCGAACCATCGATACAGCACCCGCCTTTAAATTTTCTCCATCCATGATGGATGCGTCCATTTCGACTTCACCAGCACAATTAAGAGCAGAACCCTTTCCAGCATTGAACAATGGATTATCTTCAAGGTACCTCACAGCCATTTCAACCGCATCAAGAGCACTCCCGCCGTCCTCGAGAAAAGCAAAACCCGCCTGCACAGCTTCTGCTAATCCTTCTTCGGTTTGTAAGCGGTTAATTTTAAGAAAAGAACTGTATTCTCCAGCTCCTCCATGAACTGCAATAGCGACAATACTCATAGTCGTCCTTGTAATTATTTATTCTTCTCACGACGAGGGATTGCCGGATTAGCCAGCTTACGCGTAGCAATTGAAAATTGACAGCCTTTCACTAACAAATGGACTTTCAAATTTTCAACAAAAACTGCCTCACCCTCAGCCACATTGGTAATATTGGTTTGCACAATATTTCTACCATCAATAATAACAACCATTCCTGAACCGCGACATTCTGCATCAGAGCCGTTTTTAATGATCAAGGCAGTATCTTCACCCAATCCAATGCCAAGTTGCTCAGGATTCATAATAACCGCGTGAGCGAGCCTTCCAAATCGACCTCGCTTAATAAAATGAGTGTCAATAATGCAGGATTGTAAAATTCCCAAACCTGAGGAAGTCATTAGATTTCGGTAAATTAATGCTTCTGTTAAACCGCCACTGGTAATCATGATAGATGACATCACCATGGCGCCTGCACTAGTTCCTGCCACGATAAAATTAGTATCATTTTGATACCTGTTTTTTACGATATCAATAAAGGGAGTCCCCCCTAAAATGGTGGATAACCTAAATTGATCACCCCCGGTAAAAAAAATCGTGCCCGCATCCTCTGCTCTTCTTAATATTTCTTTATTACGGGCCTGCTTTCTTTCTTTTATATGTAAGAAGCCAATATTCTTGTAACCAATTTCATGAAAGACTTTTTTATAGACACGCTTCACCTCGTTTGGTACTTCGGAACCTGTAGTTATCATTTCTATTTTTTTATTTTCCGAATCAGGCAATAACTCACTTAATATCTCATAGCGGGTAAATTCTTTTTTTTGCTCAATGATATCTGGTGGCTCATCCACTTTATCTTCAGCCCCACCAATAATCAGTAATTTAGCTTTTGGTAACATAGGGATTCCATTATGTGTCTTTAAAAAAGACATACCCTCCCTGATGCATTGTATATGCCAGTCTTGATAATTACTCCCTTTACACCACTACTTCCTCTCGACGCAGTTTAAAATTTAATTCTACTTTTTTCATAAAGTTAACCACGCGAAATACATTTTCAACTGAAAAATAGATAAAGGAATTTGGAGTCGCTTCCCGCATTGCATAACAAATCGCTTCCAATTCATCAGAAACAATAGTGACGAGAGGGTTTAACTTAGATTCATTAATACCTTTTTTTAATAATTCCGTCATTTCCTCCTTAGTTCGTCCGCGACCATCTTGATCATGACGAATAATAATTTCATCGAACATATAAGCGGAGTGATAACCAAGTTTTGTGATATCTTCATTACGTCGGTCACCAGGTGCCGTAATAATACCTATCTTCTTCTCGCACTGGATAGTACTTAGGTATTTTTGAAGCTCAACAAAAGCACCTTCGTTATGGGCATAATCAACCATGACTTGATAGTCAGCAAAATCAAATAAATTCATGCGTCCCGGAATATTTTCTACAGTCGGGTAAAAAGTGAATAGCGCGTTTTGCATCAGCTCTAAAGAGAATTTACTGACGAAACCTGCCAATACTGCAGGAAGTATATTTTGAATCATACATGTTGCTGTACCTTCTAATGTCAGTGGTAACTCAGATACCCTCGCCAAGGCATGCTTTTTAGTGCCGTCATTAATGACGATGACATCATTTTCAAGATAGGCAGCTAACCCTCCTGCAGTACAATGTTCTTGAATCAAAGGGTTTTCATAACGACTAAAAAGAGCAATATGGCAATTAAGTTCATCTTTAAGTCCATACACCAGCCTGTCATCAGCATTTAAAATAGCATATCCACCTTTTTTGGTGCTATGAGCTACCACACTTTTAACCCTGGTGAGCTCTTCGAGCGTCTGAATGTCATTTAACCCTAAATGATCACTCGTAATATTGGTGATAATGCTAATTGTGCTCTCATTAAATCCCAATCCTGCGCGCAAAATACCTCCACGAGCACACTCGAGTACTGCAAAATTGACTTTTGGATCTTGCAACACAACCCGAGCACTTGCAGGGCCACTGCAATCTCCTTCATAAATAAGCTTATTGTCGATATAAACACCTTCAGTGGTCGTATAACCCGTATAGTAACGGGCTTGCTTCGCTAAATGGGCAATTAGGCGGACTACAGTTGTTTTTCCATTGGTTCCGGTAACTGCTACTAATGGAATTCCCGCTTGAGAGTCTGCTGGAAACAACATATTTAGAATAGGTTCAGCCACATTTCGTGGCTTACCATACGTGGGTGCCAAGTGCATTCTTAAACCAGGACCGGCATTCACTTCAATGATAGCGCCATTTTCCTCAGTCAACTCACTATGAATATCTTTGGCAATCACATCCACCCCACAAATATCCAGATCCATTAATCGAGCAACACGTTCCATCAAGTAATTTGTCGATGGATGCACTTCCTCCGTCACATCCGTTGCAGTTCCACCAGAGCTTATATTTGCTGCTTCTTTTAAATATAAAATTTGCTTATCAGCTAAAACAGAATCCAACGACAATTGTTTTTCTTTTAAAATAGCCAATGTTGATTCATCAATTTTTATTGCCGTTAAAAAATTTTCATGCCCCATACCACGTCGTGGATCACGATTTACTTCGTCAATCAATTGCTCAATAGTATGCTCACCATCGCCTATAACCATTGCTGGTGTACGTTTAGCTACCGCAACTACTTTATAGTTCACCACTAGAAAACGATAGTCCTCACCTTGAATATAACGTTCAACAATCACCTCATTGGCAGTCTCTTTAGCCAAATTAAATGCTAAAATTGCCTTTTCATGATTATTGATATCAACCGTCACACCCCTGCCATGATTTCCGTTTAAAGGTTTAATCGCTACTGGAAATTTAATGTGCTCAAGAGCTGCATTTAACTCATCTTCCTGACGTATCGTGCAACCAAAAGGTATTGGGATAAAATTCGATGCCAGAACCTGTTTGGTTAACTCTTTATTGGCTGCTATATCGACCCCAATGGAGCTCGTTTGCGAGCTGATGGTCGCCCAAATTTTCTTTTGATTTTGGCCATATCCTAAAATTACTAGCGAATTGTTGTCATATTGGAAATAGGGAATATTTCTTCGTTCCGCCTCGGTGAGGATTGCTTGGGTACTTGGTCCTAATTGGGCCTGAATTACAATTTGATTTAGGGCTTGGAGATTTTTTTCTAAAAGTAGATACTCTTTTTCTTCGGCTAAAGTTCTGGCTATATTTACCGCAGCTTCAGCAGCATAAAGCCCCGCGGCTTCGATTTCATAAGAAAATATGACGTTATATACACCTTCTTCATGAGCACTGTAGGTTCTGCCAAATCCACATTGCATTCCCGCCAACCACTGTAACTCCAATGCAATATGCTCGACCACATGTCCTAACCAGGTACCCTCAGTAACACGCTCAAAAAATCCTCCCTCAACGCCAGGAGAGCAACGATGGTTGTATAAGCTCGGAATTAGCGTTTTAAGTCGTTCACGAAAACCAGGTAGTAAATTAGTAGGCAGATACTCATATTTCTCCAGAGCCAACTTCATAACTATTAGTTTTTTTCTGTTATTTGACCAGTAGTTCGGCCCCTTTAAAATGTCCAATTTGAGTATCTTCATTTGTAGTCCTTTACATAGTAAGTACTTCATCGACAAATCTAATTTTTAGTGCATTAGCTATAAATCATCAAGTTTTTCTTCGTTTTAAATGCATTGTTGTTAATCAAATAGGCAAAATTGGTTTTTGCCAAGCATGATTCTGAATTATCAACACCCTTAGCTATTTACAATGGTTCCACCATTTGGATGTAATACCTGTCCTGTCATGTAAGAGGAATCTCTAGACGTTAAAAAACACATAAGCCGGAGCAATTTCTGCAGGTTGCCCAGCACGTTTCATTGGGGCTTGTGAACCGAATTCTTCCACTTCTTCAGCAGTAAAGCTTGCAGGAATTAAGGGGGTCCATACTGGTCCAGGAGCCACTGCATTAACTCGAATCCCTTTATCAATTAAATTCTGAGATAAGGAACGTGTCAACGCGGTGATTGCGCCTTTAGTAGCAGAATAATCTATAAGATGCCCGCTTCCTTTATACGCTGTTACTGAAGTTGTATTGATAATTACACTGTCTTTTTTTAGAGACGGTAATAAAGCTTTGATCATGTAAAAATAGGAAAAAAAATTTGTTTTAAAGGTTTCTTCCAGTTGCTGGCAGCTAATATCTTCGATGGAATCTTTAGGATGCTGCTCCGCAATATTATTAACCAAAATATCTATTTTTGGGCACAGTTTTAATGCTTTTTTTACTAATTCTTCGCAAGCTGTATAACTTTGTAAATTTCCTGAGATTAACCAGCAATTTCTTCCTGTCTCTTCAATAAATTGTTTTGTTTCTTCAGCATCCACATCTTCATTAAGATAATGCACGATAACATCAGCACCTTCTAACGCAAAAGCACAGGCTACAGCACGCCCAATACCACTATCTCCTCCGGTGATTAACGCGGTTTTACCTGCCAATTTATTACTCCCTTGATAATAAGGGGCTACATATTGTGGTCTCGGATGCATGGCTGCTTCGATGCCAGGTTGCTTTTTTTGATGCTGCGGCGGTTGTTGCTTTTCGCTAGTCATAGAAATCCCCTTATTGGTAAAGAGCAAAATCGCTCTTTACCAACGCAAATTACGACAAAAATTCATTGGCATTAATGTCTTGCACGATTAGGCAGAGCACCATAATATTTATGAATGGATGCTCCCCATGTAGGATTTGACATATCTGGCCAATGCTCTTTGTCGAAGCCCGGAGAGTTTTTTAGGGTTTCTTTATCCACTGCAATAATGAAACAATCTTGCGCATCGTCATAGGAAAATATGCTCCATGGCATAGCAAATAATTTATCTCCCATCCCTAAGAAGCCACCAAAAGACAATACGACGTAAGAGACAAGCCCCTCACGCTTATCAAGCATCAAGGCTTCAATTTTTCCTAAGTCCTCACCTTGCAAATTTTTGACTTTCACATTAATAACGTCTTCTGCGTTCACGATTTGATGTGTCATTTTATTTCCTCCTTGTAGTCCATCTTCCATAAGTTTTACTTATTGCCAGCGTTAGTATCTGTCGCAGCATTAGTCTCTGTTGCAGGATCAGCAGCAGTAATTTCGATTTTATCGTTAACTTGATGAACACCTTCGACTGACTTAACTACCTTTAAAATAGCTTGCTTTTCTTGTGCAGAAGCAACTTTTCCAGACAAGAAAACTTGTCCATTTTTGGTTTCCACTCCTACAGACCAGGAAGGCAGGTCTTTGCCCATAACATCTGCCTGGATTAAAGTAGCTTTAATCTTAGCTGTTAACAGAGTGTCATCTAACGGTTCTTCACTCCCTTTTACAGTCAATTTGTCAACATTAACATCACCTATACCTTGAGTTGACTCTGCTAAAGTAACGACTTTTTCATAATCAGTATCGGAATCTAATTGGCCTGAAAGATAAACTATGCCATTGGTCAAAGTGACGTTAACTTTATCTTTATAAGCTCCTAATGCTGATTGGACAGAAGAAAGTAGTGCTTCATCACTTAATTGCACTTTGTCATTTTGCATACTGTTAGATTGCAAATTATTTGCCGGAGCAGTTTGAGTTTGCGCAGGCTTTACTGCCGATTCGCTTGTGGTAGCTTCATTGTTACTTGTGTTAGCAAAAGCTCCTAAAGCTAAACCACTGGACAACAACACCGTTGCAAATTTTAATTGGATTAATTTATCCATAATACATTCCCTCATTCCATGAATCACTTCACTATTTCCAATCAGACTTTAATTAGAATTACGGCTAGCGTAAATTATTGCTTTGAGTGCATACCCATTCGGGTTGAAGCAGTAGGATTAAATTTAGAGAAGAGCTGTAGGCAAAATAAGTCTTGATTGAGTAGGTCATAGGTCAATATGCTGTAAATACACTCACTAACAATATTTACCCAGCTCATACAATTAATCCTTTAACTATATGACCTACCTTTAAGCATAGACGACAGCCACCCATCCTGCAAAATTGAGCTTTTTTCCGATGCCGTTTGTCTTAGTATTATTCACATTCATTATTTTTTCTTGAAAGATTATCCTGCTTTATACCTAACTATCCGTGTTCTCCTTTGACAATGCAGGTTGATGTGGTAAGTTTAAAGTGAGCGCTTAATTTTTAAGCAATAAATTTAATTTATGGAAAGTTAATCATTTAAGGGAGAGAGCACGACTTTCCGATTATCATACTTAACCGTATCGCAGGATACTTGGAGTTAGATATGGAAGTCTCAAAAGAAACTGTACAAGCAAGTTTTGAACTAAGTCGAATCGCTGAGGAGTTAGTAGGAATTAAAAGTGCACTTTTACAATTAATAGGGATGCTCAATCAAAACATGAATATCAATAACCAGGAAATCCCGTTAGAAGAACCCCCGCTACCAGAACCGAATGAGCCGGTCCCTTCAATACTTCCCGAAACAGAACCTGTTGAACAACCTGAGACTGAACCAGAACCACTACCGGATGTTGAGCCTATAAAAAAACCAGAGCCTCTTCCCCGTGATTCCACATCACGTTCAGCATTTATCAGACCTATTTAACGTTCATAACCTCTGCTGCGAGACTCTCGCAGCAGATTGCATGTTTACCAGGTTGATACTGATGACTAAAAAACACTTGAAGGCTTAATCCATTTTGCAATTAAGCATGACCAAGGAAGGATAAAGCCAATAATTAACCATTCCATATAGGCAAAATAAAAAGGTAATGTGTGAACAGCAGGAATTTGGAACACACTGTAAGTGAGAATCATCAGGACAATAACCAACAAAGTAGCGATTAATTTCTGCTTTATAGAAAGCAGAATATGCCGCCCCTTTGAGAGGGTCTCCGCAATAATAAACCCGACTAACATAAAAAATGCAACCCAGGCATGATTTGGGATAGGTCGATAACGTAAATGAATATAAGCGATCAAATTAATCGCTGTAATTAATAAAATCCATGGCATCGCTGTTGGCCATTTTGAGTACAAAATTGGATAGAGTACAAGAATTAATAGCGCAAAAAATAGCGCTCCAATAATGTCGTAAACATTATGATAATTGAAATGAATTAAGCTTAGAGCAATGCCGATTAATAGGGTGATTAACACTCTTTTGATCCATTCAATCCCTATTTTGTAAGCTATCCATCCATATAAAACCGTAGTCATTTGCATATGCCCACTAGGAAATGCAAACCAATTTTTAGCAATAGACGCGGGCAAGGGAATTTGAAAACTAACTTTCAAGGCCACATTAATCAAACTACTTATTAAGATCAGACATATCGCATGATAAAAAAGACTTTTATCTAACCAGATAAAACCCAAAATTAGAAAGGGAATAATAACGACAGCATTGCTAAACAACAGAAAAAAAGCGGCCACAATATCTAGCATTGGGATTATCGATTAATTGACTGTTTAGAGATCATATAAGAATTTGCTACTCAAAGAAAATTGCCAGTATATGTGGCGGTCCATACTTTAGTCGCATCTATCAAACATGACTTTAAATTGGTTCAAAACAATACACCGGCTTAAGCCCTCGTTTTTTCAGGATTTCATCTTGAAATCCACAAGCTTATCCACAAAATCTGTGGATTATAACCCCAGATGCATTTTTAATATTATCTATTAATTTTCATTAAGTTACGCGATTTTATGTCTTCTTTATTAACAGATATAATTTTTAAGAACAAAGTTATCCACAGGTTTTATTCTTGACTTAAATAAGTACGGCGCTCATTCATTGTTTCAATACTGTTTATTACAGTTTGTTGACAGATTTCATGCATGATTGGAATATCTTTTAATGGAACACCAGAATTAATCGTGTAAGCAATGAATAAACTGTCCTGCCATATTTTTTCATTTTTACGAGCCTTGGACTTCACCCATAATGCCAACCACAAAAAATGAAATAACCATTTATCTCGGTGCGGTTCCAACTCTTTGGCAAATACAGCCTTAAGTGCGTCTTCCATTGTACAAACCTTTACACCCTCAATAATTGTACAACAGCGATTTACCAATTTATCAACGTTTGAATTTTCAATATACCAAGACTCCGTGAAACGTTTGCTTTTTGGCCACGATTTGGAGCGTTTCAGAGAGGACTCTATTGCCTCTGGAGTAAATGGCGTTATTTGTATGCTCAGTTGTTCAATTAGATAAGGCGTATCGATAGGACGAGGGAGAAAATGCAAACCAAGGAGCTCTTGTATTTCCAGCAGATGTAAATCGGGTATTTCTCCCCGTTGTACTGTAAACGCTAAAAAATGACCCGTCATCATTAATAAATAAGAAGAATCGACATCTCGCAGTGTGACACTGTCATCGAATGCTTCATCGTAATATTTAGGGACCTCGCTAGCTTGGATTGCTGGGGTAATCCAGGCATCCTTGATCCCAAAATCATGTTTAAATAGTAAGCCACATAAATAATTTTTACGTTGTTTTTTGACATGGATAAAGATGCCTTGAGCACCACTACCATCAACTTCGCTGGCTTTAATACGAATCACGGGTTTGGAAGAAGTATCCGAATGAAAAACAACACCTTTTCGACGTTGCATTTTAATCCAGTAATCAAATTGATCGTGATACGACTCAGGATACCAATGTTTAATTGCTTGTAATCGTGAAAGTGATATTGAACTGAGCGTTATCGTTTTCATTAATTGATCAAACGTTGCGATAACTATGTCGCGCACCTCTTTTTTAGGATGCAGTAGACTCAGTAAGGCAATATCATGGCCCTCTTCAATGCTGTATAAATCAAAAATTAGATCAACAAAAAAATCAGGGGGCATTGCATAACTTTGTGCGAAGAAATTCTCTGCAATATCAAATACTGAAAGATCTGATAATTCCTCTATCATTTCGCGAATTGCATTTAAATGATCAATTTCCTCTTCTGGCGTTAACTCACTCTCTTGACCCGCCAAATCGAGATAAGCCTGCTGTAATTCAGGACTCAAATCGACGTGTACTTCATAGAAAGCATTAAGAACGGGTAGCCAAAATCCTAAGGAGTGATGGCCTTTATTAATCACCTCAGCAAGGGTTAACATTAATTGATTTAATGTCTTTAAAGCAAGCTTGTTTCCACTATCCTGAGCCGTGTGTAATTGGGCTACACAAATATCCAAAGCAAAAACACAAGCTGAATAGTAAGCCTGTCCAGGTTCGCTTTCATTGTTTTCTAAACTATCAAGAAGATGAATAAGACGTAATGCTAAATCAGGCTCTTGGAGAAAAGGCGTGTAATGTTGCGGATCTGGCTCTGCATTTTGCTCTATAAGCACCGCCATATCCGCTATCCATTTTTTTAAATTTTCAAAATCAACCGTCATGCTTAGCCAGGCACCTTCCGTGGGTTTCCTTCTTCGTCAATAGCAACAAAAACAAATGTTCCTTCTGTTACTTTGTATCGACCGCCAGTGGTCGCCCGCTCCGCCCATACTTCAACAGCAATGGTCATGGAGGTAGTGCCACGTTTTGCTAACTCCACATGACAACTGACAATATCGCCAACATGTACGGGCTTCAAGAATGTCATACTATGAATTGCCACAGTTGCCACCCGACCATGCGCTATTTTTTTAGCTAGAACCCCTGCAGCCAAATCCATTTGCGACACCAGCCAACCACCAAAAATATCACCATTGGCATTGGTATCTGCTGGCATAGCTAAAGTCTGGATTGTGATTTCTCCACGAGGCGTCATAGTTTAAGAACCACGCTTTAATTTTGCCAAAGCATCTGCCATTGCAGTATTAAAAACAGTTTTCTTGGCGACCTCTTGCTGTTTCTTTTTAGCTTCAGGTTTTGCTATGCCTTGCTTTTTAGCCGGAGATTTTTTCGCAAAGGTTTGTGTTTTTTCTACTTTTTTCTGTATGACAGCTGCTTTTTCTTCATTCAACTTCATACTTAAACCAATGCGGCGACGCTCTTTATCCACTTCAACAACTTTTACAGTAACAATATCACCTGCTTTCACAATGGCATGTGGATCATTAATAAAACGGTTTGTCATAGCAGAAATATGTACTAGACCATCTTGATGAACACCGATATCAACGAATGCACCAAAATTAGTTACGTTGGAAACAACGCCTTCTAGAATCATTCCCTCTTCTAAATGGCTAATGTCTTCAACGCCCTCTTTAAAATTAGCAGTTTTAAATTCAGGACGTGGATCTCGACCTGGTTTCTCTAACTCACGTAACACATCACGAATAGTAGGCAAGCCATACACGTCATCAACATATCGTTCAGCATTCATGCTTTGCAATACATCACGATTGCCAATGGCTTTGCGGATATCAACACCCTGGTCGTTTAACATTTTCTCAACTAGAGGATAAGCTTCTGGATGCACGCAAGACGCATCTAAAGGATTATCTCCGTTCATGATGCGCAAAAATCCTGCGGCTTGTTGAAACGATTTTTCGCCCATTCTCGCAACATTTTTCAATTGTTCGCGATTTTGAAAGGCCCCATGCTCATCACGATACTGTACTAAATTTTTAGCCAGAGTTTCATTCAAGCCAGACACCCGAGTCAGTAATGCTACAGAGGCGGTATTAACATCAACCCCTACCGCGTTTACGCAATCTTCAACTACACCATCCAAAGAGCGCGCTAAACGTGTTTGATTAACATCATGCTGGTATTGGCCAACACCGATGGATTTCGGTTCGATTTTTACTAATTCAGCCAATGGATCTTGCAAGCGACGAGCAATAGAAACCGCACCACGTAAAGAAACATCCAAATCAGGGAATTCTTTCGAAGCCAACTCTGATGCTGAATAAACTGAAGCGCCAGCCTCATTCACCACAATTTTGGCCAATTTAAGATCTGGATACATCTTCATCATGTCAGAAACTAAACGTTCAGTTTCACGAGAGCCAGTTCCATTACCAATACTTATCAGATCAACATTGTGTTTAGCCGTTAACTTGGCGAGCTCTGCAATGGCTTGATGCCATTCATTTTGTGGTGAAAAGGGGAAAATCGTCGTGTAGTCCAGTAATTTTCCAGTGATATCGACCGCCACTACTTTAACACCAGTGCGAATACCAGGATCAAGACCAATTGTAACACGATGACCAGCCGGAGCTGCTAATAATAAATCCCGTAGATTTCTGGCGAATACATTAATTGCTTCTTCGTCAGCTATTTCTCTTAAGCGCGTAAATAATTCTAATTCAAGTTTGGTAAATAATTTTACTTTCCAAGTCATACGCACTGCATCAAGTAACCAGTTATCTGCCGCTCGCTGCTGATTGCTAATATTAAAATAGGAAGCTACGCGCGTTTCACCATATTGGGCATCAGGTACCACCAGACTTAGTTGCAGAATACTCTCTCGACGGCCACGAAACAGCGCTAATGCACGATGAGAGGGGATTTTTTTTATGGGCTCTTCGTATTCAAAATAATCGGCAAATTTGTTGCCTGCTGCTTTTTTATCACTGGAACCCGCAGATTTTAGTACAGCATGCTGCCATAAGTATTCACGTAATTCATTAATTAGCTCAGCATCTTCAGCAAATTTTTCTATGAGAATTTGACTAGCACCCTCAAGAGCTATTTTTGCATCCGTGACACCCGCTTCAGCATTAATAAATTGCTGCGCATGTGTTTCTGGCATCAAAGTAGGGTCTTCCCATAATGCCAGAGCCAAAGGTTCCAAGCCTGCTTCTTTAGCAAGTTGCGCTTTTGTGCGACGTTTTGGCCTATAGGGCAAGTATAAATCTTCAAGACGAGTTTTGGTGTCTGCAGCAAGAATGGCTTTCTCAAGCTCAGGTGTTAACTTTTCTTGCTCACGAATTGACTCCAGGACAACCATACGGCGTTCGTTCAATTCACGAATATAAAGCAATCGCTCAGCTAATTGCCGCAATTGCACATCATCTAGACCGCCAGTAGCTTCTTTACGGTAACGCGCGATAAATGGAACGGTTGCTCCATCATCCAGCAAACGAATGGCTGTCTCCACTTGAGAAACTTTTACTTTCAGTTCCTCTGCAATAATGGTCGCTGCCGCCAATATCTCTTGAGTCATTCACATCCCCGCAAAACATATAAAAAAAACGCAATCATTATATACTGATTGTTCTTCATTTTGCGACCTTTCAACAGCTTTAATTGCGTTATTTCTTACTGCCCTAAAATTGCTAAATTATTCGCTCACTCCTTTTAATTTATTGACCAGAAATTTAAAGTGGATAAGCTGTTGCTTATTAAAGGAAACAGTCAATACACTCATTTTAAACAATCTAGAGGGTTCTATGTCTAATCATAAACTTGTGCTTGGTTTTGCTCATTGGGGTGATAAAGAAGTCACTATCCAAGAAATGATAGAATTAGTTAAATTTGCGATTGAAAATGGTATTGAAGAAATTGACTGTGCACCGCATTATGGAGATGGAGCGCAAGAAAATGTTCTCGCAGCGGCATTATTGGCTTTACCTAAAGTACTACGAGATCGTGTGAAAATTTCTACAAAAGTGGGTCGCGTTATCGATCCTGATCAGAAATCTGAAAGTAGTAACGGCTTTACCAACAGCAGTGGTTTTTTGCAAAGTTTTAATTATAGCAAGGAAGGAATTGAAACATCCTTTAGACAAAGTCAATTAAGAATGTGTGTACCCACCGTTCATGCTTTGTATCTCCATGATATCGATGAGAATACTCATCGCGATAATCATAAAATGCATTACCAAACATTCCTTAAAGATGGCTATCTTGGGTTTGATAATCTAAAAGCAAAGAAAAAAATTGCCGTCACGGGTATAGGTTCAAATGATGCCAGGGTTTGCGTCGACCTAATCAAAGATGGGCGCTTTAACATTGACCGAATTATGTTGGCTGGCTGTTACAATTTACTTAATTTTACTTTACTTGATGAGCTTCTCCCTCTTTGTAAAAAAAGAAATATTGAACTTTACATCGCGGCACCTTATGGTGGTGGTCTATTGAGTGATCAACCAGGAAATAATTTTTTTCGCTACGAAAAAGCTAATGAGAACTTACTAAATAAAGTAGCAAAAATTAAAGAGATTTGTGCAGAATATAACGTAGGCCTTCCGCATGCTGCTATGCAATTTGTCCACATGAACCCAGATGTTAAAAGAGTTGTTGTTGGAGCTCGCACCAAAGAGGAACTTAGTACGTCCTTGAAATACGCAAACACACCAATAAACCCTAAATTTTGGGAAGAGCTAAAAGAGGCTAATTTAATTCCAAAAACTACTCTAATCCCTCCCTTGAAACAACAAATGATAATTCCCTCTATTTTTACTGAGAAAGGGGTCAAGCAGTCAGAAAAATTGGAAGCAGCTCAAGTAGAATTAAATTTTTGATTTAAAAACCTACTCTTTAATGATTGATTCTCATCTCAGTGGGAATCAATGTCTTAATATTGAATAATCCAAGTATAATCTATGAGCTCACGAACTCCCTGAGTGCTTAAGTGTTCGCTACTTACAAACTCACGTTTGTCACTCTTAATACAGTTCACGATTTGGCAGGTTTTATATAATTCATGAACCTCCTCATTTGTGACACTAAAAGGAGGACCCTCAATATCATTTTCCGTATAAGAAATTGTTTTTAAAAGAATCCTTCCATTTGGCTTTAACCATTGCAAGCATTGATCGACATAGGATTGCCGTAATGGCTTAGGAAGCGCAATCAAGGAAGCGCGATCATAAATAGCATCCACAGTGATAAGGTTCGAACCTAAATGAAAAATATCTACAACCCATATAGAAATGAAATCAGTTGAGTAATAAATACTGTCTTCTTTGATAGTTCTTGTCATGGACAAATTATTTTCTTGAGCAAACTGCGAAACGGCCACTTCACTTAATTCTATGCCCACCACGTGAAACCCCTTTTCTACTAACCAAAGCATATCTAAACTTTTTCCACATAAAGGAACAAGCACCGTGGTTTCGCGTGGCAAATTTAAAAGAGGCCAATAGTTTATTAAATCTGAATTCACTGCATTTTGATGGAAGGGAATTCTCCCTTCCTGCCAGGTATTCAACCAGAACTGCTTGGGGTGACTCACTCCACAGTTACCGATTTGGCTAAATTACGGGGTTGATCAACATCTGTTCCCTTAGCAACAGCAACATGATAAGCAAGTAGTTGTAAAGGTATAGTATATAAAATTGGGGCAACCCATTGCCCACAAGCAGGGACACGAATTAAACGAGCACCATCAGGTTCCCAAGCTTGAGAATCATCGACAAAAACAATTAATTGTCCACCACGAGCACTTACCTCATGTAAATTGGACTTCAATTTATCCAGCAATTCATCATTGGGAGCAACAGCTATCACTGGCATATCTTTATCAACCAATGCTAAAGGACCATGCTTCAACTCACCCGCAGGGTAGGCTTCCGCGTGAATATAAGAAATTTCCTTTAGTTTTAAGGCACCTTCCAAGGCGACAGGATATTGCACTCCTCGACCTAAAAACAGGGTGTGCGCCTTATTGACAAACAGCGAGGCTAATCCCTTAATTTCTCCATTCATTTTTAAAGCTCGTTCGCAACAGGCAGGCAATTCTTGCAGCTCAGCAAGAACGCGATTCGCTCTCTCATCTTTGCAAAGTGCGGCAGCAAGCATTAAAAACGCCGCTAATTGGGTGGTAAATGCCTTCGTGGAAGCAACCCCTATTTCAACTCCGGCTCGGGTTAAGAACACACAATCTGCTTCTCGAACCAAGGTGCTCGTAGCCACATTACAGATGGCTAAACTAGCCAGATAGTTCGTAGACTTGGCTTTATAGAGCGCAGCAAGGGTGTCTGCCGTCTCACCCGATTGGGATACCGTAATAAACAAAGTATTGTCACCGACCACAACATCGCGATAACGATACTCACTGGCAATTTCCACTTGAGTGGGTAAACCGGTTAATGACTCCAACCAATAACGAGCAATTAAACCAGCATGATAACTAGTTCCGCATGCCACAATGTGAATTTGCTTAACCTGCTGGAAAATAGAGCTCGCACGCTCACCAAAACTTGCTTTTAATACTTCTTGACTGCTAATGCGCCCTTCTAGGGTGTCGGCCAATACCTTGGTCTGCTCATAAATTTCTTTTAACATAAAATGACGATAAGGACCTTTACTAACTGCTTCGCTATCTCCATTGAGCACATGAGCTTGGCGTGTAATCGCTTCCCCCTTGGCATTAAACAAGGAAACTTTGTTTATTGTTAATAACGCACTGTCGCCTTCTTCAAGATAAATGACTGACTGAGCAAAGGAACGCAATGCCAATGCATCAGAGGCGATAAACTGTTCATCAATTCCCAATCCTATCACTAAGGGGCTACCCTTGCGGATGGCGACAAGTTCATGAGGACGCTGCTGATGAATCACTCCTAACGCAAAAGCACCATGCATTTCTTGAGCAGCTTCTCGAACTGCTCTTAATAAATCTTCATGCTGTTGATAATAAAAATGGATAAGATGTGCTGCTACTTCGGTATCTGTTTCAGAAGTAAATTCATAACCTTCTTCACGCAATTTTCCACGCAAAGCGTCATGATTTTCGATGATACCATTATGAACGATAGCAATTTCATCGTGAGACATGTGCGGATGAGCATTTTCCTCACAGGGTTTACCATGTGTGGCCCAACGTGTATGAGCGATGCCTGCAGTACCGCTAATCGCAGTTTCTTGCATTGCATCTGCCAAACTTTGTACTTTGCCCTGGATTCTTACCCGCTGTAAATGGCCAGTATTATTAATTAAAGCGATACCCGCTGAATCATAGCCGCGATATTCCAGGCGTCTTAGCCCCTCTAACAGTACTTTACTAATATCACGTTGTGATGTTGCACCCATGATCCCACACATAGAAACTCCTTAGATCATCGATATACCCATTTTCAAACTGTAGAACATAGGGTCATATCTTGCAAAATTGCCCAGTATGCCACATTTGGTACCAAAATCTAAATATTTGCCGGTGCTTTACATTCAGTTTGATAACCGTGCTCTTTCATTACTTCGCAAATTTCATAAGCTAGAAAATGATGAGCACGAGTTGTTGGATGAACTTCATCCCAGAATAAGTAACCCTCAGGCGCATCACAAATATGATAATTTTTCTCGTCAGGACCAAATTGCCTGTCGCGATATTGCAATACTTGTGCATATTGCAACACATAGTTTCTTGCAAAAGGTGAATTTGCAAACGCGCCAAACATCGGGAATTTTACATCAATACAGGCATCAGTAATGTTAGAAAACCCATATTTTTGGGGATCCACTAATGCTTTTTGCAAAAACTGTTGAATATCAACATATAAAAAATCAACTTCAGGATAGGCAGTATGCCATTCTTCAACCCGTTTTTGTAAACGTTCATTATGTTGTTGCATGGCCGCAGCAAGTACGGCTTTATCCGTCGTATTCACAAATTTAGGTGCGGAACCGATATCTGGCAATCCCATAATCACAACATGACGGGCCCCTGCCTTCACTAACTTTCGCACTCCAGCTCCTAAACCATCAATCACATTATCAATGTAGGCACTCATCACTGCCGGATTATAATTATCTTCAAAAAACAAAACATTCAAATAATCATTGGCACCAGTAAATACAAAATAAACTGCTTTCTCATCGAGTGAACTGTTCATTAGTAAATAAGCTTGAACAGTTAAACCTAAGCTAGGAGGAATTAACTTGCCAACAATTAAAGTTTTTAAGGTACCCAGTGGATGGCGAATTAAATTCCAGGTAGTCACTTGATAATCATAAGTCACAGCCCAGCTACCGCCAAAAGCCTGATTATCGTAATAATGTATATCTTCTCTATCCAAACCTAGCATTGAGGCTAAGTATTCATTCCAGACACGCCCATTAGAAAAATGATTTTGCCAATAGGGTTCACCAGGAAGAACGGGGACTTTACGAACTTTACCGACTAAATTCGCTAAAAAAGGGCCAAATTCAGTGTCAAAAAATTCAGTAACTATACTAACCCCAGTATCCAGAACCATTTGAGGGACGTAGTAGTCATACGCGAACTCTTCCATCTTATTAATAACAAAAATCTTCAAAGGTCTTACAAGATAAGCAGGACTCTCGTCTTGTCTTAAACTTTTTAAAAGATGCGTGGTATTGCCATTATCTGATAAGCTATCACCAAAGATAACCATCGATTTAACAGGAGTAGTTGCAAATACAACGGGGCAAAAAATCAGCACACATAACCAAGAGCACATCCTCGTGCAAAATGATGACATAAATCTCTCCTTAGATTCACAATAATTCCATTAGAACCTGCTTGCTTTTAATCCTATAAAGGGAAGGTTGTTTATGAATTTACCTACTAGATTAGATCCTGTATCAATTTTTTGTCAACCTTCTAAAAAAACTGAATTATTCCTGACCAGAATTACGACCACGAGCATTAAATTTGCACTAAATAGCCATGAGTCTAGGTAGATGATGTGTCAGATAATTTGCAGCACAGGAAAAAAACACGTCTTTATTACTGGAAAGACAGGCAGTTTTTATAAAAACTGCCTCTAAGTCACCCACAGGTTCTGAAAATACGGGCGTGCTTTCTTCGACATGACCTACCAGTTGCTCTTCTGTAAACGGAGAATCCATATCCAGATGTTTTACTAATTCTTGAACAACTTCCACTAGGACATCAACCCAAACAGGGGGCCATTTAGGATTAACAGCATACAGCAAGGTTTCTGATAAACGATTCATCATTGCTTGCTCTTCCGGTGTCGCTGAAATGCCTACAATAGGAGCTATAAATTTTTCTATTGCATTAAATTTGTCAAGTAAATAAGCACCAGGACGATTTTTGGCAAAGTATTCTTTCAGCAATGCCGTTATTAAAACGAGTGTTCTGATAAATTGCTCAGGAGATTCGTAATGTCTGATATCGGGAAATAATAAGCTAATCGCAGTATCTTTTGATTCGCAACTCCAAATGATTTGAAGGAGTTGGGTCAAGTCATAAGTAAATGGGTAGCAATCCAGAATATACTGTGCTAATGGTCTGCCTAAATTTCCCCACCGTAGCGCAGCCGTTAATATTGCTATCGCCCACGAATTATTTGGATAATCCTTTTCCCATATGCCAAACCCGCGACAAAACTCAATAATGAATAAAGCGCCTCGTAAAAAACCAGCTCGTCCATAAAAGGAAGCAAGCTTTAGAAAGTTGCCAGAACTCTTTTGATTAATGATGTAAAACAAAGCCATTAATGCATAGTGGCAATGCTTATCGGAGGTCAATGCCATTAGCTTTTGCCGCAAGGCTTCATCAATATTAAAAAATTTCTCTAATAATTGCTCTTGAGGTATCCATTTTAAAGGCACTGCTGGATCTTTTTCGGTAAATGCAAAACAATTGGTTTTAGCATTGTAGTAACACCCGTACTCGGTCATTGAGAGAAGCATTTCAAGTGCGGTAAAAACTTCTTCGTGCCTAAATTCTTTGGCTTGTGTGATTAATTTTCTAAAAACTGTTGAGAATACAAACCGATTCCAGGGAAGTGTCCATTTTGTGCTAAATGCCGTCACCCCCTCTTGGCCCAGCAAGCAAAACAGCATTAACTTGTAGTCATTTGCAGATAAATCAAACCGTAAACGCTGAAAGCGTTTATTAACTAGACCATCGGATGAAAAAAATGCAAAGGGGGCTTGCTTGTCATGCCGTACATAGTCCAGAATTTTTAACCAGATTTCATCAGGCAAGCAGTCAATATCTGCTGGCATTGAATTTAAGTTCCCATTGAGTCGACTCGTCTGAAACAACTGCTGTAAATTTTTTTTTTCAATGAGTTGATAGTGGGTGGGATTCTGAAGAGCCTTGGCAGACTCAACTTCAAGACAATATAATTCTCGGGAAGGAAGACTGGCTTTTTCTGTATCTTCAACGCGTTCTAAAATTTGCACGATTTGAACTAGACATTCATCCCTTGTAGGCAAGTTTTCATCAGCTCTCAAATCTTGCTTCATGGTCGTTTGAATTTGATAACCCATTTGAGTTAGAACAGAAACAACATTTTTATTTAGTAGTAGGAATTGATGCATTCAAAAACCAATTGACCTTTACCCATTGCCTAAGATTACAAAAAAAAAGCCATTCAGTAAATATTTTGTTCTTTATTAACAAAAATTTTCTATCATCCTGTACTCTATCTCTTAAGCATTCCTTGACTTTAAATTCCTGGGGAACTATGCCATCTTTAAATTGATGCTTTTTGATTATATGAGAAAATAAAATGTCATATCTAATTATTACTAGACGTCTTGGCTTACGTCCTATGACTAAAGAAGATATTGCTTATTTAGAAGAGCTGGATAAAGACCCAGAAGTAAAAAAATATTTCCCGGAGGGAACACTTAGTAATCGTGAAATTAGACAATACATGGAGGACTGTTTCGATAACTTTAAAAATAAAAATTTACCCTGCCTTGTCATTTTTAATCGCAAAACAGATAAGTTCATTGGTGAAGCCTATTTTGATGAAATTGAATCAGGTGAAATTAAAGTGGGCTATCTTTTTCATAAAAAAGATTGGAATAAAGGATATGCAACGGAAGTATTAAAAGGATTACTGGAATGGGCAAAAAATAATATCGATACCGATTACATTATTGCTTATGCCGACAAAGACAATACTGCTTCGTTTCGTGTGATGAAAAAATGCGGCATGGAATATTATAAAGACGCTATTTATCTCGACATGGAAGCACGATTTTATCGAATAAAAAATCGCTAACTGATTTAGCTCGCAATATCAAGACAAAATAAATTAACCACATTTTTTAACATATGCTCACAGATTTTCAGTTGATCAATACTGATAAATTCATTTGGTCGATGTGCTTGTTCGATATTTCCAGGACCGCAAATAATAGAAGGAATACCCGCATCTTGATAAGTCCTGGCCTCAGTTGAATAGGACACTTTGTATCGTTCTTTGACCCCCGTTATTGTTCTCACTAATCGTGTCAGCGGGGCATCTTCTGATGCTGCAAACCCTGAAGCTTCGGAAATTTGATCAAGGTAAATTGCTGCCTCCGGGTATATTTTTTTCATGTCGGGTAATAATTCTGTATTGATATAATTTTCGATTTGACTGCGAAAATTTTCGAGAGGGAATTGCGGTAAATAACGCACTTCAAATAGCAGCTCGCAATTACCAGGAATGACGTTGGTAGCAGTACCGCCACTGACTATATTCGTAGAAATGGTGGTAAAAGGTAAGTCGTAATCTTTATCGAAAGGGCCTTTCTCGCGAGTATAATCAGCCAATTTGTTGATATAACAAATTAAGCGACTAGCATACTCAATCGCATTGCACCCCCTATCAGCCCTGGAAGAATGGGCAGATAATCCTTGTATTTGGCAATGGAAAACCTGCCTTGATTTTTCACCAATAATAGGCCTCATACTCGTAGGTTCACCAACAATACACCCTTCAGGATTAATTCCTTTTTCTTGCAGATATTCAATTAAAAAATCAACGCCAATACACCCGACTTCCTCATCATAAGTAAACGCAAAATGAATGGGCTTATTCAATTCCAAGCGATTGAACTCAGGTACTAAAGCCAATAATACAGCGATAAATCCCTTCATATCACTTGTGCCTCGACCATAAATTTTGCCATCTATCTCTGTAGCGACGAAAGGATCCGTAGTCCATATCTGTCCTGCAACTGGCACTACATCCGTATGACCCGACAACACAATTCCACCTTGTGTCTGGCCAGTTTTAGTCGGTATGGTTGCTAACAAATTTCCTTTTGTTTTAGTAGCACCATGAATAATCTGAGTATCAAGATTATGTTCTTTAAACCACAAAGCAATGGCTTCAATTAATTCCATATTAGGATTGTTAGAGATGGTATTATAGCTAATAAGTTTGTTGAGCCATTGAAGAGTATCCATGTTTAATTTCCTGTCTAATTTCTGGCTTATTTAAATGCTTATTACTTAGCATAGATGAAAATTGCAGAGTCACAGTGAAGTCAATTTTAAATTATATCGCCCAAAATCCCTTGATTCTTTAATAAAATGGGTAATATTACCCATTTCTAGAGCAGGCATTTGGCGATAGAATTTCTCTTGAATAGTCAGTAAAATAGTAAGTGTCTTATCAATTAGTTAATAAGCAATTATTAGCTGGTTGATAAACACGAACTATCTATAAAGTTGTTCTCTTAACTGAAGCTTTTCGCTGTTAATTTGATTATTTACTCTCCGGCACTCTCTGATTTACACTCCATTCTTCAAACCTTAAGCGCCTTTGGATTTTAAATGAATCACACCATAGTGCTCAGCTCTACAGACCATGCAGAATGCTTATGTCGCCAAATTAGCACGGACTTACCGGAGTATTTTGGTCTTCCTGAATGCAATGAAGCCTATGCACTTGGCGTAAAATCCTGCACAAACTTAATTATTCAGGTCAATGGATTGGATGTGGGCCTTTTAAGCCTCTCTTTTCCCTATCCTGCCACTGCCAATATTTACTGGATGGGTATTCTCAAAGGCTATCAAAACCAGGGACTTGGTCGTTTATTGCTGCAAAAAGCATTTGCTTATGCAAAACAACACCATGCGAAAACGGTTACCGTAGAAACACTGGCGCCCACCGAAAACGATGAAAATTACCTAAAAACTTACTATTTTTACGAAAAAAACGGCTTTTATCCCCTTTTCACCTTAAAACCAGACACCTATACCTGGAATATGGTTTACATGGCCAAACATCTTCATGACCCATTGCATGATCTTATTGCTATAGAACAAGAGGCACGTCGATTTGGTTTTGATTGGCCAGATGAGGGAATGATCATCGATCAGGCGATTAGCGAGTGTGATGAAATTAAAGAAGCGATTGCTCAGGGCGAATCTAAGCAGCGCATTCAGGAAGAAATTGGCGATTTATTGCATACCGCACTTTCTCTTTGTCTTTTTGCAGGGTTTAATCCTGAAGAAACCCTCAATCATATCACTAATAAATTCACAACTCGCTTTAGAGCATTGAAAGAAATTGCTAAAAATCAAGGGATTATCACGCTTAAAGGACATTCTATTACGCGGATGATGGAACTATGGCAAGCCGCAAAAGAAAAGACGAAAGCACCTAAGTAATTTATTATCAGCAATAAAGCAATCGTTTGTACTGCCAGTCTTAAAAAGAAGATTTAGTCCCAAATGTTACACTTACTAATAGAGTGTTTAAAAATGGAGAAAAAAGGAGTACTACTATGGAAAGAAAATACAGCAAGGCAGCGCAGAAAGAAGTGGAAAAAGAATTGCATCGTTACAAAAAAGGAACAGCACGTAGCAGTTCGGGAGATAAAGTCCAAAGTCGCAAACAAGCCATTGCTATTGGTTTATCCAAAGCGCGTGAAAAAGGGATGAAGGCTCCCAAAAATCCTGACGATAAATAACTCGCTATATAAGGACGATTAACTATTTTTTTTTAGCAAGCGTGCGCGCTCACGAGTCCAGTCTCTGTCTTTAATGGTTTCTCGTTTATCGTGACTTTTTTTACCTTTAGCCAAAGCCAGCTTCATTTTGACACGATTGTGTTTCCAATATAAAGAAAGAGGGATGAGCGTATATCCCTGACGTTCCACGCTACCAATAAGTTGATTAAGTTCTTTACGATTCAATAATAATTTTCGCGTACGAGTTGGGTCTGGAAAAAGATGCGCTGAAGCAGTAGGTAGGGGCTGGATTTGAGCGCCCAATAAAAAAGCTTCGCCGTATTTAACAATGACGTGAGCATCTGACAAATTTATTTTGCCAGCACGCAAACTTTTTACTTCCCAACCTTCAAGCGCAAGACCAGCCTCGTATTCATTTTCAATGAAATACTCAAAATGAGCTTTTTTGTTCGTAACAATTGTAGCACTTGATTGTTTATGGCTACTCATAATACACCTGAATCAATTTAACAGTTTATAGACTAAAAGCACAATTATACACTTAACACGGCACTTGGCGAAATTCTCTCTTTGAATTAGTCTATCTTTTTTAACGAGGAGGTACTATGAATATTAATGACAAGGTTGCTAATTTTAAATTTACAGCGACGAATGGCTTAAGCGGTCAATTGAATGACTTCCAAGGGAAATGGCTAATTCTTTATTTTTATCCTAAAGACTCCACGCCCGGATGTACTACAGAAGGTCAAGATTTTCGTGACGCATATACCCAACTGAAAAAATTAAATGCTGAAGTTCTCGGTATCTCACGCGACAGCCTAAAGTCCCATGAAAATTTTAAATGTAAACAAGAATTTCCTTTCGAATTAATCAGCGATACGGAAGAGGCTTTATGCCAACAATTTGATGTTATTAAAATGAAGTCCATGTATGGCAAACAAGTTCGTGGAATTGAGCGCAGTACATTTCTTATCGATCCTAAAGGGATACTACGTCGTGAATGGCGCAAAGTCAGCGTCAAAGGTCATGTTGCCGAGGTGATGAATACTTTACAACAATTACAAAAATGATGCCGATGCATGCAGTCAAGGTTAACGTAAGCTAACTAATTGATAGTTCATAAAGATAATACTTGACTGCGTTAATCACCCTCAGCACAATGAATACATTTAGCAGGTGGGTGAAATCATGGATAAAGAAAATAAAGACACTAAACTATTCGTACTTGATACGAATATCATGATGCATGATCCTACGGCTATCTATCGCTTTGAAGAACATGATATTTACCTTCCAATGGTAGTTTTGGAGGAGTTAGATAGCCATAAAACTGGTCTTTCTGAAGTTGCTCGCAACGTTCGTCAAACGAACCGAATGCTCGTGGAATTAATGAGCAATGCAAGTCATCAAGAGATAGTAGCAGGCATTCCGATTGCCCATTTTCTAAGCGCTGAAAAAATAAAAAGTAGCGGCCGTTTGTTTTTCCAAACAGATGAATTCGAGCAGCTTCGTCCCACATCTTTACCAGGGCATAAAGCTGACAATACGCTCCTTGCCACAGCGCTTGGTTTGCAGAAAAAATATCCCGGTCGTCAAGTTGTTATTATTTCAAAAGACATTAACTTACGTATCAAAGCGGGTATCCTTGGTATTCCTGCTGAAGACTATTACAACGATAAAGTTTTAGACGATGTTAATCTTTTGCATAGCGGTCTACATATACTTGAAAATGATTTTTGGGATACGCATGCAAAAAATATGGAAGCCTGGCAAGACAATGGTAAAACTTTTTATCGTATTAGTGGACCTTTAACGACTCAATGGAATTTTAATGATTGTATTAGCACCCAAGATAATCAGTTTCAGGCTATTGTCAAAGAAATTTCTGAAGGCGGAACAGTAGTCCAGTTGGCACGTGATTATACCCAATCCAAACATGCCATTTGGGGAATCACAGCACGCAACCGTGAGCAAAATTTTGCCCTTAATTTATTATTAGACCCAGAGATTGATTTTGTAACTTTACAAGGCTCTGCGGGTACAGGTAAAACGCTCTTAACCATTGCTGCAGGTTTGACCCAAGTGTTAGACCAAAGTCGTTATAATGAAATTTTGATGACAAGAGTCACTATCCCTGTCGGTGAGGATATCGGCTTTCTACCCGGCACAGAAGAAGAAAAAATGACTCCATGGATGGGAGCACTCATGGATAACCTTGAAGTGCTCCATAGTTCACAAGAAGGCGGAAGTTTTGGTCGTAGCGCTACCCAGGATTTATTGCAAAACAAGATTAAAATTCGCTCTCTTAACTTTATGCGAGGTCGTACTTTCTTAAATCGCTTTATTATTATTGATGAAGCACAAAATTTAACGTCAAAGCAAATCAAAACCCTGGTCACACGAGCAGGTCCTGGAAGCAAAATTGTATGCCTTGGAGACATCAAGCAAATTGATACGCCTTACTTGACAGAAACCACCTCTGGATTGACCTTTGCAGTGGATCGTTTCAAGCATTGGCAGCACAGTGCGCATATGACTTTAACACGTGGGGAGCGTTCAAGACTTGCTTATTATGCTGCTGAGCATTTATAGTACACACTTTTGCTTAAGCCATATAAGGACCAAGAATGAATCACCAAGCCATCACTTTCGATGATGTACTGCTAATTCCTGCCTACAATCATCACGAATCAAGGCGAGTAGTTAATATCAGCATGACTGATAGATTAGCTAAACTCAGTCTGGAATTGCCTGTTATCAGTTCAAATATGGACACTATCACTGAAAGCAAGATGGCTAATTTCATGCATAGTAAGGGCGGTATAGGTGCTTTACATCGTTTCTTAAGTATCGAAGAGAATATTAAAGAATTTAAAAACTGCAAAGGTTCTGTGTTTGTTTCTGTAGGCTGTACTGATGCCGAATTACAACGTGCAGAAGCCTTGCGTGATGCAGGTGCGGATTATTTTTGTGTTGATGTTGCTCATGCCCATGCTAAATATGTCGGAAAAACATTAAAAAATTTAAGGCAACTATTAGGCAGTCGTTGCATTATGGCAGGAAACGTGGCTACCTACGCGGGTGCCGATTATCTTGCCTCTTGTGGTGCTGATATCATTAAAGCTGGAATTGGCGGTGGATCGGTATGCAGTACACGTATTAAAACAGGTTTTGGTATCCCCATGCTGACTTGTATTCAAGATTGCGCCCGCACTGATCGTTCAATCGTAGCCGATGGCGGAATTCGTACCTCCGGTGATATCGTTAAAGCGTTGGCATTTGGGGCGGATTTCGTCATGATAGGCGGAATGTTAGCAGGAACAGAACCAACGCCTGGTGAAATCATCACTAAAGAAGATGGCAAACAAGTAAAACGCTATCGTGGAATGGCATCAAGAGAAGCTCAAGAAGATTTCTTGGGGCAAATGCATGAATGGAAAACCGCAGAGGGTGTTGCCACTGAAGTTCCTTATCGGAATAACCATGAGAATATCATCGCCGATATCATTGGTGGTTTGCGCTCTGGCTTGACCTATGCTGGTGCAGATACCATTAGCGAACTACAACGCAAACTCGATTATGTGCTCGTTACACAAGCCGGTCGTCTTGAGAGTTTGCCACACAAGTTATTAGAAAATTAGGCCTTAAGTTTAGGCAATAAAAAAAGGAGAGCTATGCTCTCCTTTTTGCTTATGACTCTTTTATAAAGCCGCCAAAATTTCGGGATTGTCAGCCACAACTTCAGTGACCTGGGAAACCCCTTCACCGCCACCGCCGGATAATCCGTCCATAGACTGTAAGCCATCGCTGGAACCACCCGGGCTGCTGACTGAATCCATTGACATGCTTTCCATGGGCGAATCATCAAAAACACTTTCAATATCATCGCCAAACTCCATGTCTTCAACGTCATCATGGGTATTGTCACCACTTGAACCGCCACCAGGACCTGAACCACCATCAAAGCTGGTGTCTAAATCATCATCGTCGTCATAGAGGGATTCAATGTCATCACCGAACTCCATGTCTTCGATATCATCTTTATCTTGAGCTTCGTCAGGACCATCGTCACTGGTACTTTTACCTTTACCTTGTTTCTTAAGACCAAAACCACTTTGAAAGCCTTCTTTCAATGATTTTTCTAACTCATCATAAAATTTGCCGTAGAGCATATTATTCGTGGAGCTAACCAAGTCTTTAAGCTGCTCTACCATCTTCATTTGCAAATCGTTAGTAGTCTCTTCCTTTTTCCCATCACTAGTGGGTTTGGGCTTAGGTTTGGGAGCTTCTTGTTTGGCTTGTGGTTTCTTATCGTCATCCTGATTACTTTGATAAGATGAGCCGGAGCTTTCTGTATTCATAAGGTCAGGAGCATCTTCTAATCCAGGCATTGTAATCCCCTAAAAATCTGTAGCATATTAACTAAAAGATAGCACAATTCATGTAAGACTTAGTAATAATCACTCTTTTCCATTTACTGATCTCTTAAGCTCACGTATTCTACATGAGTAATTAATTAAGTCTAAGAGACGTACAAACTATCTTTTCTTGGTTATAACTGTATTCTGATAATACCAAATTACTGTTTATAGCCTAGACTTTTAGTATTAATTTACACTTATTTTGCAATTTTTTTTACTAAAAGGGATTTGCATGAATATTGATGATTTTCGCGCAATGAGACGAGGCATTCAATTGTTTGCGCTGGATAAGAAAGATGAAGCGATATTAGCGCCTATCGAACATCGCAGTGGACAAAGAAAAAGTGGCTTACTTCTATTGCATGGATTTACATCTACGCCAGCTGTTTTTCGCGAGATGTTACCTTCACTCAGTTTTTATGATGCGGTTATATGTCCTGTGCTACCAGGGCATGCTGAAGATCTTAATGCCTTCGCTAATGTAAAAGCAGAAGCCTGGCTCAAAGCTGCAGAGCAATCTTGTCAATTACTGGTTAATGAATTTGAACAGGTTGATGTGTTAGGTCTCTCGTTAGGTGGGGTGCTTGCTTGCCATCTCAGTAATCAATTTAACTTACATCATCTTTATTTATTAGCCCCTGCACTTGATTTGCGCCTACCCATTGAAAAGGTGCTGAGGTTAGCTAAATTTCTAACACGTCTAGGATTTCGAGAAGTTCGTGGTCTTTCAGGAGACTTGTATACAGATCAACACTGTGAAATTGCCTATCGAAAATTGCCCTTAACAGCCATCATTGAAATTTTTAATCTAATTAAACAATTTTCTTTTAATCTTCCTAATTGTCCAACAGATGTATTTTTAGGTTGTCACGATAAGGTTGTCTCGTCTTGGCAGGTCGCTGCGCGCTTTGCCAACAAGGATAATGTCAACATTCATTGGCTTAGCAATTCAGCGCATGTCATCCCTTTGGATGGGGACATTGAAAACATTATTGCATGCATGAAAGAGCATCTACACGAATAATTGAAGCTGCCGAACAGAAATTATTTGTTGTAGCGATCATATTCTTGCATATCGAATAAATCCCAATCGCGCATATCAAGCACTGCACCATTGAAGGCCATGAAATCAGTTTTCATCGAGGGAATATTGTAAAAATAAATATCACTGGCATCGGTAGCCAAGGTATGTTGACGTCTAACCGCAGCAATATCGGCCACAGATTTATCGTGAGTTTTAACAAATGCCCGGCCTGCCCGTAAATAGCGACCATTAAAATGAGCCTTATCCCACAACTCCACATCCAACTTACCAACGACACCGGCCAACTGCATAAATGACTGTCCTTTTGCCCTTATAATGAGAGCATTACTCTTAATCCAATACATGGCCACCCAGGCATCATTGTCTAAATTAAGTCTGGTAATATTCACCGTTCCTGACAAGTGCACCCGACTTTTATCTTCGATGGACAACTGTAAGTTTTGACTGGAAATTCCGCTAATTTGCGTGTAGCCACCGCCACTGATGGCTAATCTTCTTACGAAAATACTTCCACCCAATGTAGTACGACCTGGATTTTCAATGGACAGATCTAATACTCTTGAATGCAGATTGTTACCAGTGATAGTACCTGCGCCATGGTAGGTAAATGCATTCAAATAGCGCCCGCGAATCTCAGCGGTAATAGGTCCGCAGCGAGGATAACCTTTTCCAACAGAAATCGATAAACTAGAACCGCTTACAGCCGTTTGCACCTGCAATAAATCGGTAGGGTCACCATGAAGAATCAGCTGTGGATGTTTATAACCTGTATGTAAACTTACATTCACATTTCCTTCGATTGTAACTTGGTTAAACGCCGGAAGCTGGCGATACTGTAATGCCTTTTTAGCTGCTGGCGGAATAACAGTAACGTGCTTTGAGCAACTTGTGCCCAATAAGATGATGAAAACCAATAAAAAAAACCGCCTCAACATGCCAACCTTCCCCTTACCCGAATTTCCCTACATTAGAGGAAGTTAATCTAATGCGCAAGGTTATTAGCAGACTAAATAATATCCTTAAGCGAAAGCCTACATTTCTAATACCAGGAGTCACTACTAAAATCGGATATTGCAATATTCGCTGGGCAACCATCATAGCGTTCAAAATCAGGTGCCTTACTTACCAGTGCTGGTAACGATTCAGATTGCGGAATGAGGGCTGGCAAATTAATAAAAATATCAACTAGAATGCCATTTTTACACCCGAAATATACCTTACGAGCCGTATTTTGACCAAACGACTCACTTACCAAAGTCCGTAATCTTTCTCTCTTTATGGTTTCCCCTACATGCTCATGGAGAAATTGCCCCAAAGCAGTTTGGTTCATCTCTTGATTTAATCGCGTTGCCAAAGAAAAATAAGCATCACTTGACAGGATCTGACAACTTCCATGTTTGTTCCATTCATGACGTTCGAGACAGCCTCCAGCGGCATAACTTGGCATAAATTGTTGTAAAGTGTGTGCAACCTCTTTATTTAAATTCACAGGGGGATAATCACAATGATGCTTTTTAGCCTCTACCCCACAAAAACCATAGTGTTCGCCACATATCTGTTGATTAGGCCATAAACCATGCAATACCAAGTGGGTAGCCTGGTAAGAGTCAGAAGGTAACTTCACACATTCAGGTTTACCAACTTCATAGCCATAGGTTTGGCAAAAGCCAGGTTGCCAACTTAATGCTAATACGTGTGAATCTGCAAGGCCGGGAATTTGCTCACACGATGTTTTACCGTTAGCATCAAATCGATATTCACCACAATCAGCACTTACCCAACGTAATGAATGCTCTGTATTGGGAAATTCTATGCGTAGCCAATCAGGATTGACTGGACGGTTAATTTCTCGAATCACATAATTTTGTGAAGGCGTCACCATCAAGCCACCAGGATTATTTTTTTTATTTTTAGACACATAGGCCGGACAAGATTTATGGGCCTCAAAATTCCCATTGACACCAACAGAAGAGAACGACAACAGAGGAAAGATTATACCTAAGAAACTTAGCAATCTTATCATTTAGCATCCCAGCAACTATATAAGATGAAATCATTATACGCTTAAGTATCGTAAATGCATATTCTTAATAAAAACAAAAATTTAACTGTGAATTAAAGTTATAGAGCTTTTAGGCGACTTGCCCTGCAGCCCAACCTGATGACCAAGCCCATTGAAAATTATAGCCACCCAACCAGCCTGTCACATCAAGCACTTCACCAATAAAATAAAGTCCAGGAATATGATTAACTTGCATCGTTTGTGATGAAATCGCTCTTGTGTCAACTCCGCCTAACGTGACTTCTGCAGTCCGATAACCTTCCGTACCATTAGGTTTAATACGCCATTGCTTAAGAGTTTCACCAATTTGTTGCAAATGTTTATCAGAAAACGTTTGCAGTTCGGACTCTAATAACTCTTCCTCAAAAAACGTAGCCACTACTCTTTTAGGTAATGCTTCTTCCAAACATTGCTTTAATCGTGTCTTTGGATTTGACCTCTTGCGTTTTGCGAGCGAAAGAGCCCATTCATCGTTGACATCAAAATCAATGACTAATGGTTCTCCCGGATGCCAATAAGAAGAAATCTGTAACATTGCAGGACCACTTAAACCCCGATGAGTAAAAAGCATGTCCAAGGTAAAATTCTGGTCATTGCAATTCACTTGGCAGGGTAGTGAAATACCGGAAAGAATACTGAGACGTTCTTTATCGTCTGGCTGTAATGTAAATGGAACCAAACCTGCACGTGTTGGTAAAACTGTTAATCCAAATTGTGTAGCCAACTGATAACCATAAGGCGAAGCGCCCATAGTTGGAATTGATAATCCACCTGTTGCAACTACCAATGATTGCGAAACAACACGCTCCCCCGTGCTTAACGAGAGCGAAAAGCCTTTTTCAGTATTTTCAACCTGCTTAATCGATGTATTAAGACTTATGGTGACATTAGCTGTAGAACAACACGCTAACAACATCCCTACAATATCAGATGCTTTATTGTCACAAAATAATTGTCCATGTGATTTCTCATGAAAAGGAATATTATGCTTTTTTACCAAGGCAATAAAATCATACGAGGAATATCGTTTAAGTGCAGACTTACAAAAATGTGGATTGGCTGAAAGATAGTGTTGCGGCTCTATAAAATAATTGGTGAAATTACAGCGCCCGCCACCTGACATTAAAATCTTTTTACCTACTTTATTGGCGTGATCAATAATTAGTACTCGTCTTCCACGTTTGCCTGCCTCTATAGCACACATCAACCCGGCAGCACCTGCACCAATAATAATTACATCAGGATTTTTCATAGGCAAAAAAAAAGATCATCCCTCTTTGATGTCGGGGCAACCCCAGAACAACAAAGAAGGAAGATACAGAGAAACAGCAGAAATTAAATGGCAGTTACCTCTTCCGCTTGTAAACCTTTAGGTCCTTTCGTTACCAAAAAGGCTACGCGTTGGCCTTCCTTTAAAGTTTTGCGGCCAGCTTCGCTTACGATTGCGCGAAAATGCACAAACACATCATCTTGACCGTTATCACGACTGATGAATCCGTAACCTTTATCATCATTAAACCACTTAACGTGGCCTGTTTCTTTCTCAGACATTTCTACTTTCCAAATAAAATTAAACATACACTTGCGGTAGCTACTAACAATGAAACAGATAAAGTTATACCACGCGCTAACTCGCTACTTTGAACTACTAAAGGAGGGATTTTCACGAAGAACACTGTTTCCAGCCATGAAGCAAAAAGACCACAAGTAATTTGATTATAACCTAGTGTTGAGCAAATAGCGAGAATTGTGTGCGAAATAATTCTCAATTGCACTCTAACTACTTAATCCTCATAATAGGGCGGCTAAAATCAGGGAATTTGGCACTGAGTTGTTGGGCTAGCCGCAGCAATAATCTATCGTGACCTTTGGCAGCACCAAATTGCACAGAAATAGGAAAGTTTTCTGTTCGCATAATTGGCAAAGTCATGGCTGGCATTCCTGTTTGGTTAAATAATGAAGTAAACGGAGAAAACTCCAGATTTTTTTGCAAATACTCTGAAAAATTACTATTTTGCCATTGGCCAATAGTTATTGGCAATTGGGCCAGAGATGGCGTTAATACCACATCAACATCTTTAAACAAATCGCGCACAGGTTGTAATAATTGATAAAGCTTGTTCTTTGCATTAATTAACTGAGAAGCTGTGATAGTTTTTCCTTGCTTTACAAATTCCCAGGTAATTGGCTCCAAATCAGATTTTTGGGCTTTACGTCCACTTTCGGCTTGCTGGTTTTCGATCTCAGCACACACATTGGCAGCAATTACCACAAAGGCACAATCCCCTATCGCATTAATTTCGAGCGTAAGATTATTCTTTATTAAATGATGTCCACAGCTTTTCAGTTCGCGCTCAGCCTCTTCGACAGCCTGATAAAAAATAGTATTAACTGGAACAGTGGAAAATGAATTTCCACCCAGTACTGCAATTCTTAATGAAGGTAACGGTTCATTTAATCGATCATTGCGAAGGTTTATCTCTTTGATTGTCGGTGCCGTTAAAGCCTCAAACAATAATACCGAATCCTGCACACTGCGAGTTAACACATAACTTGACGCTAAACCAGACCAAGGTTGAGGAACCCAAGGCCCAACAGGTGTTAAGCCTGGGGTTGGCTTAAAGCCAAATAGCCCACAGCACGCAGCAGGAATACGTATTGAACCGCCGCCATCATTGGCTGTAGCAATAGGTGCCACTCCTGCAGCAACTGCCGCAGCCGAGCCCCCAGAAGACCCCCCTGGAGTGCAGTTTAAATTATAAGGATTTCGACAAGGTCCAAGAAGAGACGACTCTGTCACATAAGAAAGCCCTAATTCAGGAACATTGGTTTTGGCAAAAGGTAAAAATCCTAATGCTAGCAATCGCTCAATAAAATCACTGTTTTGTTTTGAAATGGTATCTGCATAAAACGATGAACCTGCTGTATAGCGAATGCCCTTCAGCGCAAAGCCTAAGTCTTTAACCAGGAGAGGTACTCCATAGAAAAGCTCATCACCTCGCATTTGTTTGAGTTGCTTACGTGCCCAATCGCTACAGTCGGTAACAATTGCATTTAATAAAGGATTAACTTCATGCATACGCATTAAAGCACAGTCTAGAGCTTCCTCAGGCTTTATTGCCTTAGTTTTAATAAGGTTGCTTAGACCAGAAACATCCAGGTTGCAATATTCACTGAGCAACATCAATAATCCTCATAATTTATGCAACGGTGGCAATGAATTATCTTTACTCATTGCATTTTTACTTCTCTTAAAAGAAATAATAGCACCCCACAGTAAATCACCTTGCCACACACTCTTACTGCTCTTGTAGTACAACGCTTGTGCCAGCTCTTTGATTTGTTCTTTTAACGCTAAATCATCCACTTTATTCTCAACATCCGATAAATTTAGCAAGTTAGACTCTGGCCATTGTTTGTGCGCCCAACGCATTAAAGCATCGCGTGCTGAAGAAGCATCATTATGCAGACAAGCCTCCTCTAATCGTTTTAAAATATGTTTCATGTCATAAGATGAATCACGATTCGCTCGTCGTTGCCAAAACCACAATACAAGAGTTAATAACCATGCCAATGCAAAAACTAACGCAATCCACCAGGCCATTTGTGTCGAAGACTTAGCCATGGGTGGTGCTATCTCATTCTTTTTTTCCTGTTTCATCGTCAAAGAAGAGAGGGGCGCAGGTTGTTGTTGGGTGGTTGTTGTTATTGTTTGAGGAGTTTTAGGCGATGCCTGAACATTCGGTGCTGCAATAACCTCAAGAGTGCGTGCCGGCAAAGTAGTCACTTCTTCCATGCCAGTTGATGTATTAAACCACACCAATTGAAGCGTAGGAATGGTGATTTGGCCCGCCTTGTTGAGTAAATAAGTCACTTTGACAGTTGTCGTTCCCACGATATTTGATTGTTTAAATGAGTTTCTTTCGAGAGGTTTTTCTGGATATATAGAGAAATCGGGACTATTTCCAAAATCTAGCGCAGGCAACAACTGTGCTGGTACTGCCGTTGCCTCTAGAGTTACAGTACGTACCAAGGTACTACCCTGTTGGAAAGATAAGGTATTGTTGTCATAATTTTCAGTTAAATTAACCTGTTTAGCTGGCAACCAGGTCTTGCCTACATATTGAGTAGGAACAGGCCTTACATTTAGTGTTATAGCTTTGGCACGCTCCTTAATATGCTTGGGAACCGCGTCATAAATTACAGCACTAAAGGTAGGCGGAGTGATTTTTATAGGGCCACTTTTCTGTGGAAAAATAGCATATTGTTGTTCATCAATGCCATATAATCGTCCATTTTCTGCGGTTTGATAGCGGCGTCCGGAGCCTAATGGGATGAGTAAACCATCCTCCACTTGAGGTGGTTGATATTCTACATTGATCAAGCGGCGGCTATTATATAACTTTACAGTATAAATAACTTGTTGATTAACATAGGGATTTACTTCGCTCACCTCCCCAATTAGTTTAACATCCACAGGTTGGGTAGAATCAGTTTGCTGCGTTTCAAGCGCTTCCTCAGTGACTTCAAGCGTAGTGGGTGCGGTTTTCTCCTGGCCAACTTGAATAGAAGGAATGGTTAAAACGCCTGTTTTTTTAGGGACCAGTAGTATAAGCCATTGCCCTGTAGACTGCGCTTGGCCATTTATTACTGTATAATTCATGCTTCGTTCTGTACCCACGATGCTAAAATTCTTCTGCAAAGGCGTTAGGTCAGGAACACTTTCGGACTCAGCACCATCTAAGGTTAAAATTAATCGAACTGTATCACCTGCCTGAACTTTTGATGATTCCAACTGCATGATTGCAGTAGCAAATCCTAACTTTGTTATGCACAATAAAATTAAACTCAATAAAATTTTTTTCATTGATACCAACCACCTTGTCGACGTAAATGATCGCGTAAAAACTTTTCTCGTAACAACCCCCCTGGGTCATCGGGAATAAGCTTCAGCCATTGTTCTTTTGCCTGTTGTTTTTCCTTTTCTTCTATGGATTGAGCCTGAGATTTAGAACCTTCTTTGCTATCTTGTGCTTTTTTATCCGCTTCTCCTTGGCTCTTTTGATTTTTATCTTGCTCAGCTTGCTTTTTATCCTGTTCGCCATTGCCCGGCTTATCCTGATTTTGCTCGTCTTTCTCTTGCTGAGCTTTTTGTTGGCCCTGACTTTGTTGATTCTTATCTTGTTGTTTATTTCCCTGTTGGCCCTGTTTTTGTTGATTTTGATCCTGCTGATTATTGCCCTGCTGATTCTGGCTTTGATTATCATTGCCTTGCTGATTTTGATCTTGTTGGTTTTGATTTTTCTGATTATTACCTTGCTGGCTCTGATTTTGTTGATTTTTATCTTGTTGCTTACTGTCCTGTTGATTCTGATTATCATTGTCTTGTGGATTTTTATTCTTTTTTAACAAGTCTTCGAGTAATTGACGATTGTATTGAGCATCTTTATTGTTCGGATTTAAGGCTAAGGCTTTATCATAAGCTTTTATGGCCTGCTCGTATTGGCCCAACTTCGCTAACGCATTGCCATGATTATAAAAACCCTGTTCATTTTGTAAGGACTCGTAATACTTGGCAGCCTCTTTATAATTCCCTGCTCGATAAGCAGCAGCTCCACGCCATGCTTTATCTTGAAAAGTTTTTTCTGCCTGCTTAAATTGCTTCTGTTGCATTAGCATTTGCCCTTGTTGATCTTTAGTCACCCATAGATCGCGCCAGCTCAATGCATAGCCAGACAGTGAAACACTCAAAAGTAGAAGAAACCAAACTCTTTTCATGTATCTAACCTCTGCAACCAACCCCTTCTGAAAACTGGCAACAAAAAAACAAGGGCTGGGATCAAAAACCAACGTCCTTCATCTCGCCAAAGAGGAATATCATCTTGTTGATTGCGCCTGAATTGATTGTCACCCGCTTGTCTGGCAAGCCATTTTTCCAAATCACTGCTATTATCGGAAAATGGTAATAACTCCCCTTCTCCTGCAACAGCAAATTCATGAAATAGAGGATTAAAATTTTTATCAGCCATCACCGGCATAACCGAGGTAATAATATGTTTCTCAGCCAGATCTTTAGCTGTAGAAATCGCAGCAGCATTTGGCGTTTGTGCAGTGAGCACTAGAATTTGTCCTTGATTGAAACCTGCTTGCTTAATTAATTGTGCAGCCTCTTCAAGTGCCGTATCAAGTTCATGTCCCTCAACAGGCATAATATCAGGAGAAAGTGACGATAAAAGCGCATCAATCGTTTGAGCATCATCCGTTAATGGTGATACAACAAATGGTTCACCCGTATACACAACCAGCCCCAGCTGTCCTACATCACGTCGCTTAAATAAATCATGTAATTTAAACTTGGCGCGACTTAAGCGATCCGGCGAGAGGTCTGTTTGTAACATAGCATCTGACATATCCAATATTAAAACTCTTGGTTGTATTTGCTTATACGTAGGCACTGGCAAACGCTCCCAACTAGGCCCAGACAAACTAATAATCATGCAGAGAGCACTTGCTAATAAAAATAGTAATGCCAAATGACGATTATATTTCCCTTTAGAGACTAAAAGATGCTCCAGCAGATGCTTGTCGCAGATTGCAGCCCAAGCCTCCAATTGCGGTCGGCGACGCCATAAACCCCAGGCTAGTATTAATAAAGGTAATAGGGCCAGTAACCACCAAGGACGTATCAAATGAAACTCGCTCATGATAGGGAAACCTTACGATGGGAAGTTTTACTCAAATTACGGAATAATCCTGTTTTGTTTGCGAGCCAATAAGAGAACAATATCAACGCAAACGCCAGCGGCCAGGGATAATAATCATGCTGTGGACGTATGGTGGCTTCTTCTTGAACTATTGTTTCTAGCTGATTAATTGTTTCGTAAATTGCATTTAATGATTGGACGTCCGTTGCACGAAAATAACGACCGCCCGTTATTTTTGCGACCTCTTGCAAGGTATCTTCATCCAAATCAGAGGAGGCATTCATATTCAAAAATACATTTCCTAATGCTCGGGGATCACTTTCTGAGCCCAGGCCAATGGTATACACCTTGATATTATCCAATTTGGCTAGTTCAGCAGCCTTCAGTGGCGCAAGCACTCCTGAATTATTAGCGCCATCAGTTAATAGAATGATCATACGTCCTTTTTCAGGTACATCTTGCAAACGCTTTACTGCTAAACCCAAGGCATCTCCAATAGAAGTAGTCTGACCTGCAAGACCCACTGTCGCATCGTCAAGACGTAACAATACAGATTGACGATCATAGGTTAAAGGCGTTTGTAAATAAGCCCGTGCCCCAAATAAAATAAGTCCGATACGATCACCTGTGCGCCGACGCACAAATTCTTCGGCAGTATGTTTAACCACCGCCAGACGATTCACAGGACGACCATGAAGAATCATATCCGGCAACTCCATACTGCCTGAAAGATCAAGAACCAACATAATATTGCGTCCCTCGCGTTCTAAAGGCTGGGGTTCGCCTATCCAGCGAGGTCCTGCTGCTGCAAAAAGCAGTAAACTCCATATCAGAGTAAGAAGACCAATCTGGGCTTGAGCAGCAAATGCATGCTTTTTTTGATCGACAATTGTCATCACTGCATTAAAAAAAGGAACTTTGAGAGCTGCAGGTAATTTAACATGAGCCTTTGGCAAAAGTAGCCAGATTAGTAATGGCAGAGGCAAGAAAAATAGTACCCAAGGCAAGGCTAATTGGAACATGGTAAACCTCGTTGTTTTATCCACGTCCTTGCACAACTAAAAAGTGGGTTTAAATCAGCATCAGTCGACTTTTGATAAGGCACTTCTAAAAGATGGTACGTCACTTTGTTAAAATCAACCCTACGCGCCGTATTATTTAAAAAATCTATCCAGCCTTGTCCTTGTAAACTGGCCACATCTTGTCTGGGATAGTAAACCAATGCCACACGACGTAGAAGTTCAGAAATTCTCATGCTAGCCTCTTGGCTATCTCCATCATGTTGATATTTTTTTTGTAAATCTGCCAATAAATCCAGTGCCTCTTTCTTTGCCCTGCCATATTGACGGCGCCGATAAAACCTGTAAAACATGAAGGTCAGCAGAAGAAGACCGATAATCATTAAAAAATACCAACCAGAAGCCATTGGCCACCAGCCAATAGACTGCGGTAATTGAATATCATGTAATTGATTTAAAACCTGCGCGTCAGCCACCTGTTCTCCTTGGAAAAGTCTGTCGTACGAGTTTAGGTATATTTTCTTCTGCAGTGACCTGGGTATAGGGTATTTGCAAGCGTTGAAAAAGCGCCTTTAAATTAAAAATTCGCTGCTGACAATACTCCTGATAATTTTTCGTGATGTCATCTCTTGTTGTATCGAGTATTGTTTCTTGCTGTCCATCCGTAATTGGATAATGCTGCGGCTTAGGTGGAACTAATTCCAACGGATCACACAAATGATAAACCAAAACATCATTGTGAAGGCGTAAGCGACTTAAATGACGCTCACTCTCTTCATCCAGCGAATAAAAATCACTAATGATAACCACAATACTACCTGGGCGAATTACCCGTCTTAAGCGGGTTAATGCTTCACTTAAGGGCTTTGCTTTTGCTGGGGTAGCCTTGGTGAGGGTGGTGAAGTAACTTAATGCGGCTAAGAAAGGCAACACCCCTAAATTACGGCTATGGGGTGTAAATTCACTATGTTCCGTTGCAGAATAAAGTAATCCTCCCACTTTATCGCCTTGTTTGATGACGGTCCACGCGAGCATCGCAGCCAAACGAGCAGCAACGACTGATTTAAATGCTGCACGTGTTCCAAAATACATGGAAGGATTAAAATCACACAATAAAACCACCGGTCGCTCACGCTCTTCTTGATACAGTTTTATATGAGCACGGCCGGTACGCGCAGTGACTCGCCATTCCATATGTCGAATTTCATCACCGGCCTGATAATTGCGTACCTCCGCAAAATCCATTCCTCGTCCACGTAATTTTGAACGATGATTACCTGCGTAAGCGGCATTATTCTCAGGTTTGTAGTTCGTTTTCTGAGCATAACGCTTAAACGCAATCAATTCATCGAGTTCGGCAACTATACCATCACCCATCAATCACCTCTAAGGCACGGCAATTAACCGCAATAAAGAATCAATGAAGTCATCACTATTTACACCCTCAGCCTCTGCTTCAAAACTTAAAAGAATACGATGGCGAAGAACATCATGAGCAATAACATGAATATCTTCTGGCGTTACATAATTTCGTCCAGCAAGCCAGGCATGAGCTTTTGCGCAACGATCTAAGGCAATCGTGGCTCTCGGACTTGCCCCAAATCGCAACCAGCGGGCCAATTCTTTGCTATAAACTCCTGGATTACGCGTGGCAACCACTAGCTGAATCAAATAATTATCGAGCGCCTCACTCGTATGAACTTCAAGAACCTGTCGTCTTGCCTCAAATAAAGTAACCTGAGAAATGGGGGTTATCGGTGCTGTTTTAGGATTTAACGCAAGAGTCCCTTTTGCTTCCGAGCGAGCCAACGCTAAAATATCATGCTCCACCTGAGCATCAGGGTAACTAATTCTTACATACATTAGAAAACGATCGAGTTGCGCTTCTGGTAAAGGGTATGTACCTTCCTGCTCAATTGGATTTTGCGTTGCCATAACCAGAAATAACTCGGGTAATGGATAGGTCGTTCCCCCAATGGTTACCTGTCGTTCGGCCATAGCTTCAAGCAGCGCTGACTGTACCTTGGCAGGGGCTCGGTTAATTTCATCAGCAAGGATCATATGATGAAAAATGGGACCTGGTTGAAAAACGAAAGAGCCATTTTCTGGGCGATACACGTCTGTACCGGTTAAATCACCTGGTAATAAATCCGGTGTAAACTGAATACGATGAAAGTCACCTTCAACCACGGCGGATAATTCTTTAACTGCTCGTGTTTTTGCCAAACCCGGAGCACCCTCAACTAATAAATGCCCATCAGCTAGCAAAGCAATCAATAATCTTGAGATTAAATCTTGTTGCCCAAGAATACGCGTATTTAAATGAGCGCTTATCTGCGATAGGTGTTCTTGGACCGTTTGAGTTGAAGTAACATCGAGTTGCTCCATGAGTGATACCCTGTGCAAAAATCATAATCCTAACTTGAAACAGGGCTCTGTGCCAAGTATATAGATTACAAAGGTAGGAATTATTATTTTCCCTTAGGCAGCAGGCAAACAATGTTCTTGTTTCTTTTGTTTTACTGAAAGATAGTTTTCAAAATTTTGCGCCAATAGATAGGGTAATGACTGGCGAATACGCTCGTGGCTGACTATCTTTGTCCAACAGGTATAGTCATTTAAAGTTTTATTATATTGTTTGAAAACATCGGCAAACGCTTTGCGCATAGATTCAGAATCTGACCAGGCAACAACAGGTAGTTGAGAATTTTGTTGCCAAATTGTTTCGACTAATGCAGGCCCATTGCAATATAGACCATCTGTGGCTCCCAAATCACCGTCCATAATGACAAAGGCAACCTCATTTTCAGCTAAATAATTTAAAGCGCTCAGACTGTCACCAACGACAGTGGCTTGAATTTGCTTATTAACTGTTGTTAACAGTCGGGTTAAGCAAAACGCATTAAATGCATTATCCTCAACAATTAATACACGCATAGAAACTCCCTTCAACTTTCAGAAAGGAGTATAACTTTCAAACCTTAAGGGAAACTTAAGAATTCAGCGAATAATTTTAATATCATTTTGGGTTGCAATTAGAACTGTATCTGCTAGACGTTTTGCAAATAAACCATTATCGACGACACCGGGAATTAATTTAATTAATCCTTCTAATTCAATGGGTTTGGTGATTTCAAAATTATACACATCGAGAATTATATTGCCATTATCGGTAATAAATCCCTCACGATATTCAGGATCGCCACCCAGCTTGACCAGTTCACGAGCCACATAACTTCGTGCCATAGGAATGACTTCTACAGCAACTGGAAAGCTACCCAAATGCCCTACAAGTTTTGACTCATCGATAATACAAATAAATTGATTGGCGACTGAGGCTAAAATTTTTTCCCGCGTTAAGGCACCACCTCCTCCTTTTATCATTTGGCGTTGCTCAGTGACTTCGTCAGCGCCATCGATATAAAAAGGAACTTCTCTAGCAACATTTAAATCAATAACGGGAATGTCTAAGGCACGCAATCGAGCTTCCGTCTCTTTCGAGCTGGCTATACAAGCATCAATTCGATGTTTAATGGTGGCTAGCTGTTCGATAAAACAATTCACAGTAGATCCTGTGCCGATGCCAAGAATCATTTCGTCATCATTAAGGTATGTTAAAGCTTTTTTGGCAACCGCTTCTTTCAAGGTGCTCATGTTTGATCCATAAATTTTAGATTTACGGGGCATTCTAACGCCTTAAAGACGTTTTAACCAACTCTAAAACTTCTATTTGACTATTGACGAATGACGTAACTAACTCTTGCATCGCGTCTTCAACAAAGCGAGGAGCATAAGAGTTAGTTTCTAGTATAATGGATAGCTTATTGACCTACAGTGGGTGCCTCTAACGGTACAGCTGTGCCCGCTGTTTTCTTGGCCGCTTGTGTAGTAGGCTCAGTAGCTGTTGAAGCAGAGGACGACCCTGAAGAGCTGGTATTAGCACTATTTGCTGTGCTAGAACCGCTTGTTGCCCTTGATGCCGATGAGTTTGAAGCGCCACTTTGATAAACAGTAGTAGTATGTTGATTGCTCGTACCATAACTAGGTTGAGCACTTCTAGCTGGAGAATCAGTAAACAGTTGTTCTATACCCTGGCAAGCGGTTAATAATAATGTTGAAGAAATCAACGCACCAGTCACACTGGATAAAATTAGATTTTTTTTCATAGTGTCATCCTTGAAAAATAGGTAATTTATACTGTCTTGCATTCTAGCCCGTGTTAAAGAACTTGTAAAACCAGTCTGATGATTTTTAACATTTATTTATCCACAATATAGATTCTACAAAAGAATTACAACGAACAATTCGCTAAAACGTTTCTATTAAATAGCAATTAATCTACTAATCGCCGTTTGTTGAGCAAGCATCTAAGTCTAATTGACGACAAGGGTTGGTTTTGACGTATACTGAGCAGCAACTTTGATTACAAGGACCAGCAATGATTTATGACAACATTCTTGCCACCATAGGACAGACTCCCGTCGTAAAAATTAATCGTGTCGGCAAGGATCTTTCCTGCGAACTCTATGCCAAATGCGAATTTTTTAATCCAGGAGGCTCCATTAAGGACCGCATTGGCTTTGAAATGGTTAGAAAAGCACAGGAGACTGGTCGTATCAAGCCTGGCGATACATTAATTGAACCTACATCAGGTAATACCGGCATTGGGATCGCTTTAGCAGGTGCGGTTCTTGGCTATAAGGTAGTCATTACCATGCCTTATAAAATGAGCCAGGAAAAACAATCTGTACTTGAACGCCTTGGTGCAACTATTTATCGCACCCGAACGGAAGCAGCTTGGGATGATCCTGATAGCCATATTTCCCTTGCCAAAGACTTACAACGTGAAATACCTAACTCGCATATTCTTGATCAATATGCCAACCCTGATAACCCGAATGCTCACTACTATGGAACAGCTCAAGAAATTATTGATGACTTCGGCATGGATTTAGACATGGTGGTTGCAGGCGTTGGCACTGGTGGCACTATCACTGGTATCGCCAGACGTTTGAAAGAATACAATCCCAAAATTAAAATCATTGGAATTGACCCTGAAGGTTCCATTTTAGGCGGTGGCCATGAAATTAAACCCTATTTAGTAGAAGGAATAGGGTATGACTTTTTCCCTGAGGTTCTCGATAACAATTTAATCGACAGCTATGTTAAAACAAATGATAAAAATTCTTTCGACATGGCGAGAAGATTGATGCGTGAGGAAGGATTGCTAGTTGGAGGGTCTTCTGGAGCAGCCATGTGGGGAGCACTGCAAGCTGCGAAATCTTTACATGCAGGCCAACGCTGTCTGGTTATCCTGCCTGATTCCATTCGCAATTACATGTCCAAATATCCTATCGATGAATGGATGAAGGAACATGGATTTTTGTAATGTTCAACCGACACCTAGTATACGGTTTAATACTAGGTGTGGTGTGAAATTTTACATGATTTGAGCGGCACCAACTCTTTTATCAAGAGCTCGTTCAACTTTATCAAATACTTCGTTGCCATCTAGCTGATTAATACTGACTGCTCTTGCAATGGCATGCACCAACTGAGTGGTAAAATGTTTATTTGGATTCTCAAACTCGCTCCGAACGACCTGCAAGTCACTTCTTGAGTCTCTGAGAACTTTGAAGAAGTGTTCACTGCCATGCTCAAAACCAACATAGCCTTGGAGATAATCACCCTTTTTCAAGCCTTCAATGTAAATATTTAACAACACTTCTTTCGTAGCTCCATCCGCCTCAACAGCTGCTGTTAAGCGAGTTTTGATATCTTCGAAATGCTTTAATATGCGATCATCCTCCGCCTTGATTTTCGCCAGAATATCCTTGAGTTCAGGATCGTGTCTTTCAAGTTGTTTAGGTTCAAGAGTGCGCACAGGTGCTGATTTCACAGTGTGAAATTGGGCAGCGTTTCTTACCCCAGGGATATAATGCTTATCTTGCAGCTGAATGACTAAAGGACTGGTAGCTGTTTGGGGTTTAGCAGGATAACGCAAACGCATCGGTAATTCTCTTCCTTCGGTGACGACACGAACATCAATAGGAAATCCAGTGACTTTAGCAGCTGCCGCAATAGCAGTTTCATCGATCCAAGTTGAAGCTTGACGCATTGCCTCAGGTGAGGTTGGCATATTTTCAACACCGATGAAGGCGCCACGGTAATTTTCAGGATGTGCAACCATCTCATCAACGGTCAATTGGCGAATGGTATACGCTAGAGATTGTACGCTTGTAGCCATTCTACTGCTTTCTGTCATCCATCTTAATTGTTCAACAGGCGTCGCAAGGGCTAAACGAGGTTTCTGATCGGGAAAATATTTAAAATGTTCATGCAGTAAAGCGGCTAATTCTGGTGAATTACGGTTCTCAAATAAAATTTTACTGATCAATGCAGCTGTAATTGCTCGAAACCCACAATCCCCATTGCCGCCCACATCCACATAATGCACGGATTTTTTGCCAAGGTGTGTGGCTTGAGTTTTTTGTTGGCTAAGGTTTCCAAAAAACCTTGTAGCTGGCATGGTGGATCTCCCCTTAGTTACCTCAATAAGTTCATTTTAATCAATTCAGATTAAGGAAATATTAACTAAGACTTTACACTATTTTGCCCAAATTTCAACTTAAATGCGTCGATTAGGAACAATGCGCCCCAATAAAATCAAGCAAATCCTTAACAAATTTATTGTCCCATAAATCGTTATGACCCCGACCAGGTAAATGAATAAATTCTTTAGGTTGATTTGCATTTTCAAAAAGAATATGGGCCTGCTCGTAAGGCACAATCGTATCATTTTCTCCCTGCAGAATGAGTAAAGGGCTCTTAACTTGAGATATCCGTGACAAAGAATCATATTTATCCCAAGGAGCGATAAATACCCAAGGATAATGGTATCGAGCTACGTTGGTCATAGAGGTATAAGGAGATTGCAATATGACTGCGCATACTGAGAATTGTGTAGACAAATACGTCGCAACACCTGTTCCTAAAGATTCTCCGTACAAAATGGTTTGTTGAGCGGGGACTCCTTGTTGCTGCAAAAAATTAAATCCAGCCTCCCCATCACGATATAATCCCTGCTCCGAAGGGTGTCCAGGATTCCCTCCATAGCCACGGTATTCTAATAACAACACCCCTAAGCCTGCTGCAAGAAATTGCCGTACTAAAGGCATACGATACCCAATATGACCTGCATTGCCATGCAAATAAAGTATTGTTGGCTTCCCAGGTATTGGAGGTTTATACCAAGACATTAAGTGGATACCATCTTTGGTTTGAATTTTTACCACTTGCATGTCGTCTGCATGGAAAAATTTTCGACTTGGCACTTCTTTTGCTGGAAAGTACATCAAATTTCGCTGCATGAAGTACATAAATAAACTTGCGATAACAAAGATAACTGTACTAATTAGAAACACTTGCTTAATCATTTTAAAGCCATTAGAAAAACAATTGAATTTGCGTTCTTAAGTATACGGTAATCAGAGTTATTTTAACGAATCAAAAGGATTAAAAATGCCAGGAGGCAATCATGGAGCATTTACAGGATCAGGATATCGCTAAATTAAAAGAGCTATTGCGTCATACCGGGGAATTTATTGCCTACTTTGAACTAGCCGAGACAAAAATGCTAGAATGGCGCCATGATATCGATCAACAAGCCCAAATCCAACAAAATAAAGCTCAACAACAAATGCAAAACCTCCATAATGAATTGGAAGCTTTACAGGACGTCCTGACACAAGCAGGAATTGCCCGTTTTCGCTTAAGTGCAGAAAAAATATTAAAGCAAGGTGAAGATAACCTCAATAATTTACAAAAAGTGTGTCAGGAATTGCTCGATGAGATCGCAAATAAGCAGCAAGAGTTAAGTAAATTCCTGGAAAAAGGAATCAGTCAACTCGAACAATATACTTTACGCGCTATAGAACGTCTGGATGAACATTTTACTCAATATGATATTCACCATTTTCGTCGCATAGCGAATGAAAGCTGTGAACAAGTAGAACGAGTGGCGCAAAATGCAGTGATTAAAAGTCAGGGATTACTTGGACGGTTTCAATGGCGTGCCGCTTCATTTGCCCTAATAACAACAATTATTACTGCGTTTGCGATGGGTTTTTATGTAAGCAATGAATTACCCTGGGAAATTCATCAGCAAGCAAAAAATGAGCGTGAAGCAGGTCAGGTTTTAATGAAGGCATGGCCAACATTGACACAAGAGGAAAAAGCCAAGATCTTAAGTCATCAAAAACCTCACAAAGTTTAATTATGTTAATTTTTTTGCTGCTCTTGTTGTTGGCTATTCTTTTCATTTGGATAGGCTCACGACAACGACGAGCCATTAATAGCTGGCGGAAACATTTAGCCTTAGATAAGCATTTTGCAGTTTTTCAAGCTCTGTATGCCAATGTTGATGGCTTTGCATTATCAAAACGGGCAAGAGAAGACAAAGATGCCCTGGAATACGTCTACGGCGAAATTGAATTTGAATCGTTTATAGCCCTCTTGTCTCTGTGTAAAACTAACGCTTCTACAATTTTTTATGATTTGGGGAGTGGTACAGGAAAAGCAGTGATTGCCTGCGCTTTAGTATTTGAAGTACAGAAAAGTTGTGGTATTGAAATTTTTCCTACTTTGCACAACTGCGCTCAAACGCAACAACGACGGCTAAAACAATTTTCACATTATCAACAAAAAGCGGAACGTATTGAATTTATATTGGGAGATTTATTAACGAGTCAGTTTAATGATGCTTCCCTAGTGTTTATTAATGCCACTGCTTTTTTTGGTGAATATTGGCTTACGATTAGCAAACATTTAGAACAGTTAAAACCCGGTTCATTAGTCATTTCAACCAGCAAGGCAATCCTTTCAAATCAATTCACAACGCGAGAAGTGACCGCTATTCAAATGAATTGGGGCGTCGTTAATGCGTTTATTCAAGAAAAATGCATTAACGGCATTGTACCTTAATTTATCTCGTCTACCCTTCTTCCTGTACGTGCCTCTTCTTCCCATCCTCTACGTGCCTCTTTTCCCCATCCTCTACGTGCCTCTTTTCCCCATCCTCTACGTGCCTCTTTTCCCCATCCTCTACGTGCCTCTTTTCCCCATCCTCTACGTGCCTCTTTTCCCCATCCTCTACGTGCCTCTTTTCCCCATCCTCTACGTGCCTTGTTCTTTATCCTCTACGTGCCTTGTTCTTTATCCTCTACGTGCCTCGGCTTGTCCGAGGCATCCAGGAAGATACCAGCTCAAGCGCATTTTTTTCGTATAAAATTATTAATAATAAATTTATTAGAATAAAGATTTTAATGTGAATATTCACTGGATGCCTCGGACAAGCCAAGACACGTAGAGCCAACGTAACATGGATAAAACCCAAGCGGGTAGAGCATTAGGCAGGCGAGAGATGATATGAAGGATCATGAATAGGCTACAATATATTTCACACAATGTTGTTGCATTAACGCTAAAAATCTTGTTACAGTTAATTGATAACATTGAATAATTTTTTTTCGAGTCTATACTAAAATTGAATGCTAGAAAGTCAACACCTGCTGTGTCCTGGTGATGACGCCCCAAAAACGCGGCTAACCGAGGTGGGTATGATTAAATCGCAACTCATTGCAAACCTTGCTGCCAAAATGACACATCTGCCTGAGAAGCAAGTCACAGACAGCATAAATCGTATTTTAGAACTAATGAGTCAAGCACTCATTGACGGAAAACGCATTGAAATCAGAGGCTTTGGTAGCTTTTCGCTGCACTATCGTCCCCCTCGCAATGCTCATAATCCTAAAACGGGTGAAAAGGTGGTTACACAGGAGAAATATAGTCCTCACTTTAAACCCGGCAAAGAGCTCAGAGAGCGAGTTGATGCTTCACGCGCCAAAGTTAAATTGCAGGACAAGGATGATCAATAAGTTATTGTGTACTTTATTAGTCATTCTTACCGAATAACCAGAACCTAGTAAAGTTCTGTGGTAACAGAGCTTTTTACTATGTTCGGGGTGACGATTGTTTTAGGCGAGTCTATTTCGTATAACACACGACATTCAAGCTCGAGGTAGTGTTACGCCAGTTTGCCCTTGATACTTCCCGTCCCTATCCCTATAAGAAACCGCACAGACCTCATCCGACTCTAAAAACAACATTTGAGCTACCCCTTCATGCGCATAAATTTTAGCAGGTAATGTTGTGGTATTTGAGAATTCCAAAGTCACATGGCCTTCCCATTCTGGCTCTAACGGAGTTACATTAACAATTATGCCGCAACGCGCATAGGTAGATTTCCCAAGACAAATCGTTAAAACATTACGAGGAATCCGGAAGTACTCAACAGTCCGCGCCAGAGCGAAGGAATTTGGTGGGATAATGCAAACATCAGATTGCACATCAACAAAGCTATTCTCATCAAAAGCTTTAGGATCAACGATTGCAGAATTTATATTTGTGAAAATTTTAAACTCATTGGCACAGCGAACATCATATCCATAGCTGGAAACTCCGTACGATATGATTCGTCCGTTATCAGTATGACGTACTTGTCCCGACTGAAAAGGGGATATCATTCCGTGCTCAAGAGCCATTTTTTCTATCCAGCGATCTGATTTTATCGACATACTGCATCACCCCTTCTTAAAAATAAAAACATCCTTTTTATCACAAACAATTCTTGAGCGAAAGTTAATATTTACTTAAGAATGTCCAACTATAATACAGCAATACTATTCCAATCTGTTCACTGAGAAAAATGACAAAAATTACCCCCGCTATATTTGCTGGCATTGAAAATGATGCCCATCTTGGAGGACTCTACCAACTTGGAGGGCAACCATTTATCGATGCTATCGATTACCTGCAAGAGTATGTAAAAGAACTTCAGATAAAGGGAGAGGTTCCACCAGCATACAAGAAGTTATTAGACGACATGGACTATTTAAAGCGGGTCGAAAAAGAGTTGGAGGCAGTTAGAGTATTAGACGCTTTCTACGAAGCTGATATTAAAAAATTAGCCACGGATATTAAAAATAAAGTTCTTGCCCTCAAAGAAGGGGAGAGATTATTTATTCCTGGCGGCTGGATAAACATTAACGGTGGTGGCCATGCTATGGTTTACCAAATTATGCGCACCTCTGATGAAGAATTCTCGTTTACTGCTATTAATGCCGGTAGCGGACTTAATTATCATCACAAAAAATCAAGTCGAGAAAAAGAACTTTATAATCCGACCAAGGCATGGGAATTTCGTGCTCCTACTACCGATTTTCAAAAAGAAGAGCTTGGCCTCTTCTTAAGTCGTCTGCTAAAAGCAAAGGTACCCACAAAAAAACGTAAGTTTTTTACTGAAAAGGTACTCTATGAGGAGACATTAGCAAGTATTAGCCATATCGGTGGTATGGCAACTGAGAAAAATAAAATTCCTGATTTTGGTTATACGGGCAGCCAATTGTCAGGAACTTGTACACAACGTTGTCTTCATCAAATGCTTAAGCTTAACTCTCCATCTGCAATTGACTATGAACGTTTTATTTTTGAATTTAAGCATTATGCTTTACTTGATTATGTAAAGGCTTGTTTTGATACTAAAGTTCTTCCTCTTACACCGGGGGCTATTAGTCAAATTCGTTTAGCGGTAGAAAACAATTTAAAAATATTAAAGATTTCTCATCAGTCTGATAATGGAATAAAACAACCTCTATTCGATGATGTCACTACTGAAGATTACGTTAATGAACTTCGAACAATACAACAAAGACTTGATACGCACAAATTCACTGCGACTTCCAAAAGAATTACAGAGGATGACCCAGAACCTGATCTTGAATTATATTCTTCCTCTTCTATAACTGGAAAACCTTCATTATTCAGATCAACTACGGACAATAAATTCCCATTACCTTTTAATTTCAATTCAGGAAAGAACCTTCTAAAGAATTTAGAGTTGGCTATACAAAATCTTAAGGAATTGCCAACTCCCGAGGCTCAATACTATTATCTTCAACAAATAATGGCCTCACTCCCACTTGATGTGGAGGCCAAAAGACCTGGTTATGAAGAGCTCAAGACAGTTATCGATTGTCAGATCTTAGAAGCACATCTTGATTCGCTTCAGAGAGTATTAGTGAATTTACAGGAAAATTGGCTTAAAACAGGACAAGTTCCGACGTTAAACGTGATGGGATTACAGCTCATTACGATGCAAGTTAGAGTGAAAGAAATGATCACTCGGACGCAAAAGCTACCCTCTTTTATGCCTTTTGCCGCTACCATGCTAAACACACTTTTGGAGCACAATCGCAGGAATCCTTTTTATGCCACAAACCATGTGGTTTTTGATAGAAACTTTGCTCAAATGCAAAAAGATTTCTCTGACGCCAAAACAAATACCCATCCTGTTTTTTATAAATTTCTCAATGACTTAATGGCTACTGAGCCTACTCTCTATGAACAATTAAATGCACAGTACGATAGCACTTTCGGTTCGGATACCTCAGAATTGCATAAGCTAATTAGATTAAAAGAAAATGATCTTAGAGCACTTTATCTAATTTCTTTACATCTTTCAGGAAAAACTCTCCTCAAAACTAATGGAACTCCAGACTTCAGCCCTATAATTCAGAAAATAAAAGACTATTTGTCCTTTGAAGCTAAATTACGCCGTGCAATTAATCCTTTCTTTTTAAAAAACCTTGATGATAAACCAAGACTAGACTTTATCATAAATGATAAAGACCGCCATTTGATGCTCTATACGCCTTTATACCCAACTTTTTTAACCTGGCAAGAGCTATCGACAAAACTTCCTGAGAATAAATATGTGCTCCCAGAGTCACCAGCAAAGGATGCTTTAGACGCAGAGATAACTAAGTACTGCAGCCTGAATCAGACAAGACCACTTAAAAGTGCTAACGAAATCCAACTTCAGCCCATCAAGTCCAAAGTAGCGGTTGATAGACCCGTTACTCAAGCTGATATTACAGCCCGTGATTATCTACATTTAAGAACTCAACCAAAATTTCAGGTTGCTCTGACAATTGACTATTTTACTCGTAATATAGACAAACTTGCTCTTGAAGCAAATAAGCGATACTTAGAGGCGAATCTCTTCCAATCAACGCTTTTGCAGACAGAATTCAAAAAAACTGCCTTTTTCCCGCAATTTGATAGACTCTTAAAAACAGGTTATCGTTTTTTTAATAAGAACGGTCAGCTTACAACCGATTCCCTCTTATTTGTGCGATTAAATTTTCTAGTCAGTCGTTACCTTTATCAAATGGATAAATCAGCGGGTATATTACGACTTAAAATGCTTCAAGCAGACCTTTTAAAACAACTTGAGCTAGAAAATGACTCAAAGGTTACCTATGTTTTACAGCAATATTTATTTCTAACTACAACGACTCTCATTGAACTCGACCAAAATCCGGGCGAGCTTTTTGAACATGCTTTTAAAGCTTATGTGTATATTCAAAGTCATGCAAATCCTTTTATTCTCGAAGACTTGGCGCATCGAGTTGATGTAGATAGCAACATTGCAAAATTTCAAACACTACTGAGTCAACAATCTGAGCAAAAGCTTCAAAAAGCTGTAGAAGACTACTTGCAAAGTGATCCTGGTAGCAGAGAATATACCGTCACCCCTGCAAAATTTCCAATCTATCGTTTACAGAATAAAGATGGGGCTCAACTAGAATTCAATATCCTGGAATGTAAGCTATTTGAACGCGGATTAGCACGGAGTGGGGTACCTCTCGCTTTACAAAATCATCCACTGATGAAACATTTAGGCTTACAAGATAAACAAGAATGCCTTGTTAATTCTGATGGCAGCTACATGATTCTGCCGGATAAGGAAAATGAAGTAAGTCTATTTTATCAAACAGACAAGCTCACCGTTCAAAAAACTTGGCGTGTTGCAGGCACTGTTGATGAGTATGAGCTTCAACCGCTGACCGAACGTCACCATGCTTATCATGCCAATCGAAGCATATCACCCACTAATTCTTCGCTGCCCTTAGTACTAACCGATGGCTCGATGGATTATTGGCGTTCAAAAAACCCTATCAAGGGTAATTTATTAGTTTGTAACGGTAAACCTAGCTATCTGGTAAAAGGTGGGGAGAAATTCGTTCTATTAAATGAGAAAGGCGAAGAAACAAACTATCAATTAAGCAAACTAAAGCCCGAATGGATTAGATTACTGAACACATTTGAAAGTAATCAATTTATTCTGGCACATTCAAATCCGACAGATACCGTGATTAAGCTCCCTCGTTATAATTTAACGTTTAACGTCAGTGATGCAAAACCTGAACTTATCCATCAAGAAACCCAAGAGTGTGTAGTCGATGCTCCATCCCCCATTCACCCAGCAGTTGCAGGACTTCTTTTGGAAAAAAAGGGACATACTCGCTATCTTGTACCAGTTTCTCGTTTTTACGCCACAGAGAAAGATGCTGAACCTGGTGATTTTTATCCAGTTATTCATGACACGTACGGCACTATAGCAAAATCCGAGGTCAAAGAGGAATGGAAACGTCGCCCTCCTCTGCAAAAACCTATGTGGCATTATCAAGGTAGCGAGAGAGCCATTAGCTTTCGTCTACACAATGGAGAACCTGTTGCTGATACCGTTGCTGACGCACTTTATTTAGCCTATACCTACTTAGCCACCAATCAGCCAGAGAAAGCTTGGGCTGTATTGCAAGACTGCAATGCTAGATTAGGCGGACTTACCGGAGATCCTGCCGAACTTCAATTTGTAAGCTGGATTTGCGAGGATTTGCCGCATATTTTGGCTCATAAACATGACAAACAAAAAAAAGCCATACGTAGTACTCCGCCTTATGTAGCATGCCAACTTAAAGCAATGAGTCTTGTATCTGATTTTCTCTTGCAAGACAGAAAATTTGACTTAAAAAATCCAAGTCAGGAGGACACAGCTAACGCACAGTATGCACAACTTCAATATCAACAGACGAAAAATTTTCTTGATAGATTGCCATCAAAAATTTATCAATCCTTCACACGCCTTCAAAGTATGCGTCGTCATCTTGAACATAGTTTTACATTATCTACTTTGGAACGAAAGCGTCTTTTAGATTATTATCAGCAATCACAACCTGATAAAACTTTTCCAAAAGGTGCATTAGGCTATGAATGGATGCTTTTAAGCATTGAAGCTATTCAGCAAGAACAAGACACTCTCATTGCTCGCAAACAGTCAGGCTTATTATCAAAGGACGATACAAAACGCCTGGCATTCATTGAAAAGCAACTGCAAAAAATAAAGCCTACAATAGCAAATTCATCTAGCCTTGTTCCAGTGAGGATTGATTTAACACTAAAATCAGATAGTAAAATTGAGGAGTCTCGTCTTAAAAAAACCACTAAAGATATTTTTGAAAAGTGGAAAATGCAACTATCTCTTGAGAAAGAAGAAGATGACCTAAAGCTTAAAGCTGCCTTCGATGTATTAACCTCCGAAATCAACGAGGATACCTTTATAACCCATTTTCCTACGTATTTAAAACTGGCTGCCTCTGGGCAAGATCCGACATTACAACATCGTTTATCCACCTTTTGTGCTGCAACACTAATTGCTAATCGTCATACTCCTTTAGACAAACAAGAGTCTCATATCCCTCTTCTATGTAATATTTTATATCGCGCCTGTCATCATCATTTTAATACCAAATTGACTACCATTACTCTAGCCGACTTAATCACAAGGGTAAGTGACTCTTATTGTCCTTCTCTTGAGGTTTTAGAGGCTAGAGACGTCTATGATCCTATTTTAGCGAAACCAAAAGAAATACTGGCCAAAGACAGGCCAAAATTTGTGCCTTTAACTGTTCCCACATTGGAAAAAACTGCTTTACTCGAACAAGAGGATGCTCAAGTTTTTATAGAATCTAAAGATTCAGCAGTAAAAGAATTCCATGGGTTAATTGCTAAATACCGCAAAGTGCACGAAGAAACAGTTACAAAAATCAAGGACACAACAAACGAGGAGTTAGCCGGAGCACTTCTTCTTCAAGCAGAGCAGCAACAAAAAGAAATTGCGCAACGACTTATTGACACACCTCAGCTGGCCATATTCATTCGCGATCTGGTTGCTCATGTTGAAAAACCTCTCGCGGAACAACGCGAGAAAGCCTGGAATAACGCTTTAGCATTAGCTAATGAAGGCCCTGAAGATGTAAAACGGGCAAGAGAATGGCATATTGCCAGACTGGCAAAAGAAAAACCTACTCTTAATAAGCAAGATCTATTTACCTTGTATTGTCGAGGCGATGCTAACTATGGAGCAGAACTCACTGGATTAAGTCCTGAGAAAGTTAAAACACTGTATGCAGCAATTCATGCTGCTCTTTTTAAAGACATACAAGGTCAGCTATTTAAGCAGGTGGGAAAGAAAATTGACAGCGCAGTAAGCATGGGTAATGCTGATGATGCTGTGCAAGCCCTGGAAATTTTAGCCAGAGAAGAAATCCCTGCTTTAACTTCACCGGCTACTGTTATCATCCAGCATGAAGAAGATATTTTACTACGCAGACGTCAGGTCAGTGCAATAGCCTCTTTACTTGAGTCATCTCCAGATGGTAAAGGGTTTAAAGAAACGATTGAAAAAATTATTCCAGGCGGCGGTAAATCGAAAGTAATTATTCCGGTGGCCGCTGAAAGCAAAGCGCGTGGTGATAATCTCGTTGTTTGGGAGGTTCCGCCGGAATTATTAGCAACAAACTATGTCGATGCGAATCGTACCTCACAGCGACTATTTGGCAAGCGTGCTTATCGTTTTGAATTTAACCGCGACAGTAACTGTTCTCCAAAGCGTCTGCAACAGATGTATTATTTGTTTACAGAAATTATGACGACTAGAAGCTACCTGATGACAACAGGACCATCTATTCGGTCTCTGGAGCTTAAATACCTTGAACTCTTATTTGCAAAAGATAGAGACAGTAATTGGCGTAAGCAAGTCTATTGGCTCGATAAAATCACCAATCTCTTTCATCACAATGCAGATTGTCTCATTGACGAAGTCCATCAGGGCTTATGGTTAAAGAAAAAATTAAATTACACATTGGGCAATACGTCTCCTCTTGAACCCAATCTTATTAAGAATGGTGTTGCTCTATACAGTTTTATTGATAAAGATTTTGTTAAAAAAGCTCACGAACTTCCGCTGAATTACGACTGGGAACCCTTTCAGAATGAGCTTGCTAACAAACTACTTAATGAGCAAGCCAGCCCATTGAGTCACTTTGTTGCCAAAGCTGTCAAACTTTATGGAAATAAGGCCAAAGAAGAGCTTCTAGCCTACTTGACCAATAAAGCAACTGAGTTAAGCCCGATTGTCTTGAATGCAAAATTGGAAGACAAAGCGACCCTGGCCTTCTTCAAACAACAAATCAATGTGTTGCTCCCCTCTACTCTTCGAGGTAACACAACTGTCAGTAAATTCGAAGTAACTTATGGTCCGTCTCTTATTCAAGGGCTAAGTCCAGTCGAGTACACTTTAGCGATTCCTTATGTTGGCAATAAGGTCTCTAATGAAGCAAGTCGTTTTGGGAATGAATTGGAAGCTATGAATTATAGCATCCAAATGATGCTTATCAGGGGTATTAGTGAAGAACTTTTTGCCGAACGTATTGCTAGCTGGATTTCCACAGCTCGCCAAGAATTATTCCAAAATCCAAATTTTAAACATCTTGATGAAACACCAACAGCACGTGGCTTTGCTCTTTTGGAAAAAGGTCTCACCTTAAACCAGGTGGACCTTGCTAATCCTAAACAGATGGCTGAGCTCCATGAGCGGCATAAATACAATCGCTCTTTGATTAATACGCTTTTACAAGAGCGCGTTTTAAAACAGATTCATCAAGATGGTGCGATTCTTCATAGTGATGCTTATAACCATGTAGATATCTATCGTAGTACTCAAGGTGTTTCAGGAACGCCCTCCAATCATACAACTTATCATCAACGTTTAAACTTCGATCCCAAAAACTCTTTTGGTAGTGATGCCTATACTGTTGAATTATTACGCAGTAAGAAAACCAACATTACCTATCTTGATTACACCAATGTTGCAGAGTTTATTAAAACGGCTTTCACTAAGTCAGAGTCCAAAGAACGTATTCGCGCCATCATCGATATCAATGCAACATTCACTGGGGTAACGAATCTTGATGTTGCCAGAGAAATAGTGAATTTTATTAAAGAAAATCCAACGCACTTTAGCAACCCTATTAAGCACGTTCTCTATTTTAATGCTGACCAAGTGTTATGTGCACTTGATGTGGAAAAACCTGAAAAACCCATAGTACTTGGTACAAGCGACGAAAAAGAAATAGCTCACCTGTTAGGTTCGTCTCCTGAAGAACGATTTACCCTTTATGATCAAGTGCATACTCTTGGAATAGATATTAGACAATATTCTCATGCCCACGCCCTGGTACTCACTGATGAAAAAGACTCATTCCAGGCCTGGAAGCAAGGAAATGACCGCATGAGAGGCTTAAGCCAAAGTCAAACCGTTGAGTTTATATCCCCTACGCGCATCCTGGGTCTGTCCTATGATGAATTAGTTAAGCGCTTACAAGCAAATGATCAAAAGGTATTGGAACTCGATAATTTATTTGCGGCAAAAGGGCAAATGACTAATTTGCTGCGACGTACTTGCCTTTCGTTAATTCAAGATTTGCCCTCTGAAGAGGTAGAAGCGAAAGCCAACTTGGCTAAGCATTTCGAAGAGTTCTTTATTGACGTTCCTTCGCGTGATTTCTTTGCTCTCTACGGTGCTCTCAGCAGAAAAGATAAAATTGAGAACATTTTTAAGAGCTTCAAAACCCAGCTGCTTGACATTTGGACTGAATGTCATAAAAAAGCAAATATTCGCTTAAGCTCTGAAGCTCTTGACCTCATAGGCAAGAGCCTGCAGGATATTATTGATAGAGCAATCCCTAACTGTCAGGCAGAGTACGAAAATGCTCATGACTCCGGTAACAAAGAAGTACAAGTACAAAAGCAGGTGCAAAAGCAAGTACAAACACAACGAGTAGCTCTTAACGCCTCTTATAATAAGCAGCGCAGACCAGCGAATGAGTTGACCTGGAACTATACAAGTCAGGTTAGATCGTTCCAAGACAATATCAAAAACAAGACTGTAACTGCCAATAGCCTCTGTGACAAAACGGCCACGCCCAACTTATTTTCTGAAAATTTGAGACTCAGTACTAATTATGCTGTGACGTACAGATATCAAGATGAGTATACGGATGCCTTTTTAAAACCAGTTTTTCTTGTCTGGTATCATCTGGACGATAAAAAATGCCTGCATGCCACTGTTGTTACTCCTCAAGAATCAGAATCATTGGAGAAACTAATTAATTTAAATGGTGTCAACAACAGCTGGCTAGCTACGACCGATGATACTGTGATAGCTGGCACAGCTCCGGATAATATTTGCTCCAACAGTGAGTATCAAGAATTACGTGAGCAAGTACGCTTCTTTAATGGTGAGTGTAAAAGTCTCTTAAATCAGGATACTCCTTTACTCTGGCTGGATAAAAAAGCATCAGACAAACTTGCTTTCTTTGAGCAACATCTACTTCCTTACAGACCTGGCTCTGAAACCGAACTCGAACAATTAAAAACAACCTTGCTCAAAGGAAATATCGAAGGATTTGTTTATATCACCAAACATCCTTTTGATGATCTTATTGACTGTGATTGGCAAACGCTATTTCCAAGCGCCGCTCCTGTGCAAATAGCAGAATATCAAAAAATGGCCTCGGTCTTTAATTATTTGAATAAGAATTGGTTCAGTAAAAATTTAACGCAAGAACTGTCCAAATTTAATTTGCCACCCAATAGTCTTTTTTATGCTAATGAACAGGTGCAACGTCTTTCTAAAATTAAAAAATTATTGCAGCAGGTGGAGCAATTGAAGACCCCTCTGCTAACTCAATTGCCTGAGGAAGAAAAACTTTGCCTTGAAAAATGTCTCGACATAACTCTTGAAACTTTTTATGAGCAACAAGGCATCAAAAATCCCAGTACCGCACCCATTGGCAGCATAGAACTGGCAACCGTTGAAGCATTTAATATCCTACAGAATCATCCGGTAATGCAGATTCCAGAGCTTCAATCAGAAAGGGGGGATACATTATTTTCTAACTGGTTCAGAAAGCTCGCCCAAAATACCTCATCGAAAGAGGTTTTAAGAGCTATATTGAAAAAAAATCCTACAATGTCAGTACTTCATTCAATCCTTGTAAATAATAGTTGTGATGAATTTATTACACAATCAGTATTGAGTTCCATGGAATTGTCCGAAGACACATTAAAACTCCTTGCAGAAAAATCACTTTCAACAGAATCGATCGATAAACTTTTGAAAAAAACAAATCTTTCTGATGATGTTTTAGAAACATTAATTTGCAATAAAAAAGTGAATTTGAGTACAACTCAATTATCCTTTATTTTAGAGCGTACCAAAAATTCTTCTATTGTTGCAGCAGCTTATTCTCATCAATCTGCAAACGAAGATATCAAAAAAGCAGTATTCACTCATATTGCATTTAATTCCGTCACATTAAAAACATTGCTTAAGAGTCGGGCAATCGATGCCAACACAGCTATAGGGCTTTTATCGCATCCTACTGCGATCACAAGTCCTGTATTATTAACGATGGTAGCGGAGTTTGGCTCTAGAGTTGTTTTGCCCGTTCTCTCTCACTCTGCCATTACTCCTTCAACAAAAAGCAAGATTCTTAATATAACAGAACTTACTCTCGAAGTTGCACAAAAACTTAGCGAAGATAATGATCATGAGCTGTGTCAAAACTTAACAACGAAAATTTTTGATAAATACAAAATAGCTAAAGAATCGGAAAAAATCGAATGGGAAAATTGTCTTGATAAAATTTTTAAACACTATATCAAGAGAGACAATGAGCATAAAGAAAATATACTGACCGTTGTTAAAGCACAGCTAACTTCAAAAACTGGCTTCTCCATTATACCTTTTTCTGAGCGGGCATTTAATCATCCAAGACTTGGATTTATGCTTTTATCTTCTTTTGGCAGCCAGGCAATTCCAATGTTACCATTCCAGGAAATGGTTAATGTAGCCAACACTGACGAGCTGAAATTGCTTTTACAGCAAGAAAAAACAGGTAATCTCTCGGAAGACCAATTACAACTTCTTATTAAAAAATGTACAACCAGCGAACTGAGAGACCTAATTCTTACACGAACAGATCTCTCTGAAAAAATACTACGACAGTTTCTGGAGGATAAGGAATTAACAGAGACTCAATTAGGCTTAATTATAAAAATGGCTAGGGAAGATAGCACTCTCAAACTTGCTTATGCTCATCCAGCTGCTACTCCTGCAAACCGAAAACTTATTTATACACGTTCTGCATTTTCTTCCGATACCCTGCTATCCCTAATCTATGAGGATAAATTAGATAATGAGGAGATTCTTTTTATTTTTGACAATACTAAACTCATCAATTTTGGACATCTCTCACATATCGCTTTAAAGAAGGTTAATTCGCAAGTATTACTTGCAGCAGCATCACATTCATCCGCAAATACCCAGCTATGGGGTTTAATAGTCGAAAATGATGAATTTTCAGTACATGTTGCTCTTAGGATTCTTGATAAAATAAATACCTACGATTCCCGTCCTCTGTTGGCAAAACTCGCAAAAAAAGTGCTTTCTTTCACTGAGGATAAACAACAGACGGAGGGTTGGGATCCTGTTCTTGCCAAACTGCTGATGAAATATATCCATGCTGATGATTTTTCGAGGGAAGAAATAATTGAAATTATTAAGAGCAATCCTAGTAAGAGTCCTATTATTGGCCTTATGACCCTGCGCGTCTTTGGTAAAGAAGCACGAGACATAGAATTGCCTCTTACAAAGATGATTAGAATTGCAACCTCAGAAGAGCAGCTACTATTGTTAATACCCAATTTCAAAAGCAAGACTCATTATGACAAATTGCTTGAACGAGACGATCTCACTGAAAAAGTTGTTCAAGCTGTGCTCAAAACAGATCACAGCTTCACAGAACCGCAATTACTAAGCATTCTTATGGATGCGGAGACTGAGGAAACACTAACATCGGTCTATAAACAAGCTAAAGATCTTAAATCTGTTCGTAAAACATTACTACAACATGCTGCACTCTCATCAAACCTCTTATTGTCATTAGTAAAGGGCTTATCTAGGGATGAAGTAAAATTAGCTTTACAACATCCAGCGGTCACCTCTGCCGTACTAGAAGCGATGCTCAAGGAGAAACTTCACTCTGATGACTTGTTAATGGTAGTTTCTCATCGAAATGCGAATACTCAAGTTAGAAATCTTGCCATTCAAAGTAGAAGCTTCTCACCAGCAGTAGCTCAACAAGTTATTGCTAGTAGCAATAGTATCGATGACGATCATCATCTTTTTGTAAATTTAATTCAACGAACTATTGAGCAATCGCATATCAGGCTCCCTGAAAATTCATGGGAAAATTGCTTTATTGAGCTAATTAAGAAATACAGTAAGCACGCTTCTCTAGACACAATTATTCAGGAAATAATTTCTACTCCTCATCTTTCACCGAAAGTTGTTAAAAGCATTATCGAGCATACTAATTTTGTTAAGAACCTTGGTGTGCGTAATAACCTACTGGATATTTTATTTAAACTCGGCAATGCGCAAGAAGATACTCTTATTGACTTATTAGAGAAGTATCAGGAAGAGGGTAAACAGAAAGACGCTCTTGATGTGATCAGAGAGCAGAGTGATTTGAGTCCTCGCCTAGGTTTAACTATGGTACGACTGTTCGGCAAAGACGCAACCGAAGCCATCACATTACCAATGAAAGCGATGATTTCAATTGCTAATGAGGATGACGTTAAATTACTGGTTGATCCTGATAAAACAGGCAAACTGTCTGAGGACGATTTACTAAGTTTAGCAGAAAAAACTACTTCTCAAAATGATCTTGATAAACTCTTAAATCGACAAGAGCTTACTGAGCCTGTGCTAAGAGTAATTGCCAAGAAATGCTCAAAAGAAGATCAATTTGAAAAAATTCTACAAAAAAATCGTCTGTCTTACGAGCTATATATTATCGTAGCGAATAAGGTTCCTGGCTATGACAACTTAACAAAGGCACTGTCTAATTTATCAGAAAGCGATCGTAGAACTTGGCTTGATTTTAGAACGACTCAATATAACGAAATGAAACAACAGCTTCCTGCTGATGCTAAACAGCAAATAGAGCTATCATTAGAGCAATTAAAATTAAAGGCTTGCAAACATGCTGTCAAAGCACTGCATAGCCCCAGCTACGAGAATGTGGCTCGAACAGCAATTACTCTTTATTGCCAACTGAATAAAGCTACAAAAACTTATTTTGATAACCCAAATGGTGATTATCAAAATTTTCAGAAAGAATGCACAGAATTAATCACTCAGGCTAAATCAGTCTTGGAGCAACATCGTGGTTACAAGCAAATATTATTAGATATTCTAAATGTTCTTTTAAATGTTGTTACTTTAAAATTTGCATTCTCTAATAACTGGCGTTTCTTTCAAGCTAAAACAGCAACTGCGGATGTTGCCGATATAGTTGGAGAAACAATTAAGAATCCTCCACCCTCGAAACCAACTTAAATTCTTTGATGAGAACGCCAAAAGAGTAAATATTTACTCTTTTGTCTCCTATTTCTTAGAGCTTAATTTACAAAGCAACTCTCCTAATTCCATTGGCATGGGGAAAATAATGGTTGAGGGATTATTGGTTGCCAAGGTTGCCAAAGTCTGCAAATACCGTAATTGTAACGCTTGTGGCTGTTGAGCCAACACTTGAGCGGCTTGCAGTAATTTTTCGGAGGCCTGCAGTTCTCCTTCTGCATGAATAATTTTAGCACGTCGATCCCGCTCTGCTTCAGCCTGCTTGGCAATAGCACGAATCATACTTTCATCCAAATCGACATGTTTAATTTCAACGTTTGAAACTTTAATGCCCCAACTGTCAGTTTGAGCATCCAGGATCTTTTGAATATCACTATTTAATTGCTCTCGTTCAGCCAACATTTCGTCCAACTCATGCTGCCCGAGTACAGAACGTAAAGTGGTTTGTGCCAACTGACTGGTTGCTTCAAAGTAATTTTCAACCTGAATAATTGCATTTTGTGGCTCCACCACCCGAAAATACAACACAGCATTCACTCGTACTGACACATTATCTCTTGAAATAACATCTTGGCTAGGCACATCCATTACCACTGTGCGCAAATCAACGCGAACCATTTGTTGTATAACAGGAATTACGATAATAAGACCTGGCCCCTTCACTCGCCAAAAGCGACCCAGTAAAAATATGACTCCCCGCTCATATTCCCTAAGTACACGTAGGGTAGACATTAAAAAAATGGCAACGATAATTATAAAAAATCCCAGAAATGAAAGCATTTTTTTCTCCTTTTATTCGCTCATCCATTTTACTATTGATACGGTATCCTTTACTTTTAACTATCTTTGACACTGATTTCTTCTACTTCGAGTTGTAGACCTTTTGTTGCAATTACTCTGATGAGCTTATCCGCTGTGATTGGTTGCTTGGCATGCACTGCCCAAATTTCTCCGCGTATAACAGCTTGGCCTTGTAAATCGATGTCCCCTAAAGCACGACCTTCCGCTCCTAATAAAACATTAACACCATGCTGAAGTTTACGTTTCCGGGATTTCACCGTCATAGCAGCTAAACTCAGTAAAATCACCAAATTTACTGCCGCCATGGCCCAAATGGCTGACCATGCAATTTTGTAGCTATTTTGTTCGGTATCTATCAGCAAGATAGAACCAATGATAAAAGCAGCAGTTCCACCAAAACCCAGAGCTCCAAAACTGGGAGTAAACGCTTCGGCAATTACAAAGAGGATTCCCAAAATAATAAGACTTAGCCCGGCATAGTTAATCGGTAATAACTGCAATGCATAGAGTGCCACCAAAATTGCAATTGCACCGATGACACCTGGTAATACAAAACCTGGATTGACTAGCTCGAAAAAAATTCCATAAATTCCAAGGAGCAATAGCAAGTATGCAACCGTGGGATCCGTAATAATCTGTAGTAACTGCAAACGCCAATCGGGGGTTAAAATAGAGATTTCAGCATTGGTAGTCAGCAACTTTATTTTTTGTCCATTCTGAGTTACTTCCATGCCATTTAATTGCCGTAAAAGTTCGGCTGTGTCGGTAGCGATTAAATTGATTACCCCGCCTTGTAATGCTTCCCTTGCAGTGAGTGTCTCTGCATTAGTAATTGCTTTTTCTGCAAATTCGGCACTACGGCCTCGTAATTGAGCCAGAGAGCGTAGATAAGCTATCGCATCATTAGTCACTTTTTTATCCATGGTCGAGGACTTGTTTTTCTTATCCTCCTTGTCGCTTGTGATTTCTGTTAAATAAACCGGGCTTGCAGCACCAAGATGCGTACCAGGTGCCATGGCAGCAACGGTGCTTGCGTAAAGAATATAGGTTCCCGCACTAGCTGCCCGTGCACCATTGGGTGAGACATAGGTAACAACTGGCACTTTTGACGTTAAAATATCTTGCACGATAAGGCGAGTTGATTTATCTAAGCCACCTGGTGTGTCTAGAATTATTAAAATTAATGCTGCATCCTGACCTTTTGCAATACCTCGATTTATGAAATCAGCAGTGGCAGGGCCAATAGCCCCATTAATTTTAATTTCTATGATTTTATTAGCCATAGCAGGGACAGTCACTAAAAATAAGCCAACAAAAACAATTAGATGACGCCAGAAAATGGCTAGTGGCCGAGAAGAAGAACAGGAGCTTGAAGAATTTTTGTCAGTAAAAGCCACACTCAACAAGGTGTGAAGGACTTCCATAACTATCCCTGAATATTTCCTATTGGATAAGGATAGCATTTTTTTAGAAACCAGGTTGAATACTTTAGTCTGTGTAAGTTTGATGTTCATATCATGACAAAGAATGATATGAACAACTCCCTAATTAGAAGTACACTCCGATTTGAGCGATTAGAGAATCGGAAGCCCGACCAGTACCCACAGTATTTAAGTTAACTACACCTGGAGGCGCAATACCATTAGCAAACTGATTAGTCTTGTAGTCAATGTCATGGCGGTATTCAAGACTTTCTACCGTGTCCTTCCAGATAGAAATATTAAACACACCACTAATACGGCGTTGTGGTAAATTCAATGCCAAGGCTTGTTGAGACCATTGATAGCCTACAGCAAATGAAGATGGTTTGGAAAATGCCATAAAAGTAACACCAGCTTCCAACTGTCCCGCTTGTGGTCTTGCTCCATTACCATTAAAACTTAAATCTTGAGGAGTAAAGGCTTGTGTAGCGGCAACCCATTCAGCCGTCAAGTTATAGCGATCGACACTCAGAGTCGCATGCGCCCCGACTCCAGGCACTTTATGCACTTCTTCACTACCGTTAGTTGCTGAACCGAATCCACCAAAGGTTCCTGTTGATCCGCCTGAATCTTGCATACCGGCAGAATCCGCTATTGAACCGATATAACTTGCGCCAATTTCGCCTCGTGTATTTCCTGCATGAATAGTATAACCTGCATTTATACCACCCACTCCAGAATGGCCATCTGTTGTATCTGATTTAAAACCATACACAGCCGCAAATGGACCGGAATCGGTTTGTGATTTGTAGCCTAATATAATGGGTCTTGATTTGGTACGAGCCAGTCTTAAAGTCAAGGGAGAACTTATCATTGAACTAGTATATCGTCCGAACGGTACATAAAGCTGACCCGCTGTAAAATAATAAGGGGTTATATCTAAATTTCCTATATTTACAAACCCTTGGTTTAGAAAGAATGTCGAATTTTCAACCCGCGTTCCCCCAATTTGAGGTGGCGTATCGTCGTAGGCTATCGACATAAATGCTTCCACTTTATCGTTTAATAAAGTAGCGATATCCAGTTCTGAGGAGCCTAGGTTTATGTCACCTGTTGTATCTCCGAAATAAGGACGAGTTATATCGGCGACAGGTTCTGCTTTCCCACTTAATGCAATAATTGGAATATTAGGAATAGGATATCCGATTTGTTCATAAGCTCTATAGACTCGGCGTCGTTGTTCCATTAAACGAATATCACGGTTAATACTTGAAATATTAACAATATAATCCGAATCATCAAATGCGGGTCGCTCACCAGTGTAAGGAGACGTGACCACTGGCGTACCTGCAATATAAGTTACCACTTGATTATCTGCAATCAGTGCAGTCGGAAAAAAGCTACTTGAAGAAGGATCGCCATCTATTGTATGAACAAGTACATGGGCTGAATGGAACTTTCCTTTTACCTTTTCTTCTTTGACTGTCTTTTCAGTAGTAGCTTTAGCTTTTGTCGTAGCTGTTGGAGGCGCTGTAGTCGATTTTACCTGCTCTCGGTTAATTGCTCTCTCATTGTTTCGCTCTGATTTTACTGTCGATTGTGAAACTAATTTATTTTGTAAGCGATTGAGCTGCGTTTGCAATGCTTTTGTCTGTTGTTGTAGTCGTTGGATTTCTTTTTGTAATTCTGTATTGCTTGCAGCATACAGTGGTCCGGAAATGGCGGCAATGGCCATCAATAAGACTTTCTGTTTCACGCGGGGTACTCCTGGCTGTTTTTTTTGCTTCCTGATTATTAATCGATGCAGATTATAACTTGCCTTGATCGCAGTGGCCAGTGTTTGCGCACAATATTTATTAAATTACTACAGCCAAAATTATTAAATAGTTATTTATGATTGATTTCTCAGGATTTCAACAACGTCGTTACAAGCAAACCCGAAACAAACCTGATTTATGGGAATTAATGAGTCTCACAATTGTAGATTGTTTCACTGCATACGTAGTGAGAGCTTTCATGTTTGCAACTTATGAGCGGTGTTAAGCTCACTTCGAAAATAAGGAATTATGTTTGAGGGGTAAAAAAAAAGCCCTTTCGGGCTTTTTTGGAGAAGTTAGATCAGATTACCAACCCATTTTACTCCAAGGTATGGACCATAAAGACCATAATCTGAGTTCTTTAAGCATCCGCACAATAATTCAAGAGATTGTAATGCATCGAAATAATTGACTGCTTGATATCCACCTTGAATATTGAGGGTACCTTGAGCCATTTCATACGCGTAGTTCAGGCCAAGTTTGGCTTCTAAACTGGGCACCACAGACTTCTTGCTTGCATAAATATTTACAGGCACTAGCCCGCTTGGAGCAAAAACGTAATTCATGTTGAAACGACTTGATCCATACAGGATTGAGGCTGCGCCATTTGCGGTGATACTAAAGGCAGGAGTTAGATCATAGGAGTAATCAATACCTACTACAGGTCCTATACCATTAAAGTCTGCGTCACGATCTTGGAAGAAACCTGCTGGAGAAATCACAGGCAATCCTAAAGCATAAGCATACTCGGTATCAACTCTAATATTGGCATATTGTAATCCACCGTAGAAACGGGCATTTTTATACTGTCCCATATCCACGTGTTGTCCCATTACAAGGTTAACCTGGTCAAATCGGTTGTCAATTGAAATTCCAAATGGAACCGATAGAGGTCCTGTAAAAGGAGTTAGACCACCATAACCATAATGACGATCGGAGTCATTGTCAAAATGCATCCAAGTCATAGTTATGTCATTACCAGTATTAAAGTGGTAAGAACCTTCTAACCGATATCCCCAATCCCACTCATCTTCAATTTCTTTTATGGTAGAGATAGGTGTAAATTCATAACCTCGGTGAGCACTATAAACGGGTTGTAAGTAGAGTGCTTGCACTCCAATGTCCCATTTTTTGGACTCACAAGGAACTGTTACATCACCAGGAACGCAAGCAGGACCCATGCTCCCTGCTGATACAAAACTACTTGCTGCCAAGCCAAGAATAGCGAGGGTTGTTTTTTTCAACATTGATCACTCCATCTATCAAAAAAAAGCCCATCAACAAGGATGGGCTTCAGTAAGACATGTCCGATTTGGGGGTTAATTACACATTACCAACCCATTTCAAACCAGCATAAGGACCGTGTAGAGCAAAGTTAGATTCACGGTTACCAGCTAAAGTACCGATGAAGTGGTTAGCATTGAAGTAGTTAACCCACATCCAACCTGCATCTAGAGTCAAATCACCTTGTGCCATAGCATAAGTGTATTTAGCACCCAACTTAGCTTCCAACTCAGGAACGATAGTTGTCTTAGAACCAGAAGTATGACCGATTAAGAATCCAGCAGCGCCAGTTGAAGTGCTGAACTTAGAGTCACCAACTAACAGAGCAGCGGCACCGTTTCCATAGATAGCGAAACCATTACCGAAGTTGTAAGTCATGTCCATACCAGTACGTGGACCGAAACCGTTGTACTCACTGCTACCAGTTGTTGAGAAGCCAGTTAACACAGATGCTGGTGGAACATAACCAGAAGCTGTGAATTCATGTTCGATACGAGCGTATTGAACACCAGCGTGGAAACGGATGTCCTTGAACTCACCGAAGTCAACGTGTTGACCGAATTCTAAGTTAACAGCATCCCACTTAGGTTCCCAATGGTGTGAACCGTAGACAGGACCGAAAGGACCAAAGAAAGCAGCACCAAAGTTATTGCTGTTGTCTTTGTTCCAGTGGTACCAGTTTAGGTTCAGGTCGTTACCAGTACTGAAATGGTAAGAACCTTCTAATTTGAAGCCCCATCCCCAATCAGCATCTAAATCACGGTAGTGAGTAGAGATACCATCAGGAGAAGTATAGAATGGGTAGCCGAAGTCTACGTCATATGCTGGCTCAAGGTACAGAGCATATACACCAAAGTCCCAAGCAGTTCTTTCGCAAGGAACAGTAACATTGCCAGGGGTGCAAACAGGACCCATGGTACCAGCAAATACTGCACTGCTACCTAAAGCAAGAACAGCCACCGCTGTTTTTTTCAGATTTAACATGCTTCATCTCCACTTTTTTTATTATTAATTTCCCGTTTAGCCGTCAAACCACAACATGGTATTGACTATAGTACGCAATCATCGCTCTATCCGAGAACGTACATGGTCAGATTATCAAGCGCTACTTTACCAAAGTCAACACTATTTCTACAAAAAATCTCTATAAATTCGATAATTTAATCGGCTTAACGCACAAAGTTGCCTCTTTTATATCCATACAAATAAATTTTTTACCAACTTGTATTAGGGGACAAAGTAGCTAACTTTTAAATTTCCTAAAAAAAGCCTCTCGTTTTAGATCAAAAAAAACAACCATCGCTAAAAACTAAAATTAGCTGGTTTTAGGTTTTTTTTTTGAGGTTTACTAGCGGCTCATTTCTTTCGAATGTAACAGATATATAGTGAGGTGTGCAATTTATTTTTTAACATATTTTTCAATTATTTGATTTAATAATTTTTACCACTGTTCTTCGATTTAACGTTTTGCCTGCTTCAGAATCATTGGGGGCCACAGGATCTTTAATGCCAAACCAAGTAACCGATAAGCGGTCCTCGCGTACTCCTTGACTTTGCAGATAACTGGCCACAGCCTTTGCTCGTGCCTCAGATACAGCGTTGTTGTAAGACTTCCGCCCTGTGTCATCGGTATATCCGGCTATTTTAATTTTTTTCACTTGTTGATCGACACGTGAATAAATAGCAACTTTTTTCAATAATTTTTTCGCTTCATCACTCAACTCAAAACTATCTGAATCAAAATAAATGATAGTAGTCTTTACGCTCGCATAATCGAAAGGCAATAAATTCCCGAGACAACGTTGATATTTCGCATACACACGTTGAAAGTGGACTGGGGATAGTGCAACAGTAACGGGAAATCCTTCTTCAGACTGGTATTCAAATTTTGTTTGAAAACCTTCTGCTAAATAAGTGAGTACTTTTAATGCCGGCTCTCGAGGTAGATAAAGACCATATTCGCCAGGATTAACAGTTGTTTTAGAAATAAAATAAGATTTTCCTTGGGGTTTCCAGATGGGTGGTGCTGCGTAAACAACAGCGGGTAATTGTTTTTGAACTTGCTGCCACTTACTTAGAATAAAATGCGGTGGCTTGGCGGCGTACTGCTCAAAATAAGCAATTCCATAATTAGGAACAGTTAAAGATAACCCGCAGCGCAATTTACTACCGCTCATTCGCCAATTTTCATCTCCCATTGGGCTAGCGTAATCAACATGAACAGTAGCCATCGCACTGAAAGGTAGCCAGCACAGTATTGCAATTCGTAACTGACATTGTATAACAAACCGTATAAATGTCATTTTTTGCTCATCCCGCTTAGCGAATCCATGTTATGCTTCAAATATCGGCAAATTTAGCGGAATCTTTATTATGGATTTTATAACGATTACTCGTCCCGATGATTGGCATGTACATCTTCGGGATGGCGTATATTTAAATGATACAGTCCCAGCAACGGCACAACATTTTGCACGTGCTCTTGTTATGCCTAATCTTAAACCGGCTCTAACAACCGTTGATGATGTAGTAAGTTATCACCAACGAATTCTCTCAGTACTGCCTAAGAATACCAATTTTTCTCCTTATATGACGTTATATCTTAATGAAAGCGTCACCGCAGATGAGTTACAAAAGGTAAAAGATTATTCTTTTATATTAGGCGCGAAACTCTATCCTGCAGGAGCGACAACGAATTCAGAAGAGGGCGTCAATTCTTTACGTACCCTATACCCACTATTTGAAACAATGCAAGATGAAAATTTAGTATTGCAAATTCATGGTGAGGTCACTCGAGGCGATATTTTCCATCGTGAAGCTGAATTCATTCATACTGATTTAATGCCTTTAATTAGTAATTTTCCTAAATTACGCATTGTGCTTGAACATATCTCTACTCAAGCTGCTGTTAATTTTATTCAACAAACACCGGATACAGTCGCGGCCACTGTGACAGTTCACCATTTAATGTATAATCGTAATCACATGCTTGTTGGAGGCATTCGACCTCACTACTACTGTTTGCCTATTTTAAAACGCGAAGCTGATCAATATGCTCTGCGGGATGCTGTAACGAGCGGTAATCCTAAATTTTTTGCAGGCACAGATAGTGCTCCCCATACAGTAGGTAGCAAACAAAGTGCTTGTGGCTGTGCCGGTATTTATTCAGCGCCTTATGCCGTCGCCTTGTATGCTGATATTTTCGAACAATTAAATGCGTTATCCAGGTTAGAAGCTTTTTTAAGCCACTTTGGTGCTAATTTTTATCAATTACCAATTAATAAAGAAAAATTGACTTTAGTAAAATCCTCGCAGCTTATACCTGCCATACTTCCTTTTGGAACAGAACAGGTCATTCCTGTTGCGGCTGGAGAGACCTTGCCATGGAGTATTCATGAATCGACCTGATACGATTTTTTGTTCAAAACTCAAGGACAGATTTCGGGGCTTCTTGCCTGTAGTTGTCGATATAGAAACTGCTGGCGTTGATCCTTTTAAAAATGCGTTGTTGGAGATATGTATTGTCTTACTTGAAATTGACAGTGAAGGTGTTTTTGCCCCCAAAGTGAGTTATTTTGAACATATTATTCCTTTTGAGGGTGCTGAACTTGATGAGAAATCACTTGAGTTTATTCAGGTTGATCCCTATCAGCCTCTAAGGTTTGCCATTGAAGAAAAACAAGCCCTTAAAAATCTTTTCGCACCCATTAATAAGGCGTTAAAAGAACAGAAATGCCAAAAAGCGGTATTAGTGGGACATAACGCCTGGTTTGATTTGCTTTTTATAAAAGAAGCCGTCAAACGAACTGGTGTTAAATCGCCTTTTCACTCATTTACCTGCTTTGATACTGCAACTCTTTCAGGATTTATTTATGGACAAACTGTACTATCAAAGTCAGCACAAGCAGCTGGAATTAATTTTAATGCAAGTGAAGCACATTCGGCGATTTATGATGCTGAAAAAACAGCAGAACTTTTTTGCGCCATGCTAAACGCATGGCGCAATATTCATGTAGATTACTATAAGTCGTCTGAATGACTGGATAAATATTCTGCTACGCCTTTTGGAGAGGCCTTCATACCTGCTTTTCCTTTTTGCCAACCAGCAGGACAAACTTCTCCATGCTCTTCAAAGAATTGAACCGCATCAATAATGCGAATAAGTTCGTCAATATTACGACCAATTGGTAAATCGTTAACAATTTGCGAACGCACAACACCATTCTTATCAATAACAAAGGCTCCGCGGAACGCTACACCAGCAACCGGATGCTCAACACCATAAGATTGACAAATAGTGTGAGTCATATCCGCAGCCATTGTAAAACTCACATGCCCAATACCACCCTCTTTGACAGAGGTATTGCGATAAGCATTGTGAGTAAATTGAGAGTCAATTGACACGGTAACAACTTCAACACCACGACGCTGGAATTCATCCATACGATGGTGAAGTGCAATTAATTCAGAAGGGCATACAAAGGTAAAATCTAAAGGATAGAAAAATACTAGCCCGTATTTGCCCTTTAATGAATCATGCAAATTAAATTTGTCAGTGATATCCCCATTAGCCAATACAGCAGGTACTGTAAAATCCGGGGCTTTGCGTCCAACTAAAACACTCATCTATTTCTCCTTGAGAAAGCGCACAGAGGTGCACAAATTTTATAAAGCTTAAAGTGCGACAGCTTCACGTAATAACGACTCTAATTCGCCTTGTTGATAAAGTTCAGCAATAATATCTGAACCACCAATTAGCTCTCCCTTGACATACAATTGCGGAAAAGTAGGCCAATCAGCGTATTGTGGCAGTGTTTGACGAATGTCTGGATTAGCAAGAACATCCACATAAGCAAAATTCACTCCGCAAGCATCAATACATTGTACGGCGCGAGCAGAAAAACCACATTGAGGCATTTTAGGAGTACCCTTCATATAGAGTAGTATTGCGTTATCTGCAATTTGTTGTTTGATCTTGTCTATTGTATCCACTTGGGTCACCTATCAAAAAAACAAAAAAAATTTAGCCAGTGTTAATTATGGCGAAAATGAGATCAATTCGCAACTAGCAACCGGCTTAAGCCGTCGAAACTTAACAAAAAGTTATAGATTATAATGAACATAGATTGTAAAACGACCTCTTGTATATAAGATTGAATATGTTTACCTTCCTGCTACACTTATCATTCTTTAAATCGGGAGGATCAAAAATGGCTATTACGTTACCACAACTACCTTATGCGATGGATGCTTTAGAACCACATATATCTAAAGAAACATTAGAATACCATTATGGTAAACATCACAGCGCTTATGTGACCAATCTCAATAAATTAATTCCCGGCACTGAATTTGAAAATCTTAGTCTGGAAGATATTATCAAGAAATCGTCTGGTGGCATCTTTAATAATGCAGCTCAAGTTTGGAATCATACGTTTTACTGGCACTGTCTAAGTCCAAACGGCGGTGGCGAACCAACAGGCAAGATTGGCGATGCTATTGGCAAACACTTTGGTTCTTTTGAAAAATTTAAAGAAGAATTTTCTCAAGTGGCTGCAACAACCTTCGGTTCAGGCTGGGCTTGGTTAGTGCAAGACAAAAATAGTTCACTTAAAATTATAAATACAAGTAATGCAGGCACGCCAATGACTGAAGGCTTACAAGCTTTATTGACCTGTGATGTGTGGGAGCATGCTTACTATATTGACTACCGTAACGTGCGTCCTGATTACATTAAAGCATTTTGGTCACTCGTAAATTGGGAATTTGTCGCTAGCAATCTACGTTAATTTACATGCTATTCGATTAACGAAGGCAATAGTTAAACAAAAGGAGTTTTCATGGCACTAATCACAAGCTATAACCCTTTACCCATCAGTTTTACCCATGGAGAAGGTATCTGGCTATATGACGATAAGGGTAAAGCTTATCTTGATGCTTTAAGTGGTATTGCTGTTTGTGGATTAGGCCATGCGCATCCAGATGTCACTCGAACCATTCAGCAGCAAGCAGCAAAACTACTGCATACCTCTAATGCCTATCATATTAAAGAACAAGAATTATTGGCCGAGCGTCTAATTGGCATGTGCGGGATGAAACAAGCTTTTTTTGCCAATTCAGGTGCTGAAGCAAACGAGGCAGCAATTAAGCTTACTCGCCTTTATGGTCATAAAAAAGGCATTGAAACACCATCGATTATTGTTATGGAGCGAGCGTTTCACGGTCGAACAATGGCTACTTTAACTGCCTCGGGCAGTCGAAAAGTGCAGGCAGGCTTTGAACCTTTTGTTCCCGGTTTTATTCGAGCCCCTTTTAACGATATCGAAGCTGTCCACACCATCGCTGCAAATCGTGATGATGTCGTCGCTATTATGATTGAACCTATTCAAGGTGAAGGAGGTATCTATGTTGTTGATGATACCTATTTGCGTGCAGTTGCTGAGCTGTGCAAAAAGCATGATTGGTTACTCATTTTAGATGAAGTTCAAACCGGAAACGGCAGAACTGGAAAATATTTTTACTATATGCACAATAGCGTTAAGCCAGACATCCTGACTACTGCTAAAGGGCTTGGCAACGGTATTCCTATTGGTGTTTGTTTAATGGGTGAAAAAGCAAGTGATTTGTTTAAACCTGGAAATCATGGTTCAACTTTTGGCGGTAATCCTTTTGCCTGTGCAACGGCCCTCACTGTGCTAGATGTCATTGAGCGCGATAAATTATGCGACCTGGTTGCCCACAACAGTGCTATTTTGAAAGAGAAATTAGTGATGGAGCTGGGTGAACATCCGAATATTCGGGCGTTTCGCGGTAAAGGATATATGTTAGGAATTGAGCTTGATAGGCCAGCCAATGATGCCAGAGCTATTGGTCTTGAAAATGGTATACTTTTTAATGTGACTGCCGATACAGTCATTAGATTACTTCCTCCGTTAATTATTAATGAAGAAGAAATTCAGGAATTGGTTTTAAGGCTTACAAAAACAATTAAGCAATTTCTTGAGAAATAATGACTAATCACATTATTCAAATTCGTAATTTACAATCCGGCGACATCAACTCAGCTGTCGCCACTTTAACGCAAGCATTCGCCAAAGATCCACTGATGCAATGGGTTTTAGCTGAGAATTATCAACAAAAAGCCCCCCACATGTTTAATGCGATAACTCGCTATTGCATGTTGTATGGAAAAGCATTTTGTACAACAAACTTAGAAGCTGTGGCCCTTCGCAAGTCGCCAGGGGATAATAAATTTTCCTGGTGGAGAGCCTTTCGTGCGGGCTATCTTGGTTTGCCTAGACAGTTGGGAACAGAAGCCTTCAATCGCGTTATGCTATTTGATGAACTAGCGCAAGAAGAACGTAATCGACAAATGGGATTAAAGTCTTTTTGGTATTGTTGGTGTCTTGCAACCCAACCAGGCTATCAGCGACAAGGTTTTGGTACCGCCTTAATGAACCATACTTTTGACTTGGCTAATCAAAGTGGTTTCCCCTGTTATTTAGAAACAGCACATGCGAGCAATCAAATATTATATGAGAAAAATGGTTATACAACCTTGTCAGAATTCTTTTTGCCCAATAGCGATGTAAAAATTATCTCCATGCTTAGGGAGTAATCGTGACTCATAGCCTGCCCTTGATTACGACAATTGCAACGGCCCTGGGTTTGGCGTTAATTATGGGTTTTATTACTGTCAAACTTAATTTACCGGCCTTGGTTGGTTATTTATTAGCTGGAGTTATCTTAGGTCCCTTTACGCCGGGCTTTGTTGCTAATACTGAAATTGCCGCGGAACTGGCTGAAATTGGTATTATGCTCTTGATGTTTGGTGTCGGTCTGCATTTTTCATTAAGTAGTTTGCTTGAAGTACGCAAAGTTGCTTTGCCTGGAGCTCTTATTCAAATTGTAGTCGCGACTCTGCTTAGTGCAGGTCTTGCCATGGCTTGGGGATGGAATTTAGGCGGTGCATTAATATTCGGTCTTGCCTTATCAGTAGCCAGCACCGTTGTGTTAATAAGAGCGCTTGAATCTCAAGGTATTCTTGGCTCTATCAACGGACAAATTGCTGTAGGTTGGTTAATTGTTGAAGATCTTGCCATGATTCTTGTCCTGGTATTCCTACCTTTGTTACCGGATTGGATGGGTATTGATACCCCAGGACAGGACAAAAACCTTTGGTTAGTGTTAGGAATTACTCTTCTTAAAATCTCCTCCTTTATTGCATTCATGCTATTTATTGGCCGTTGGGTTTTTCCTAAATTGTTATGGCATATAGCCCGTACAGGGTCTAGAGAATTGTTTACCTTGTGTGTCATTGCGGCAGCGGTAAGTATTGCATTTGCAGCGTCAAAGTTATTTGGAATGTCTTTCGCACTGGGTGCCTTTTTTGCTGGCGTAGTCATGAGGGAATCTAAATTCAGCCATCGCGCAGCAGAGGAGAGTTTACCCTTTCGTGATGCTTTTGCAGTATTGTTTTTTGTTTCAGTCGGGATGTTATTTAATCCACTCATTCTTATCCAACAACCAATAAAGGTTATAGCGGTCGTAGGGATTATTGTTATTGGTAAATCCATTGTTGCTGCCGCTTTGGTACTAGCATTACGTTATCCTCTACATTCGGCATTGGTTATTTCAGCCAGCTTGGCACAAATTGGTGAATTCTCCTTTATTCTTGCAGGACTTGGTGTTAGTTTAAAACTATTACCAAGAGAGGGACAAGAATTAATACTGGCAGGGGCTTTATTTTCCATCGCGATAAACCCCTTAATCTTTAAATTGGTGGGGCCTTTGCAAATTTGGATGCGATCTAAATCCTCCTGGATTCAACGCTTCGAACGTGATGAGGATCCCTTGGGCGAATTGCCCATGACTACCGAAGAAAAATATCTATCGAAGCAAATCATTTTGGTAGGCTATGGACGTGTGGGTCGGCGTATAGCTCAAGTATTCCTTTTACAAGGCTTGCCCTTTGTTATTGTTGAACAAAATCGCGAACTTGTGGAGCAACTACGCAAGAAAAAAATGGCGGCAGTTTTTGGTGATGCATCTGAATCCAATGTCCTGATACAGGCGCATGTTGCGCGTGCAGGGATGTTAGTTGTTGCTACTTCAGACACATTTAATATACGACAAATTATGAGTATTGCACGTACTCTTAACCCTCAAATTGAAGCAGCTATTCGCGTCAGTAACGAGGAAGAAGAGAAATTATTGAAACAAGAAATTGAAGGAAAATTCTTTTATGCTGAAAAAGAATTGGCTAAAAACATGGGCCAATTCATTATGGCACGCTACGGAGCAATCCCTGCTGAACCTGTTGATAAATAGACACAATCCTTTGTTGCTTCCACTGCAAATATCAGGAGCGCTGACGAACCACCTCATACAAACAAACACCGGTAGCCACAGAAACATTCAGACTCTCAACACTTCCTTGCATGGGCAATGCAAATAACCCGTCGCAATGTTCTCGAGTCAAGCGTCGCAATCCCTCTCCTTCAGCGCCCATCACAATAGCAATCGCCGCCTTACAATCAAGAGAGTAAATACTATCGCCAGCCTCTCCGGCTGCACCATAAACCCAAACAGCTTCTTGTTTGATAATTTCAATAGCTCTAACTAGATTAGTCACACGAACTACAGGAATTGATTCTGCTGCACCACAAGCGACTTTACTGACAACAGGGGTAATGCTTGCACTTTTATCTTTAGGAATAATCACAAAATCAACACCAGTTGCATCTGCTGTACGTAAACAAGCCCCGAGGTTGTGAGGGTCAGTAACCCCATCGAGAATCAAAATAAGAGGAGGTTTTTTAGCGTTTGCAAGCAAAGTTAATAAATCATTTTCCCCATACTGCGGTAAATTTCCTGCACTAGCGACAACACCTTGATGGGCAAATTCAGCAAAACGCTGATTCATTTTTTGTGTTGTTAATTTCTCAACAGGAATGCCCTTTTGCTCGGCTAAAGTAAGAATCATTTGCAACTTTTTATCCAAACGATCCTGGCTTACGTACAACATTTTTGTAGGGCGGTGAGCATTTAATAATAAAGCATGAACGGCATGCATACCAAAAACATAATGCTCACTCATGCTAATCCCCATTTTCTACAGGTTCAAAATCAATTTTACGCTCATCCAAATCCACGCGCGCAACCATCACCGACATTTTATCGCCCAAGCGATAAACATGGCCACTGCGTTCTCCTACCAAGCGATGTTTCACAGCGTCAAATGCATAATAATCATTTCTAAGAGAAGTGATATGTACCAATCCCTCTACATAAATTTCGTTCAATTCGACAAAAATGCCAAAGCCAGTAACGGCCGAAATTGTCCCTTGAAATACTTGCCCTAATTTATCCTGCATATATTCACATTTAAGCCAGGAAACCACTTCGCGTGTGGCTTCATCTGCTTTTCTCTCGGTAGCAGAACAATGTTTGCCCAGGCGACTCATATCCTCCTTAGTATAAGTAAATTCGTTTGCCTCCTGATTATCAATTAAATGTCCAATGGCTCTATGAATTAACAAGTCAGGATAACGACGAATTGGTGAGGTAAAATGAGTATACGCAGGATAAGCCAGTCCAAAATGACCATCATTTTCTTCAACATATTGTGCTTGTTTAAGCGAGCGTAGCATAACAGTTTCAATTAAATGCCGCTCAGGTCTATCACCTATATCCCCCATAGTCTTTTGGAAATCTTTAGGATGAGGTTTCTTGCCACCCCCAAGTCTTAAACCCAATTCACCTAAGAAAAGTCTTAACGCATTAATCTTTTCTTCATCAGGTAAAGAATGTACGCGATATAGCGTGGGTATTTGAGCTCGTTCTAAATAGCGTGCGGTAGCCACATTCGCAGCCAACATACACTCCTCAATCAAACGATGAGCGTCATTACGTACTACAGGAACAATTCGTTTTATTTTTCTATTTTCATCAAATTCAATACTTGTTTCTGTAGTATCAAAATCAATGGCACCACGCTCCTTGCGAGCCTTTAATAAAGTACTAAATAAGGTATACAACGAATCGAGCGCCGGCCACAATGCTTCATCAATACCACTTTTCTGCTTATCTTCTAACCAATTTCCTACCTTGGTATAGGTTAGACGTGCTTGTGAATGAAAAACTGCGCGATAAAATCGTGAACGAGTTATTTTACCGTCATCAGAGATAGCCATTTCGGCAACCATACATAATCTATCAACATGAGGGTTCAAAGAACAAATACCATTGGACAACGCTTCAGGTAACATGGGAACAACTTGCCCCGGAAAATAAACAGAGTTACCGCGTTTTGCAGCCTCCTTATCCAACGCCGAATCTACTTTGACATAATGGCTGACATCAGCAATAGCAACGTAGAGTTGAAAACCACCTTTGGGTTTTTGATAACAATAAACTGCATCATCAAAATCTTTTGCATCTTCGCCATCAATAGTCACGAAAGGTAAATGCCTTAAGTCTGTGCGTCCTGCACAGTCTTCCTCACTAACATGTTGTGAAATCTTGGCAACTTCAGCCAATACTTCGTCAGGCCACTCAGAAGGAATTCCATGAGCAAAAATAGCGACCTCAATTTCCATACCGGGCGCCATATGGTCACCCAAAATATGAATTATTTTACCAATCGCTTGATTCCTTTTAGTTGGAAAAGCGACAACTTCAGTCAGAACCATTTGGCCATTTTTAGCATCGCCAGCAAACTCTAATGGGACAGAAATATCATGAAGTAGACGTTTATTATCAGGGATAACAAATCCTACACCATGTTCTGTAAAGAAACGTCCAACAACAGTTTGGTTAGCATGCTCTAATACTTCATGAATTTTACCTTCTGGTCTGCCACGTCTATCAATACCCGTCTGGTACGCTAACACTAAATCACCATGCATAACCGTCTGCATTTCTTTGGCAGACATGATCATGTCATCACCACCATCCTCAGGAATAAAAAAGCCAAAACCATCAGGATGCCCCTGTACTCTTCCGCGTTGTAAATTAATGCGACCCAACAAACAAAAACGCCCCCGACGATCTTGCATAATTTGACCGTCTCGAACCATCGCTTTTAAACGAAACCCCAATGCTTCCTGTTCAGTAGCATTATCAATTTCAAGCTTACTAATTAATTGATTACGAGACATGGGACGCCCATAATCATCCAGTACCTGCATGATTAATTCACGACTTGGTATTGGAGTAGCGTATTTTTCTTTTTCCCTTTTATAGAAAGGATCCTTTGATTTTTTACTCACATTCACCACATTTTTTTATATTATTACTTTCAGTCTATCATTTATTGAGAATCAGGTAATCCAAAACCTCGACCCCCTAAATGCTCAGCTAAGGCCGATAAACTCATATCTTCACCGGCCCAAAATGTCCCAGAAGCTTGCTTCGGCATGGTTACAACAGGCCAACGACACACTGAGATGACTCCCATACAAGGCACTTGTTGCTCATGGCCAGGTTTCGATTCTATGCAACTTAATTCAAATGACTCTTTATCTAAAGCTAAAGCAGACCAATTACCTGCCTGCAAACGGCTACTCCAACCAGCACTGGCACTCGGCTCGGAAACAGGATGGGTAATCCATAAATCCGTACTCGATAAATTATGTATCATAACCAACAGCGGCTTTTTGGTGGATAGCATAACTGACTCTTTTACTGAAATTGGCTTGCAAGATGCAGGCATAGTCATTTCAGCATTCGCTGCACTAAAACACAAGATCAATAAAATTGATACAATTAACTTCATTTATATCCTCCAAACAATTAAAAATTGCACAAAAGCTAACTTGGCAACCCTCTCTAAGTAAAGTACCCTGTAATAAAAATCAAAGGAATTGATGTGAGAGGTTTCATTTTATTCATTGCCATTTTATTTTTTCCAGTCCTAAATGCAAAAACTGTATTAGTTGGCGCATTAATTTACAATCCTCCCTTTGAAACCTCAGCAGATAAAAATAATCATTATTTTGGTTTTGATATCGACTTAATACGAGAGATCTGCAAACGCATTGATGCTGACTGTGAGTTTAAGGGATTAACGTTTGTCCAATTATTCACAGAATTATTAGCAGGTAACATCGATTTAGCCGTAGGTGCAATTAGTATTACCCCAGAAAGACAGAAAACATTTTTATTTAGTTTGCCCTATTTTACAAGTAACGGCCAATATCTTACCAACACTAAGTCATCGATTAATAGCACCGAAGATATTCGTAATAAGATCGTAGGTATAGAACAAGGCACCGTATTCAAAGACGTTACATTGGCAAAATTTAATAAAGAAGTGCAAGTTATTGAATATCGGACACTACCTGAAGTATTTCAAGCCTTAGACAACGGTGACATTGATATTTTAATTACGGATGAAGAAAACGCAAAATATTGGGTAGCGAATACTGATCAACAATTTAAATTAGTTGGAAATCCTATTCCCATTGGTTTAGGCTATGGAATAATGGCCAATAAAAAATCCCAGGACTTGATTAATCAAGTCAATAAAGCCCTTACCGATATGGAATCGGATGGTACTTATTTGAAAATTTATCAACGTTATTTTACGCCGATGTCTTAAAGTATATTAACATTTCATCTTAAAGTTCACGTCCCGCGGTTTGTCCGTGAGATCTATAGATGCTGGGGATAAACCGGGCACGTCGGCACTTTAAGATGAATTATTAATGTTATTTACGCCAATGTTTTAGAGTAGGTTAACACTTCGTCTTAAAGACCACGTCCCGCGGCTTGTCCGCGGGATCCATAGGTGCGTGGATAAACCGCGACACGTCGGCATTTAGAATAAATTGCTATGAGCATTATAAAAATACCCGCTCTTGCTAAAATTAAATTGTATTTAAATTTTCGACCCCGACTATGGAGCCTCTAACTACTATTAAGACCCGCAAAATTATCCATGTAGATATGGATTGTTTTTATGCGGCTATAGAAATTCGAGATAATCCCTCCTTGGCCACAAAACCAGTAGCAGTAGGCGGTGCTGCGAATCAACGTGGTGTGCTTTGTACCTGCAATTACATTGCAAGGCAGTATGGAATTCATTCAGCGATGCCCACTGCTATTGCTTATCGACATTGCCCTGACTTAATTGTATTACCTGTGAATATGTCTAAATATCGCCAAATTTCAGAAACTATTCATCGTATTTTTAAGGAGTTCACGGAACTCGTTGAGCCCTTAGCTTTGGATGAAGCTTTCCTTGATGTCACTGACTGTTCCCTCCATCAAGGAAGTGCTACATGGATTGCAGACGCGATTCGCAAGAAAATCTGGGAGGCCGAGCATTTAACAGCATCTGCCGGGGTGGCTCCTAACAAATTTTTGGCGAAAATTGCTTCCGGTTGGAATAAGCCCAATGGCTTATTTGTCATTCGACCAGAACAGGTTCACTCTTTTGTAAGTGAGCTTCCTGTCAATAAACTATTTGGAGTCGGCAAGGTTACAGCCCAAAAATTGCAGACTATGAATTTGCACACTTGTGCCGATTTGCAATTGCTATCCCTGCAAACTTTAGTCAACCATTTTGGCAAATTAGGAGAAAATCTTTATTACCAATCTCGTGGCATCGATAACAGGCCCGTACAACCCAATAGAGAACGTAAATCCTTAAGTGTAGAAACTACCTTCGTTGAGAATATTAATGATACTGGACAAGCAACGACGATTATTAACGAACTTTACAACGAGCTTTTAAAACGCATTAAGACTTCAACTCCTAATTTATTAATAAAAAACCAATATATTAAAATCAAATTTCATGATTTTAAGCTGGCGACTGCTGAAATTAAAAGCTCTAAACCTGAATTGCAAAAATTTTATGAGCTTTTTCATAAAATTAGAAATGAAACCTCTAAACCCATGCGTCTACTTGGGCTAGGAGTGCATTTTTCCTCCCATGAAAAACCTGCTTCTTTCATTCAGCAATCCTTGTTTTAAATAGGGCTTTGTCCCAAGACATGTTAATATAGTGTTTTACCATACGATTACCACTATGTTTGAACTGCAAGTTTCTGAAATAGCTAGGCTCCATAAGGATAGCATTATCCAGTGGAAGGCGAGTAGCATACTCCTGACGCAAACCAATTTCATGGGGTTAGTAGAGGAAAACCATGCTTTTAACTACCGCTTGTGGCATGCAGAAGATAAAGCTCGACGAGAAGATATGGGCTTCGAATTTGTTTATCATGCCAAACGAGAGATCGACTATTGCAATCAGCAGCGTAATAATCGTATGGAAGCTATGGATGAATGGTTATTTACAAAACTACAACCAGCAGCACCCACTGAGTGTCCGGTACACTCTGAAACACCGGGAATGATGATTGACCGCCTATCCATCCTTGCCCTCAAAGCCTATCATATGGAGTTACAAGTTCATCGCCAGGATGTGGATGAATTACATCGTCAAGCATGCCAAAGAAAATGGCAAACTATCCAAGAACAACAAAAGCAGTTACTCAGTTGCCTTAGCCAATTATGTCATGAAGTCACTGAACAAAAGCGTACTTTCCGAGTATATCATCAATTTAAAATGTATAACGATCCAAGCTTAAATCCCGAACTCTATCAGCAAAAATAATTACCAATATTGGGTAGGTATAGTCGGTGTTGGAGTATGTTGTGCGTCTCTGGTGGAGTTACCTCCTGGCACTAACGCTTGTAATTCTTTTGAACTCTGTGAGCGGGGTAGATGGCTTTGAGATTTGCGATCTGCTCTAAAAAAGGATGCATAGAAAGGTTGAGGATTGCGGTTTTTTGATTCTGGAGCTGTTATTCTGGGATTTTCACTTGTTAAGGTAGGTTTTATTTCGTCAGTATCACCACCATTAATCATTCTAGGCTTGTCAGATGCCAAAGACGCATTGGCCTTAGGGGAATCAGAAACTAGCTCGCAAGAACGGTCTGACTCCCCCTCCAGCGAGGTGGTTGTGACCCCGCTTGTCTCACTTGCTTTGACAACTGATGGTACGTTGTCAATAGGGTCCCTTCCAAATCCACGTGCCTGGGCTCTTAATGCCAAGGCTGTCCCATGCACTAAGGCACTTACTACTGTTAAGCCTAACATAATAGGAGTGTCATGATAATGACCATCCGTTCCTCGCTCTTGAAAGCTATTCATTGTGAAATCGACAGCTTTAGAGCCTTTACCTAAGCCTGAAAAAAATGAGCGAACCACTTCGAACCATTCCTGAAAGAAGAATTGAGGTGAAGGATCGACTACCATGCCATCAGTAATCGCAGTTCTCACTTTTTCCGGTTTTAAATCCTCAACGTGCTGTTTGGCTCCCTTAAGCGACTCCAATATTGTATTTAATTTTTCATCGTGAGGATTGTCGATAGTTATTTTGTCTTGTTTAACTTGATGTCGATAAGCGTTAATAAGTGCATGAGCTACAAATGCAACTAACAGCGCCATCCCTGCACTAATACAAGCTACAAGTAATGCGGGGGGGAAACTGGAAGATGCCAAAACAATAACGGTTGCCACAGCAAACATCGAGCTTGCCAGAGCCCCATAAGCTGCTAAACCATTTTTAATTCCTGCAAGAAAGGCAGACGAATAGGAAAGAGTCGATAATTCACGAAGATAGGCGCGTCTTTTCTCAAAATCCTCACGCAAATGGCTAATTTCGTCGACTAATTTTCTTTGGTCTGTTAATTTCTCATCCGTTACTTTTGTAGCTATCTCTTCAGCTAATTTAACAAGCGCATTAAACTGTGTTTCCAGCTCTTTTCCACATAAAGCTAATTCAATTTTAGCTTGAGTAATGACTAAACGACGTTGAAAATCATGTTCTTCGTAGACTCGTGTGGCAATACAGGCTACAAAATAAATTGCACAAAACACAGACATCGCTAAAAACAAAGGTGGCGTCAGGGAGCATAACGACAATACTCCGACATAAAGATAAAGACCATCTACAACTCCACCATAGGCAGCAGAAAGCAGCATTTGACGTCTTAAAGCCATCGATTGACTTTGTATTTCAGCGCGTTTTATTGCTATCTCTGGCAGAGAGAGCTTCTCCATATTCTTAATTTCTGTAAGTAACTTTGCATTCGCTTTCATCATGTCTTTACGAATATTGACTTGATAACGAAACCAAATACGATTCGCAGCAGACAGCACGCCCAGCAACAACCCCATAGGGACTATCATAAAATTAAGATTCTGACCGCCAAGGAGATCAATAACCTGCACTGCACTACGAAAACCTTTATAGGCATTTTTTAAGCCCTTCATTGTGTCACGGCAATAAGGCCAGGCAGTAGCTACAAAGGCTTTAAATTGATTTTTATCATCATCTTTAAAGTGATTCGCTAACATTGCAAAGACGACTAAAGTAATTGTGCTTGAAGCAGCAACAGCAATGCCTTCAGGAGTGAGCATCCAGTCATGCATTATGTCGGAAGTAGAGATTTTGCCATTGCCATAGAGGAGATCAAAAAGGTATTTGATCATACTGTAAGAAAGACTTAAGCCATCTAACGCACCATATATGGCATAAACAATACCCAGCTCATGCAGTTGTTTTGCCATCAAGCGGGTTTGAGTATCCATTCTCCCAGCAATATGATAGACATAACCTTGCTCGGTAAGTTCTATAGAATCTGTAGGAGTAAGCTCGTTTGTCATGCGAATAGAAGCAACGGCTAAGATGGCAGGAATTGTACCGAATTAAGAACTAAATGGCAACCAATTTTTCATCTTGAACTAAAACAAAACAAAACGCATAGTCCATCGCTAATAATATCATAATGAATAATTAAATAAATACTTTTTGAAATTTTCTCTTTTCCCTATTCGGCTAACTATCTGATAATACAATTTTTTAAACTTCCACTCCAAGATTAAATATTTCATTCGTTGTAGTTAAGAATACCTTAAAAAAGAATTTTTTATGCTAAAATTGATTGTTTTTTAGGCTAAAAACAACATCTTAGCCAAGAACCAAACATTTTACAAAAATTCTTAATGACTCAACTCAAGTCTGGGCGTAAAATTACAAATCTGCTAGGATTAACAGTGTTTTTCACATAATTTGGAAAGGGTTTAATGAGTCTGCGTAGCTTTCTTATTGTAGTTTCATCATTGTTCTTAGGGTGTTCCATGGCTGCCAATCAAAAAATTATTTATGGCTATGTTGAAAAAGCAACCTTAGTTGATAAAAACATGATTTTATCGGCCAAATTGGATACGGGTGCAAAATCGGCTTCACTCAGTGCCGTCGACATCCACGAAATTGAAGAAGATGGAAAAGCTTATTTACGTTTTAAAGTTCCCGGTAAAGAAGGTGAAGTTGAATTTACTTGTGAGTACGTAGGTAAAGTCAAAATTAAGGTCCGTGCTGGAGAACATCTATCTTTACAACATCATGTAGAGCCTATAAAGCGCCCTGTTGTAAAAATTGATATTAAAATCGGCGATAAAATACGGACCATCCCTGTAAATTTAACAAATCGTAAACGCTTCAATTATCCTCTCCTACTGGGTAGAGATGCAATTATTGCTTTCGATGGTCTCATTGATCCACAACATGCCTTTTTAATTAAAACCGAAAAAGTTGAGAAAAAATGAAGTCAAATAAACGCCATGTTTATGGATTAATTCTAACTTTATTCATCGTTGGTACTGGCGTTTTCCTTTATCGCCACTTAATCCTTGATGTTCCCCTCACTGATACAGAAACAGTTAATAGCTGGATGGTTGAGGCTCATTTACGCTTTACTGCGGAACGTAATACTCCTGTAAAAGCGAGTTTTACAATTCCCTATATGCCACCCTATTTTGCCATTCTCGATGAATATTTTGTCTCGCACAATTATGGTGTCACCACCAATTTAAGCGGTTATAATCGAGTTACCGTGTGGTCTCTTCGACGGAGTAGTGGCACACAATCGCTTTATTATCGCGCGATTTTTCGCGAAACGGATAATAACGAATCCTCACTGGTCAAACCGCCTGCTGTCAAAGCACAGCCTTTAACTGAAAATCAAAAGGCAGCAGTGGATGCCATCACTAATCAAGTGCGCCAATCCTCAGCGGATATTCAAACTTTTGCGCAAGGTACAATAAAAGAATTAAACAAGCAGGATGGTAATGCGAAATTATTAGTTGGTAGTGATTTCACCGATGACAGCGTCATCAATGCAGCCATTATCGTATTAAATCAGGCAAAAATTTATGCAATGCCTGTGAAAGGTATTTATTTGAAACATCAAAACAAATCTGATTTTAAATTATTTATGGTTGTTTATAACGGCAAAGATTGGGTATACATTAATCCGCGAACAGGAAGTGCCGGTTTTCCCAAAGATTTCCTCGTTTGGCAATATGGATTTGATCCCGTCTTCAATGTCATTGGCGGAAAAAAACCTATTTTTAATTTAACAGTATCCCCGACGCCAATAAACGCACTGTCTATCGCAAAAGCACGCGGTGTACAAACAGATTCTCAACTACTTCGCTTCTCATTGTTGCAATTGCCTGTTAGCGTCCAGGAAACTTATAAAATCCTGCTTACTGTTCCTATCGGGGCGTTTATTATTTTATTGTTACGCAATTTTGTTGGCTTGAAAACTTTCGGTACTTTTATGCCGGTACTAATTGCACTAGCTTTTCGGGAGACTCATGTTATTTGGGGTATTACCTTATTTGTAATCATTGTCTCCTTTGGTCTTCTCGCGAGGTTCTATTTAGATCAGCTCAGGTTACTGTTAGTGCCGCGATTGGCAGCTATTCTTACTGTCGTGATTTTGCTAATGATTTTTATAAGCGTAATGAGTCAGAATCTAGGATTGGAATCCGGTTTATCCGTTGCATTATTCCCAATGGTCATTTTAACAATGACTATTGAGCGCATGTGCATTACTTGGGACGAGCGCGGTGCCTCTGAAGCCATTAAATCTGGCATAGGAAGTTTGATTGCTGCAGTCATTGCTTTTGGAGCAATGAATTATGAACCCATGCAATATCTAGTCTTCGCTTTCCCAGAATTGTTATTGGTATTACTTGCACTTATTTTATGGTTTGGCCAATATCGAGGTTATCGCCTTTCCGAATTGCTACGCTTTAAAGTCCTAGGCGGAGAGCGACTATAATGTGGAAGTTGTATCGTCGACTGCATCAGCGAGGAATTTTAAGCATCAATCGTCGTAATAGCGATTACGTTTTAAAATATAACGACCGCAAGCTTTATCCATTAGTTGACGATAAATTACAAACAAAAAAATTGGCTATTCAAGCCGGAATAGCTGTTCCTAAACTCTATGAGATTATAGACAGTGAACATCAGATAAAAAATATTGATAAGATTTTGGAACCCTATAAAGATTTTGTTATCAAACCTGCACATGGTGCTGGTGGAGATGGCATTATCGTAATCACCGATCGAGTTTTTGGTCGCTATCGCCAAATTAATGGTCGATTGTTCACTAGCCAAGAGCTTAGCTATCATCTTTCCTGTTTACTTACTGGTGCTTATAGCCTTGGCGGTCACAGTGACTATGCAATCATTGAACATCGCGTCGTCGTTGATCCTGTTTTTAAAGAAGTTAGCTATGAGGGAATTCCTGACATTCGGATCATTACTTTATTAGGTTACCCAGCAATGGCAATGGTTCGTCTGCCAACTCGGCAATCAGGCGGGAAAGCAAATCTTCATCAGGGTGCTATCGGCGTCGGTATTAATTTAGCAACGGGAAAAACGCTAGGTGGTGTATTTCAAAATGATGCTATTGATTACCATCCCGATACCTTAGGACCTATTGTGGATATCACTGTGCCTTACTGGGATAAAATTTTAGAAATTGCGGCAAGTTGCTATGAGTTAACTGGTCTTGGTTATTTGGGTGTCGACATTGTTCTTGATAAAGATCATGGTCCTTTAATGTTAGAATTAAATGCTCGTCCTGGATTAAATATTCAAATTGCTAATCGCGAAGGGGGTTTAAAACGTTATCAGAAAATTGAAGCACATGCAGCGAAGGGAAAAGAATCCGTTACAGAAAGAGTCGCTTATTCAAAACAAGAATTTGCACGGTAATTTAAGTTTTAAAAATGAAATAAGCAGCCCCCACCATACATAAACCGGCACAAAGAAAATTAAATCCTATTGGTTTATTCATATAGTAATAGGCGAAAAAAGCAAAAACACACACATTAATTATTTCCTGAATAATTTTTAATTGCCCTAAATCAAATTCTTTATAGCCAATTCGGTTGGCCGGCACTTGAAGTAAGTATTCAAAAAAAGCGATGCTCCAACTCACTAAAATGGCAATATACAACGGTTTATTATTGAGGTTTTTAAGATGACCATACCACGCGAAAGTCATGAAGACATTAGAACCTAATAGTAAAAAAATTGTTTTCATCGATTACTTCCCAAACAGGGTTCAAATATTGTAACGCATTCAACCCGCTATAAATGATTTTCCACAATTCATATGACCAAGCGTAGTTTTATTTAGGTGTGTCCAGACTGAAGTCATAGTACCATCTTCCTTTATATCCACCATGGCAACCCCAGTCTCCTCTTTATTTTTGGGATTCATAAAAATCAGCGAAAGATTGTGTTTCACGACATCATAGATGCCAGTTCCTAAATAAAACGTCCCATCATTGCATTTAGTAATTACATCATAGGTAGCCTGGGTCTTTTTTATATTCATTTTACAAAAAAAGACGAGCCCAGTATCAATCTCTGATCCCTTGCATTTGTACAGCCCAGTTATGTTGTTTGGATAACCATCAGCAAAACAGCCTGATGAAATTAGTAATAGGATTATTATTTTTTTCATTGTAAATCCATTCTCACTGATGCTTCACAACATTACTTATACCAGAATTATAATTCTATCAAAAGATTGAATGTATCGTGGCCTACCCCTTATTCTTTTAGGATAAAGCTTGTTAACTTTTTTTAATGGTCAGCGATTAATGATGTCTGTCGCAATTTATTGGCCGGGTTTTTATGGGGACAAGTAAGCCCGGCCGCTATCTTTAGCAGGTTGCACTTAGTAGGTTAATCTTGCATCAAATTTCTGTGAGTAACTCGGCATCACGCACTGATTAATTTGCTCTTAAACAAAAATGTTTTAACGTTTTTGCCTCAGCACCTTCAGGATGATTTTTAGCCAAATTTTTTAATCTTTCTATTTTTGAAGAGTTATCACAAAAAAACATGGGAAGTTTTTGAAAAAACGAAGCCCCATTGCGTGAATAACTATGCCTTACTAATGAGCCATTTTTTGCCAGAAGCGATTGGGTTATTTTGTTATTCAGTAAAGTAATTCCAGAAACATTTCCAGGGTTTGATAAAAGATGACCTAAGATGTGACTCACTATATCAAAAGATAGTTTTTTTTGTTTTACTAGAGATAACATTGGCAATAAGGCTCTTGCAAAAGAGGCTTCGCCGTTATGTGACAACTTTAGCCGACCGTTTTGCTCGAGAGGTTGTAAGCTTTTCAGTAACTGATCTCGTTCAGTCGTGGTTTTGTTAGTCAATAAATTATTCTTCCCTAAATTGATAATTACATTTGTTGGAATTGCTTTTAAAACACGCACCAAATCGCTTGCAGAAAGTTTATTTAAGGCATTATCGCTCAAATCGAGAGAAGTAACTGTTGCAGGGATTAAGCTCAAAATCTCGACTAACTCATCAGCCGATTTTTCACCCAAACCGTTCTGACTTAAATTCAGAGTGGTTATGTTTTTGGGAACTGCTGCCAAAATTTGACTCAATTCGGTAGCAGTTTTGAAATTAAGTTCATTCTCACTTAGATTAAGAGACGTCACTTGTGGGGAAATTGCCGTTAATATTTTGACCAATTTCGTAGCAGATTTAAGATGAAACTTATTCCTACTTACATTAAGAGAAACCACATGTGGAGGAATTGCTGCCAAGATTTTTACCAATTCTGCAGTAGATTTTAGATAAAGCTCATTCCCGCTGAGATTAAGAAAAGTCACATTTGGAGGAATTGCAGCCAGGAATTGGATCCATTCTGTTACGGATTTATAGTGAAGCCCATTATCACTCAAATTAAGAGAAGTGACAGTCGCAGGCATAGCTTTCATTGCTGCAGCCAACTCAGCACTGGATTTCAAGTGAAGACAATTCCCCTGCAGGTTAAGAGAAATGACACTCGCTGGAATCGCCGCCAAACCTTGAGTTAAAGCACCCAATTTAAAGTGAGGATTCCAGCTTAAATCAAGATGAGTTACACCTGCAGGAATTGCTGCCAGAATTTCGGCCAATTCGGGGCCGGCTCTGAGATTTAAATGATTTCCACTTAAAGTAAGCGAAGTTACATGCGCAGGAATCGCAGCCAGAGCTTTAGCCAATTCAGCGCTAGATAAGAGGTGAAATGAATTTTTACTTAAATTAAGAGAGGTTACATTTGAAGGAATGGCAGCAAAGACCTCAGCCAGTTCAGCACCTGTTTTTTTACCAAGCTCATTCTCGCTCAAATTAAGCAAAGTCACTCTCACAGGGATTGCTGCCAAGATTTTTGCCAACTCAGTACCGGATTTCATCTGAAGATCATTATCACTCAAATCCAAAGAGTGAACGCTCGCAGGAATTGCGGCCAAAATTTGAATCAATGCATGAACGCTAAATTTATCAAGAGAGTTCCGACTTAAATTAAGAAAACCTGCACTATGAGGAATGGCGGTCAAAACATGTGCTAGTTGAATACCAGGTAAGAGATGAAGATGATTGTTCCTCAAATTAAGTGAAGTTACGCCTCGAAGTCTTGCAAAAAGACGAGCCAATTTAGTACCAGGTATGCGACCAAGAAAGTTATCGCTCAAATTAAGAGAGGATACACCTTGAGGAATTTTGGAGAAGTCTTTGGTTATTGCGGCAATGGTTTTACAACCCAGATTTCTTATTTCGTAATGCACTATAAAGCTCCTTTTACCGTGATTGGACTCGCTCATTATATTGGATTATTTTTGTTCACACAACACAATAATTGATCTAAATAATATCACCTTAGGGGAAGATTGAGAAAAGTAATTCTGGGTGTGCATTAACATTTGATCTTGACAGCAGTGTAGGATGAATTGTCAATCACCTCAATTTTTTTCATTAAAAATCCTATAGTTACTCCGATTAAATCCACCGCATCTATTGAGAAAATCATACTCTTTGAATACCTGACCATTGCCCTATATAATCTAACTCATAAACAATTAAAGGTTGTCAAAAGCTCAACCAAAGCCAGGCTAGAATATCCATGTTTCAGTCAATTTTAATCATTGCCTTAATCACTTTTAGCACCATTGCTCAAGCAGCTTTACCTGCCGACGCTATACAGCGCTGTTTAGATGTCAGAAGGCTCGCAGACTTTACTACAAGACAGAAAATGGCCGCCAAAGAACCTGGGGTCCTGCGCTTTAAATTTCATAAAATTTCAGCATCAGAGCTACCATTCAATAATCCTGTGGGCAATATGGATGAAGTTATCACGGCATTGAATATTCAGATTGAAAACTGCAATAAAAGCCGTGGTGAATTTCAGACAGTAACTATTGCTGGTCATAAATTTAAACGTCAAGAATGGTGCCTCAATACCAACAAAAAAATGCTCACTCTTGCAAAAGCAGCTCACGGTGATTTTAAAAGATATTTATCCAGCATCAAAAACGAGTTTGACTGGTATAAAAGCGATGGCTGGCCTGAAAATCACGCCGGATTTAAAAAGGGTGAGTTTCAATTTACTGCCTATTATGCACCTGCTGCCGTAGAAGCGCGTACCAAACGTGGCGGATCATTTTTATACCCCATCTATAGTAACCCTGGTGTTGTGAGTGTGGCGTTGGAAACCAGGCGATTTAATTTGAAAGCCCCTCTTTGTGGGGTTGATCCATTCACCAAAGTGCCCCGTGGATTTTGTTTGAAAAATGACAAAGGGCAATACTCTGTAGCCCCAGACCGGGAAGAAATTAGTCGTGGAGCTTTACACCCCAAATATGTTATTGGCTATGTTAAAGACCCTAATGATCCAGATTTTTTGATGGTAGAGGGTTCTGGTTCATTAATTCTCGATGGTAAATTATTTCGTCTTAATTACGATGGCTACAATGGCAGACCACGCACCATGCTTGGCAGAATAGTTCAATGTGCCCAAGACCCAACTTGTGGGGGCAATCTTGATACCATGGAACGCTGTGCCAAAGATCCAAAATGTCATGATGAAGAAAAGTTACGCTGCAACGTATCAAAAGAAATTAGGCTAAGTGCTGCATCAGAAAAGCTAATTCGCCAATATTTGGATCATCCTCTTAACCGCGATAAAGCCGCCAACTTGCGAAACCGCGATCAAAGCTTTGTATTTTTTGCTAAAGAATATGGCGGACCTTATGGTTCAGAAAATATTTCTCTAACCCCACACGTTTCATGCGCAACCGATCACAAAGTGATTCCTATTGGAATGAATTTTATCTATAGTTGTAAAAATTCCACCTCATGGTGTGTAGCCCAAGACGCAGGTGGCGCTATTATGGGAGCTCACGTTGATGTCTACAAAGGTGAGGGGGATTTAGCGGGCATAGAAGCAAATGCGCTAAATAACGTAGGCTCTTTGTTCGTGGCATTGCCTAAACGTTAAACTCAGGCAACCCGTATCATTTACACTAAATCCGTGTTGCCTCATTGAGACATATAGCCTACTTGAAGGCCTTATTTTATTTCTTTAAAAATAACGATTTGGTTGCGACCTAAATTCTTCGCTTCATAAAGCGCCTGATCGGCCTGGTTCACTATTTCATTCATACTATTAGCTTGAGACACTTGAGCAATGCCAGCACTAAATGTTGTAAAAAAGTTAGTGTTTGGAAAACAGTAACTCGAAAATTGTAGTCTTATCTCCTCTATAATTTTTTTACTTTGGTGTGCAGTGGTTTGAGGCAATAGAATAGCAAACTCCTCACCACCATATCTGCCAATTATATCTTGATTACGTAAACGTAAGGTTAGTAGCGTTGCCAATTTTTTAATAACTGTGTCTCCAAAAGGATGACCATAGTTATCATTAACTTTTTTAAAGTTATCAATATCAACCATTACTAAAGATAAGATTGAATTGTTTTGTTTAGAATAATCTAACTCAAGTTCTAAGCGCTTTAAAAAGCTTGAATGATTCAATAATCCAGTCAAACTATCAGTCGACATATAATAATTTAATACACCAGCTCTTTGCGAGCGTACCCTCACCGCGGACACCAAGTGAGCAGGAGTGATGGGTTTAGTTAGAAAGTCATCACCCCCGACACTTAAAGCAGTCATCTGCTTACGTTTATCATGCTCTGTGGAAAGAAAAATGATGGGTATTCTATTATATTTGTCTTCCTTACGTAGTACTAAAGCAAGCTCTAATCCAGTACATTCAGGCATATAAATATCCATTAAAATTAAATCCGGGCGGAATTTTTCAAGCTGCTTAAAAATATCCATAGGATTGTTAATAGCTTTAGCAACCATTCCTGCTTGTTTTAAAATTAAAGAATAATATTCTCCAAGAGATTCAGAGTCATCGACTATCAAAATTCTAAACGGAATATTTGTCTCAAAGCTGCATTTTTGATTAATAACTTGCATCAAATGAAATATATCTACTGGCTTCTGAAAAAAAGCACTGCAGCCTGCTCGTACAGCAATTAAACGTGGTGCCAGTTGTGAATTTGGAACAATACAAAATAAATGTAGAGGAGCATTTTGTTTTTTTAGAAGATTGGTTAATAATTTTTGTTTATCACTACTCATTAAATAATGAGTATCAACCAATAAAGCTATGGATTGATGTCGTTCAATTTTATTTTCTAATTCACTTAAATCAGATAACAGTTCAGGAGAATAACCTGCCTGACTAAGTATGCCTCCAAGCTCTTCTGCAAACGATTTTTCCTGCTCTAAAATATAGATGACCTTATTTTCTGTGATTTTTGTTTCCAGGATTGATGAAAACATTTTAGGTGGTGGTAATTCTAACTTTTCCTTTAGCTTAATTAATAAATGAGAGATCGTTTGCTCTTCTTCCTCATTCAAACTGGAGTTATCTAATATATTTTTTAAATAAATCTCTAATTCTCGTGCTGCTTTACTTAACTCTGTATATCCGTAAGTTCCTGCAGAACCACATAAACTATGTACATAGCGATGAAACACTTTAAATTTTTCATGATCAAAGCAATCCATCTGCTCCTGCCAAGCCTGCTCTATCTGCTCAATTTTATTCGGTAAATTTTTTGAAAACCCTATAAAGAGTTCGTGTAATTTATTCGCTATTTTTTCCATGATATTGATTCCATATTCTATGAAGTTCAGCCGCCAGTATCATGGGATCAAATGGCTTGGCAATAATGTTAACAACGCCCATTTCCTTGTATTCCTCAATTTCATTTGCTTGAATTTTAGCAGTCATAAAAATAGCTGGTATTGAGGAAAAACCTTTTACTTGCCTTAATTCGGAGAGTGTAGTTGGTCCGTCTTTTAAAGGCATCATCACATCAAGAAGTATTAAGTCAGGAATAAAAGTTTGAGCTATGGACAAAACCTCTTCACCATTGGTGCAATATTTTACTGAAAATCCGCCGATATCTTCTAAGGCAATTTGCGCAATTAATCTGATATCTTCTTCATCCTCAGCATATAAAATATTTTTAAGTTTCTTTGTCATTTCTATCCTTTTATTCAAAAAATTACCCCTAAAAAATTTTCTTACAACAGATTAGCAATTGTTTTTAGTAAAACCTCATTAGATGACTTTGATTTAATTAATGCATCACTGACATATTTCGCATAGTCTTGACTTAGCTCTAGATTTGAAAGTACTAATACTGGAAAATGATACTTAGCCAACCAAGGTAAAATATCTACTCCATTACCATCTGGTAATAACAAATCTAAAATAACCAAGTCGTATCTTCTTTGCTGCAGCATTTCTTTGGCTTCCCGCAGATTATCTGCAGTCATTATATTTGCGTGTTTATTTAATAAAACTGTCATAAGATGCTGCTGATCATGGTTATCTTCAATGTAAAGGATATTTGGCTTATTATTGCTATCTATGTTTTTTATTTTACTAATTGCAGTTAATAATTTATTAAAGTCGATTGGTTTATCTAACCAATCGACTACTCTGATTGCATCACCGTTTAATAAAGTACGTCCTGTTTGAGCCATCACTGAAAGAACAATGATTTGAATGTCTTTCGTCTCTCGATTTGAACGTAGCTCGCGAATAAACGATACACCGTCCTGATCGGGTAAAACCAAATCTAATAACAAAGCCTCATAGTGATTTGACGTTAATAATTTCTTTGCTTCTTTAGCAGTATGCGCAATATTAGCAACATATCCTGCGGACTCTAAAAGCACTTTTAAGTAATTTGCTTGATCTTCATCGTCTTCACAAATTAATAATTTTTTATCAGCAAATATCTCTTCGTTACTAAATGATGTATCGCAAACAGGGCTTTGAATCAGGGGTAGATCAAAATAAAACGTCGTTTTTTCAGGTGTACTCGCAAAATTTATCTGTCCACCGAGTTTTTCTATAATTGCCTTGCTAATATTAAGACCAAGCCCTGTCCCACTTTTTCCACGAGTATTTGAGGCATCCGCTTGAGAGAATTTTTGAAAAATACGTGGCCTGAATTCTATGGGAATTTCGGGGCCATAATTGCTGACAGAGCAACGCACGATTCCATTTTGTTTTTGAATCGAAATTTCAACCTTATTTCCTTTCTCTGAGAATTTGCAAGCGTTTGAAATCAAATTATTTAATACTTGAATTAGTCGGTCTGGATCAACTTGTATTGGAAATGACTCGTCAGGACTAAGGAGATTAAATTTAACGCCATATTTTTCAGCATACATTTTGTTACTTTCAACCGCCTCATTCACCAATGTTTGTAAATCCGCTTCGATTAATTGAAACTCCATTTTTCCTGCTTCTATTTTTTCTATATCGAGAATATCATTGATTAATAAAAGTAATCGTTCACAGTTGTTGTTTGCGATTTCTAATAGTTTTTTTGCTTTATCAGAAAATCCTCCCATCACACCACTGACTAACAATCCAAGTGAACCTCGTATCGAGGTAAGTGGGGTTCGTAATTCATGACTCACAATAGAAACGAATTCTTTTTTTAATTTTTCTGTTCTTTTTAATTCAGTCACATCATGAATAACGGTTAAAGCTCCAAGCCGTTTGCCGCTTGCATTAAGAATTTCTTGACCATCAATTACAACATCATTTACTAAATTATTATTAAATTTAATTAGTAAAGGTAACTCTTGAATTTTTTCGCCTTTTAGCACTCTCTTTAGTGGTAATTTTTCATCTAAAATTTTCTCATTATTAACTGAGTACATGCTAAAATGCTTAGGAAGATCATCGACGTATTTCCCTATAATATTTGAAGACATTTTCTTATTCAGTGAATCATTCACCATGGTTATTTTTCCCATAGAATTACAAGCGATAATACCGTCCTCTAAATTGTTTAACATCGCCTTTAAAAATTCTTTTTCATTACTAATCATTTTCTTATAAGTACTGGTTGTTAACGCTAAAATTAAAATCAAAATTGTTGTTCCAGCAACAAAGAACGGTAAATAATTCGTTGTAATTATCTGCATACCCGAGAACATATGGTGAGTAGTAAGAGGAGTAAAGACAGAGGCTTCCATGCCAGTATAGTGCATGCCGCAAATAGCAACCCCCATAATTAATGCACTAACCAGTTTAAAATGAAATTGTTGGCGATTGGTCCCTTTATTACTGCGCAGCGCTAGCCAAAGTGCTGCTTCAGCCGCAACAATTGCTATAATAATTGAGAGTACGAACAAACCGGGTAAGTAGTGTATGTTGACATGAGTTTTCATGCCTTCCATACCCATATAATGCATTGTGGCGATCGCCAAACCTATTATTATACCGCCAAGACCTAAATGAATTAATGAATAATTCTTTTTCTGCAAAATGAAAAGAGCTAATGCTGAAGCAAGTATAGCTGCTAACAAAGAGGCCGCTGTCCAGGTAAACTCATACCTCATCGGCATAGGCATAATAAAAGCCATCATACCCACGAAATGCATAGACCAGATACCTAAGCCCATAGCAATAGCACCGCCAATTAGCCAAAAAATTCTCGCTCTTTTGCGACGCTCAGCACGCAAACTTCCCACCAAATCCAAGGCAACATAGGAGGCCAGGACGGCAATAATATAAGAAAGAATGACCAATTTAATATCATAATGCCCGCTAATCGCGTTATTTGGAATTGTATCCAGCTGAAACCAGTTACCTAAGTTCATATAAACGTCCCTGCCTGTACTACTTAGTATTTGGTTACTATTTATTATAGGCCATTAGTCTATTGAAGTAATTACTATATTAATAAAGAAAAAGTTATGTTTTTTAGCGCATTGTTCAGTGATTGAGATAACAATCAACACAATAAAATCATTTAAGATTATAATGGCGGAACTAAGTTCAAAATGATTGATACAATGCAGAACGAACTAAATATTCATTACACTTATAATTACAAACAACCGGACGAGTATCATTTCAGCCTTGATTCAATTCACCTTGCACAATTTGTCGCAACACAATTGAAATCCTGCAAAAATCTTTCTTCACTAAAGATATTGGATCTTTGTGCAGGCTGCGGAGTCATTGGGATTGAGCTATCGTGGCATCTGCAAGAAATCCGACACATTGATTTTATTGAGATTCAGGATATTTATACGGACTATTTTTATCAAAATATAGCTAACGTTAATCGACCTGAGCTCAACTTTCGTTGGTATCTTCTAAATTATGATGAATTACAAGAAAAAAAATGGGAAGAACAATTTGATGTGATTATCAGCAATCCCCCCTATTTTCTGCCAGACCATGGAACACTCTCTCCGTCCCAATTTAAAAATCGTTGTCGATTTTACCTAGACAGTTCCTTTCAGAGTTATATTCGGGCGATAGAAAATTCGCTGACAAACAAAGGAAAAGCGTACTTTTTATTACGTCCATTGAAACATCACGGTCTTGATTTATTTTTTGATGTACAAAAAATCCTACGGGGAACTTCAGTAACAGTACAAAAAATATCGCATATTCGCGGTACCGACATTATTTTATTAGAAAAACTGAAAATATAGTTACACTAGTATAGGCGTGGTTGCAAAAATCGGGTTACATTAGCTAGTTGACTCTAAGGTTGGTGATATGTCTTCATCTGTAACTCAGTTTGACTTATTAGTTGTTTTGAAAAGTTGGAATAACTCATTTCATAAACTCATCAAAATAGCGGTACTGTAAAATCCATTTCTCCATACCTTGGACTATAAATCATTTCCTTTTTTATTAATCTGTCTCTAACCGGACCAAGACCAGAAATATTTTTTTCTAATATTTCAGCTACCTCTGCTGCGCGCTGAATGCTCGCTCTTAACCCTTTAGACTTGGATAAAAGAGGGCGCGCTTATTAAATAAAAGTGAATAAAAAATAACTAAAGATTTTTAGTCGACGTCTAAATTGACTCTAATTGAACCAGTCATTTATCATTTGGCCATCTGAATTTTTAGAGATTTCCAAATGTTACCAAAGTTATTTTTTCAAAGTCTTCCTAAAAAATATACCTTCTCTCTTAAAGGAGAACAGTCCACAGGGATAATGCAGTTAATAAAAAATCCTGAACATATTAATCAAGAAGAGTCCAAGGCAGTACTTATTAATAGTTTTATTAGTGAGTATAAAAAATATCTATCTCCTTCTGACATTGATTGCAGTTTGCATACCTGGGAGGATGTTCATGCATATTATGATAAATACTTTCATGATGAATTCCGTGATTTTTTTGAAGGAAAGCTTGATTATTGGGCTCAAGTAAGCGTAGATGGAAAAATTGCTGGGTGGGCAACATTTGAGCGTGAACATAAGAATCCTAAAGAAGTGTACATGAATCTTTTGGTGGTTGATCCGAAATATCAGCAAAAAGGCATCGGTGGACAGTTAGTCAATGCGTTAATTAATCTCAAAGAGATACCAGATCTCAATGCAGTACATTTGCTTCTTCGTAAAAAAAATCAAGGGGGAAGAATATTTTATTCCAAACTTGGTTTTAATGCCGATCCAGAATACCAACGAGCCGATAATTTTGTAGATCTGAATTTACTGGAAGGTTGGACATGGAAGAATCCCGCGCTCCAACACCATGAAGAATCTACTCTTACTTCTAGCGTGATGATATGATTTGGGAAACTTCATACGTTAAAAATGGCTGAAGCTGGCCTAGGTATTTTTGTTTAGAGTAGCTTTTCGTTCCAATGATTGCCCCCCTACATTAAAATTATTAGGGAAAAAGTTCCATTTGGTGAATGCCAAACTGTTCTTTGATTTTTTATAATCGGTATCAATAGCGAAACGACCACACATAATTTTCCCTCTTTATACATCGAGAATGAACCCAGGAAAGATGAATTCAAATAATAAACGCAACTCTTATTATAAATCAGTAGGTTAGCTATTATGCAACCGAGCTAGCAATTAGTTGATAAAGTTTATTACAGAAAACTAAAGCAAAATTGGAGTCAAGAGTAGATTCGCTGTTATGCTAAACATCAGCTATTTATTAGAACTTCAGACATGAAAAATATGCCCAATGAAAACAATGAGATAAAACCATTGCCTCCTACACAAGCAATGGCTGAAAAAGCATATGGAGCTATGCAACGATTTGTAGAAATTGAAGCTGTAAGTGGCTTTGTTCTACTCCTGAGTACTGCAATTGCATTAATATGGGCAAATTCTCAATTGGCTGCTACTTATGATCGATTTTGGCACACATCATTGAGTTTTGGGATAGGGAAATTCACTTTTTCAAAAAGCCTTCATTTTTGGATTAACGATGGATTAATGACATTTTTTTTCTTAATTGTTGGAATGGAAATTCGTCGAGAAATTCATGATGGTTCATTAAGTAATCGCAAATATGCATTGCTACCTATTATTGCGGCGATTGGTGGAGTTGTTGTACCTGCTTTTATATTTTTTGTCTTTAATCAAAATTCTACAGCGATAAATGGTTGGGCTATCCCAACTGCAACTGACATTGCTTTTGCTGTTGGTGTTCTCGCTTTATTGGGAAGTGCGATTCCAAGCTCCACACGGCTTTTCCTTCTAACTTTGGCTATAATTGACGATATTTTAGCTGTTCTCATAATTGCGATTTTTTATTCTGAAGGACTCAACTATTTAGGATTTTTAATTTCAGTTTGTGGAGTTTTATTTGTCTGGAGTCTCCAAAAGATAGGTGTTGGTTCTGCCTTTGGTTATTTAATACCAGGCGGAATTATTTGGATAGGTATGCTTGTTACCGGAATTCATCCAACTTTAACCGGTATTGTTCTTGGATTAATGACTCCTGTTAGGGGAATCCGAATGCGTGAAACGCCATTATCAACAATATTTTATATCTCAAACAAATTGAAAGAAGAAGACGTCTCTGTGAAGACTCAACGCAAGTTGAGGTTAGCCCAAAGGGAATTAATACCACCCGTAATAAGAGTTGAAAAAAGTCTGCATCCTTGGGTGGCTTTTTTCATTATCCCTTTGTTCGCACTAGCTAATGCTGGCGTTGCAATAAACTATAAGTCCTTCATTGAACCAGGATCTATATGGCTAATTACAGGAATCTCTTTAGGCTTAATTTTTGGTAAGCCACTTGGAATAGTGGGGTTCAGCTGGATTTCTTTACGTTTTAGTTGGTGCGAATTTCCACACAATTTTACTTGGAAGGATATTTGGTTAGTTGGACTACTTGCTGGAATAGGATTTACAATGTCAATATTTATTGCGATGTTAGCTTTCAAAGAAGGAATATACCTGAATTCAGCTAAACTAGGTGTTTTATTTGGTTCCCTTATTTCTGCAGTATTTGGGCTTATGTGGGGAAAACTATATTTAAGAAAGCTAAAAAAATTCTATAAATAAACATCGGTTAACTGAAGTTAAGAAAAGTGATTTTTTAATATCAATATACTTAGAGCTACTCAAATACAAACTAAGTCGCTATTCAAATATTCATTAAAGTGTTGTTTCAAATCAGTTAAATGATCAAGATAGAATTGCAGAGTTGGTAATTTTTATCCTGGGTTTAATTATCATGTACTCAGACCTTAATGATTTAAAATCCCATTAATTCAGAGCAATTGTGCATATTATTATGCAAATATATTTTGTGTCTTAATCGACATAAAGTGAGCCTTTTTGTATAAACTATTTTTAAAGAAGTTAAATTCTTGAGCTGAATAGTCTCTCAAAACCTTCCACTTTAGATAAAGAACCTTTTATATGCAGATGTACAACATAATTTGACAAACTTTGCAGCATAGTCTCCCTAATAAACTATAATTAACTATTATGGAGAAACTAATATGCTAAATATAGAGCCTCACAAAATTAGAGATATTCTTAATCAAATAAAATGCTTCCAAGAAAAGGAAGATGAATATCCAAAATTGACTTGTGAAAAAGATTCACTCTATGTTTTATCTGATCCCTGGTATCAAAGTGTTCTAAATAAAATAAATACTTTACCGCCGGATCAACAAGCAACTCTGGTGGCTTTATTGTATTTAGGACATGGAGACTTTAAGAAAAGCGAATGGACAGAAGCTTTTGCAATAGCTCACGATCAACTGACAAACCATATTGGACAATACCTATTATCACAACCAAAAGTAATAAATTATATTGAAAACGGCCTAAAAATTTTAGGTTTCACAAATTAAAAAATTTTTAAGCTTGCTAATAGAGCTCTGTGAGGATCTATTTCTTCGTGGTCCTCCGGCAGACACAAACTCTACCATGTACGCATCTTAAAAATATTTGATTCTAGATGAGATTGTTCTAAAGCTCAAATCTGTAAAGGGCTTAACATGGACCTTTCATAAAGCGCAGAATTAAATTGTCGTTCTAATTCTCGTAGTTGATGTCTGTCCAAAATGATAAGTGATGTAAGAACTTAGTTTAGGCCAAATAAATTCTGGTTTTAATTCCTTAAAGAGTTCTGGTGTTTTTTCTTTAATGGATTGTTCAGTAATGTTCTCATATAAATCGGTCTTAAAATCACAAAGATGAACAGCAACATGATAAATATCATCTTCAAAAGTAGACCATTCACGTTTCTTAATCCATGGAGAAAAAATAGTAAATGAAGGTTTATTTAAGGCCTTAGCAATATGTATAGCTCCACCTTCATTACCTATGATTCCATCACAGTGATTCATAATTATAATAAAAGTTCTCAAGTCATAATTTGATAGTTCAAAGAATATATTTTTTTGGACTTTCTTGCTGCATAAGTCATAAATTCTTCGTGCTATATCCTTTTGGTGGGGTAGAAAATTAAATAAAATATTTACATCGACTTGTTCAACAATTTGATTTATAAGAATTGCCATGAATTCAGGAGGATAGGTCTTTAAAGGGCAACTGCCAAGAATATTGAGCATGAGAGTCTTTTTAGATGGAATCTGATGTTTTTTAAATAAAAAAGATGCTTTTTGTTTCTCTTCATTGGAAAGAAAAATCTGCGGGAAACAATCTGGCGCTGCATCGTTTAAAAAGGGCTGAACCAAGAGTAGTTTTAAATCGATTGCACTTCCATACGAAGTTCCTTTAAATGAATCCCGACAAAGATTATGGGTATAAAGAAAAGTTCTATATTTCTTTTTATAGGAAATACGATACTTTGCTTGGCAAAGCCAAACAATAAACCAACTTTCCAATTTAGTATAAGCGTCAATAACAATATCGTACTGTTCTCTTCTTATTTGCAAAGCAAACTTTATAAAAGCGCTTACGCTTGCTCTATTCTCAGGATAAATCGTAATTATCCGGTTAATGTTAGGATTTCCGTCCAATACCGGTAAAGACTCTTTATTAATTAAATAATGAATTTCTGCCTTTGGTAATACTTTTCTTAAATTATTACCAATGATACTGCTTAGCAAAACATCACCAATTTTTTTATGCTGTATGACCAATATTTTCATTTTTTTTCTTATTTAAAGATCCTGACAAACGTTCATTTATATTTTCCATCTGCGATGCACCCACCACCATTGTTCGGGGTGCGCTAGAATCAATTCTTCTAATTTTTGGTTATATCGCAAAGTATTATTGTAGATTGCTTCCTCTGTTTCTGGATGAGGTTCCCAAGGCATTGCTGGATGAATCTCTACAATATGTTTGTCTCTCGATTGGCGATAAACAGAAACAGGAACAACAGGAACTTGATATTTATGAGCAAACAAAGCCAAACTTCTAAATGTCCCAGCCTTGCTATTAAAAAAATTTACCGCAATACCTTCTTTATTCTTGAGTTCGGCATGTTGATCCAGCGCGAAAATAATAATCCCTTTGCTTTTAAGAGCTTGGATTATTTTCAAGGGCGCACCAGATTTATCAATTCGTTGTAGGCCGAAGCGCCTATTGCGATTTGATATCTTTCTCTCAAGCCATTTAACACTTATCTTTTTTCTAATGACATATAAGGGATCAAATAAAAACTTTAATTTATCATTTAGTAAATGTATCGAAAGTTCCCAATTTCCCATATGCGCTGTTAGCATAAAACATCCTCGCTCCATTTTTTTTGCTTCCAGAAGATGTTCAATACCCCTTACTTCCAGAAGATTATTAAGACGTTTTGCACTATACCAATCCCAAAAAAAGAATTCCCTCAGTGTAGAAATTAAATGAGAATAAAATGCCTTGGCTAAATGCTTTTTTTGTTTTGAAGAGAGTTTATCCTTGAAAACTCGATCAATATTATTGAGTACAATTTGTCGGCGTAAGGGAATTAAATGATAAAATAAAACACCCAGCAGACTAATACGGAATTTAGACTTCACTTACTGCTCCTTCGAATACCATCTCTTATAAGACCAAAGCCACTGCTCAGGAGAAGCAAGAAGCATTTCTTCCAAGCGGTGATTATATTTTTTTGTATCTTCTAGATAAGCTTGTTCTTTATCTTTATAAACATCACGTTGAATTTCAGGATAAAATTCAACAATATGCTTTTTTTTGTTCACACGGTAAGACCTTACAGAGAGAACTGGACACTCAAATTTGTTCGCTAAATAAGCTACGCTGGTGTAGGTGTTACTTAATCTTCCTAGAAAATTAACCTTCACACTAGAGCGACTTCGCCGAGAGGGTTTTATATCAAAGGGAACGAAGACAACATTCTTTTTTTCCAGGATAAGCCGAATTTGTCCAAGAGCATTATTTTTGTTAATTATTTTATAACCAGCTTTTTCAAAACGTCCCCAAAAAAAATCATTCAAGAAATTAAATCTCAGTGATTTACGAACACAGTAAGCATGACCCACTTCGTTTTTTAATTTATCAAGAATAAAAAGTGGAGCAAATTCCCAGTTACCAAAATGTCCAGATAGAATAATAGCACCTTTATTTTTTTGTAAAGCTTGATGCAAATGTTCTTCGCCAATGATTTTGACGCGTTTTTCCAAGCGAGTTTTACCTAAGAAAGGCAACAGAAAAATTTCCTTAAAACACAGGAATAGATGCGAGTAGTAGGCAACAACAATACGTTTTTTTTCTTGGGGAGAAAGGGTATCGCCAAATACGCGTGCAATATTTTTTTGAGCGATACTGCGTTTTTCAGGAATTAGGAAATAAATAATCCACCCTATCCAATTAAGTGGAAGAAAATTTAAACTATGTTTTATTTCAAGCATATAATCTTCATCCATTTGATCACTGATAAGACAGGGGACAAAGTCTATATGCAGCTTTCTGGAAAGTAAAATAGTATTGGCTTTTGATTTTTAGTTAAGTAATATCGGCGATTAAATCGACCCTAGTAGTTCATTATGGATAAAATAAAAACACCAACTCGTATTGCGATAGTTGCTGGAGAAGCCTCTGGAGATTTGTTGGGCGCGGGGGTAATGCGAGAGTTAAAAAATCTTTTGCCGCATGTTGAATGGACGGGTATTGGCGGCCCCGCAATGATTCAAGAGGGATTTAAGTCATTAATTAATATTCAACAGCTTTCGGTGATGGGGATCAGTGACACTTTTCTTCGTTATCCAAAGTTATTCAACATCAGAAAAACTCTTTACAAGCAATGGCAGAAAAATCCACCTGATATTTTTATTGGCGTTGACTATCCCTATTTTAATTTGTCCTTGGAGCTGCGCTTAAAAAAATTAGGAATAAAAACGGTTCATTTAGTGAGTCCCAAAATCTGGGCCTGGCGACAAAAAAGAGTATTTTATATTAAGAAAGCAGTGGATTTAATTCTCACTTTATTTCCTTTTGAAGAAGCACTGTATCAGAAATTCAATGTTCCGGTTCGCTATATTGGGCATCCACTCGCGGATCAAATTAATTTAGAAATAAATACCAAGGCTGTTAGAGGGCAATTAGGAATTTTGCCGCAGGATAAATTAATTAGCGTACTTCCGGGTAGCAGAGCCAGTGAGCTAAAATATATGGGCCCTTTATTTCTCGATGTGATGCATGAGTTAAGCCTGCAAATGCCAGAACTTCAGTTTATAGCACCAATGGCCAACACAAATTTAAAAGCTATTTTTTTACAACAATTGCATCAGAAAGGCTATAAATTTAAGTTAAAAATTCTCGATGGACAATCGCACAAAGCGCTGAGTGCTTCAGACGCTGCTTTGATCAAATCAGGAACAGCCACCCTGGAAGCAATGCTATTAAAATGTCCAATGGTTGTTGCCTACAAATGGAGCGCCTTGAACCATGCAATTATAGCCCCGCAACTTAAAATACCGTTTATTTCTCTACCCAATATTTTGGCCAACCAAAAATTAGTCCCTGAATTTGTACAGTCAGAAGCATTAGCAAAACCTATTGCGCAAAAAATGTTACAGCTATTAAACTCGAAAGACACTGTAGTTTTAAGAAATCAACTTACAACTATTCACCAATCCTTAAGACAAAATGCGAACAAAAAAGCAGCCTTAGCCATTTTTAACCTTTTAAACAGAGTTAACGTTTAAGTTGCTTTTTTAAAAGACAGGTTTGTCGGTGCCAATCACGATCGGGGAGGGCGGGAAAACCTCCTACCCGTGCACCTGGTTCAACATCCTGAACCGCTACAGATCCTATGAGGATGGTAGCCCGATCTCCCACCGTAAGATGCCCGTTTACTCCTGCTTTACCACCTAAAGAGACGTATTCTCCTAGTTTACTACTTCCTGCTATTCCAGCTTGACCACACAGAATAGACCCCTTTCCAACTTTTACGTTGTGACCAATTTGTACCAAATTATCCAGACGGCACCAGTCGCCTATCTCAGTATTGCTCATGGAACCTCTATCAATGCATGTATTGGCACCAATTTCAACATTATTGCCAATAACCACTCCGCCAATCTGCGGTATCTTATAATACTCTTGACCATCTCCTGCAAATCCAAATCCATCCTGACCAATACAAGCTCCTGGATACACTAAGACATGATTACCCATTACGGTGTGACTAATACTGACATTGTTTTCAATACAACAATCATCTCCAATAATGACATCATCACCAATAAAGGTGTTTACTCCTATTTTACAACGAGCACCGATATGTGCATTTTCGCCAATATAAGCACCATGACCTATATAACAATCTTTTCCCACATTAGCACTTGAGGCGATAAAAGCAGTCGGAGCAACAAAAGTCGTAACGGCAGTCACTGGATAGAAAGCCTGAGCGATTAATGCGTAGGCTTTATAAGGATTATTATGAATTAATAAATACATCTCTTTGGGAGCATGGTGAACACAGTCGGGCGCTAAAATACATGCTCCGGCTTGAGAGCTTTTTAAGGATTTAATATATCTTTTTTCATGCAACATTGATAAATGAAACGCTCTGGCAGACGAAAGAGGCGCAATATCAGAAACCACAAAATCCTCTCCTCCATTATGAAGGGAAGCACCAGCGCATTGCGCTAAATAAGCCAAAGTAAAAGGGCCTTTAGGTGTTGAAAAGCGAAAAGACATAATTAATACCTTAATTAGGATTAGCGATAAAAACCACGAGTAGAACCTTTAAGAAAATCAATAATAAAATTAATATCTACATTGTCTTTAAATTCTGCTTGTAACTGCATTATTGCATCCGTACTACGAAGACCCTTATAAAATAGGATTTTGTAGGCTCGTTTAATGCAACTTTTTGCTTCCGTTGAATATTCTTGACGGCGTAAACGCTCAACATTAATCCCATATAATTTCGCCGGGTTTCCCGTAACCAATGCGTAGGGGCAAACATCTTTGGTAATTAAGCTAAGAGCTCCTATCATAGACATGCGCCCTAATTTGACAAATTGATGCAAGCCAGAAAGAGCGCCTATGGTTACTCGATCTTCAATGACCACATGTCCGCCGATAGCGACTGCGTTCGAAATAATATTATGATTTCCGATGAGAACATCGTGACCTACATGAGCAGAGGTCATAATAATATTATTATCACCAATGCGCGTTATGCCGCCGCCTCCTCGCGTTCCTCTATTTATGGTGACATATTCACGAATCACATTATCATTGCCAATAAAGACTTTGCTTATCTCGCCATTAAACTTTAGATCTTGAGGACGTCCTCCGATAATCGAGCCAATTCCAATCTGATTACGTTCTCCAATTTCCGTCCATCCTTCTATAGTGACATGGGAAGCTATTGATGTTCCTCGAGCAATGCTCACATTTTCCCCTATGATTGAATAGGGCCCTATTGAGACACCAGGACCGATTTTTGCTCCGGGGGCAATTAAGACTGTTGGGTGAATTTGATCCAGAGCAGGAATAAGATTTGCTGAATGCTCTAATTGACTCATTAGCATGTTTGACCTCATAACATCTAATTTCAAATCAACGCTATGTTAAGGTATATCTGGTTTGATGTACCTTAACAAATATTTATATTTTGAGAAAATAATACTGAATATTTTTAGATCAAATAATTTAACTTGATGAAAACGTCACGAACAGCAAATCTTTGAGCAAAAACGAGATGGTTTTCGGTTACACCGCTGTGTATAGCCTCTGCGTTAACTTGTGACCAGTATTGCTCGGTGTTAATCCCCCCTTGAATACCAAAGATACTTCCATTTTTTAAGGGAACCTGTGCCGCAATTGCCAAATTTGAGCCCACAACAATCGAAGTCCACATAGTCGTTGATGTAGACTGGGTGTAACTGAAATTATTTGTTGACACTATATTGGGATAATTTGGAATTATTCCTGCTGTATTCAAACTTTCACTCCACTTAGAGCGATAGGAACCACCTAAAGCAGAGGCGGAGACATCACCAACGATGCTGATGTAACGAGTTAGACTCCATGAAGCCCCCATACCAATTTGCGGCCCAATTCCATAGTATTTTGCTTCATAATTAATGGAGTTACTTAATGGAGTATAAAATGTCAGGAAAGCGTCATCCATATAAGCCATGGTTCCATTATATTGTGCAGAAAAGCCCTTTTTAAATTCAGACGCTTTAATACCGTAATAACGTGAAAAACTTACGTTCTCGAGGAAAGTACTCGGAAAATAGCGATGAGTTAGTAATTCAGCAGTTTGAAAATCATAGCGTGAGCTAACTGCAGAAGCTGCATTAAGAAGCTGTTGTCCGCCAGGAGAAATTAGATCAGTAGGACTTACAAACTGATTAACTTGCACGATTTGGCTTAATTCATTAATGAGTACGCCATTGATAGGGGTGCTTGCTGTATCAAATCCTTTATTTTTTAAGTTAGTATAAGTTAACGTTACATCATGATCTTGCTGCGGACCAAACTTATACCCTATTCCCAGCAAATATCCCCATCTAGAATCAGGGTCTATTTGATGCGCGTTATTAGCGCCATTCACAGAAATGATATTGCTATATATGGTTTTGTTAATTCCTTCATCACTTAAAGAGCCATATACAGGTGCTGCAGTAAAGAAAAAATGATTACTGACATCTTCACTACTGCCTACTGTACCAGAAAATGCGACTGTGCTGTTAGCCATGAATAAGCCGACAAAAAGCTTCCTATTTATCTTTGAAATTTTCACGTTCACTCCATTTAACTGATAACTTTATTCAGACTTTTCTGAATGTTGTAGGTTATCAGAAAGTTATTAAAAGTCTAGATTTTGATACGGAGCAAGAAAAGTTTGAAATTTTAGTCTTGGCATTCAGGAGTTAAAATCAAATGCAGCTTGATTAGTAAACATTAAAGAGAGTCTACTCCTTAACCGCTTGATGGCCTGTGTGCGTCTGTATTTTCGAGCAAATGAAAAATAAGAGCTCATGCGAACAAAATGCTTATCGCCTATTCCATCGATAAGTACAAAATAATGACCTTTCTCTGGCATATAAGCGTAAACAATATTTCCTGGCTGCAAGTCATAAACACAAATATCTATTTTGGTTAAGTCATCAAGAAATTCTTTTAGATGCTTCACAACATTATCGTCGACCTGATTATTTTTTACGAGTTGTTCCAATGTGGGGGCATACTGTCCTTGTTTATCTTTCTCAGCTCTTACTACCAACCCTAAACCTAAATTAGTATCTACAAAGCCAATAATATGTTGGATTATATGAGGGAGGGGATTTTTACCAACTTGCAATCTTATTCGAGCATGCTCATAAAGCTCTATTAAAAAATATTTAAAGAAACGACGATAATTCTGGTAAGAGATGGGACTGTTATGAGTCCACTTATCAAGAGTGGATTTGGCAATTTTTATTAGACAAGCATCATTTTCTGGATGTGCATAAACTATACGACGATTACCTTCTCCGACATAATATTTCTCATCGAGGTGAATTATTTTAATAGGATTTATAGACATTTAATCTTCGCAGGCTTGTTTTAACGTTTTGATATCAAGGTTTTTCATGTTAAGCAATGTTTTCGGAGTATCTATGCTTATTTTCCAATGGCCTTCATAACTTTGTTGACGTCTTTCTCAATAATTTTATTGATTTCTGAAACTTGCTCAGAATAACCAATAGATTCAACAACCAGGGTGGCTACTTCCTCATAAAAATGATCTCGTTCCTGATGTTGTTTTTCCAAGAAGCTTTTCATATCATCCACCGGAAGCGATGGCTCTCGACCATTTTTCATACGCTCAAGTTGAGTGGGTATAGAGACTTTCAAATACACAACAAACTCTGAGGACAATAATTTTCGACATTGTTCGCTCGATACAACACATTCCTCCAATAGAACGACAACATTTTCTTTTCCAATACAATGTGAAATGATATCCGCTTGACAGCGATTAAATGCTGCCTCTCCTTGCTCTCCCAGAATGTCTCGTGTCAGTCGTCCAACATAACGTTCAATACTCGGATTTGCATCAACAAGTTGCCATCCTAATTTTTTAGCTAACGCTTCGGTAAATATAAACTTACCTGTCCCCATATGGCCAAGGATGAAGATACGCTTTGTCATTTGTTAATACCCCTAACCTGAATATTTGTCTTCGTTAAATACTGTCTAAAGTAAACGCAGCCTTGGCGCAGAGCGACAACCAAGTTCCAATGCATTAACAACGAGGAAGTTATTGGCATTTTACGGCAATCAGATTTGTAGAGTAAATCAATAAATCAAATCCCAGATTTATTCACGGGCCTGATAACATTTTTTTTCAGAAATTTTAAAGAAAAATCCTAGACCTATCTTTCTATGATAATGAATAATCAGTTTGGCCTATTTACAAACGATTTATCCCTCTCTATGATTTGATTAATGTCGCAACAATCAAAATAAAAGAGGCAGTATGAGTCGTGGCGGAAAAAGAGCAGGTGCGGGGCGTCCTGTAGGTACTAGTCGTTACGGAGAATCAACAAAAACACTACGCATCCCTATTTCTCGGATCGAGGAAGTAAAAGACTACCTTGAAAATCAACTTCAAGGCATTCCTCTTTATAGTTCTAAAGTTCGCGCAGGCTTTCCCTCTCCCGCCGACGATTATATAGAATCCTATCTCAACTTAAATGAATATTTAATTAAACATCCTGCATCCACCTTCTTTTTAATTGCCGCCGGGGATTCGATGACCGATGCAGGCATTCAACCGGGTGATATGCTCATTGTCGATAAGAGTCTTGAAGCTTTGCACGGCAAAATTGTCATTGCCGCAATTGATGGGGAACTCACTGTAAAAAGGCTTTCAAAATCCAATGGAAAAGTACAACTGCTGCCAGGTAATAAGGCCTATAAACCTATTGATATTACCGATTCCCAAGACTTAGTCATTTGGGGTGTAGTCACTTATGTCATTCATCAAGCGGTATAATCATGTATGCCCTTATTGATTGCAATAATTTTTATGCCAGTTGCGAACGCTTATTTCGCCCAGATTTACTGAATCAACCTATTGTCGTTTTAAGTAATAATGATGGTTGCGTTGTTGCTCGCTCAAAGGAAGCTAAAGCCTTAGGCATTAAAATGGCGGTTCCCTTTTTTGAAGTAAAAGGAATTTGCAAACAACATCATGTTCATGTTTTTTCTTCAAACTATGCCCTTTATGGTGATTTATCTCAGCGAGTAATGAAAGTTATTGAAGAAAACTGGCAAGAAATGGAAATTTATTCGGTTGATGAAGCTTTTCTGGATTTAAAAACATTAGCCTATGAAAAAATTGAAGCATTCTGCTGTGATTTGCAGAAAAAGATTTTAAAACATACCGGTATCCCTATCTCCATCGGGATTGGGCAAACAAAAACGCTTGCCAAGGTCGCCAATCATATTGCTAAAAAGAAATTAGACTGCCCGGTATTTAATATCACAGGTCAGGAGACTATTTGGCTATCTCAATTGGCGGTGAGTGACATTTGGGGTGTGGGTCGTCAATGGTGTAGGAAGTTGGCAGGCTTAGGCGTCACGAATGCCTATGAATTAGCAACGATGAATCCTCGACTGATTAAAGATAAATTTAATGTAACCTTGCAACGCACGGCCTTGGAGTTGGCGGGTAAACCCTGCCTTGAGCTTGAGGTGATTGAACCTAAACAGTCAATTATGTCTTCGTGTTCTTTTGGCACATTACAATCAGAACATAGCGCGCTTAAGGAGGCTATTAGTCATCATTGTGGGATAGCCTGGAAAAAAATGCGCCAACAAAGGTTAATAACTCAACATTTGTCTATCTTTATCCGCTCAAACTCTTTTCGTCATGATTTGCCGCAATATTCTAATTCAATTGGTTTTCGTCTAATTAATCCCACAGATGACATTCGTTATTTAACACATATGGCCAAACTTTGTTTAGACCAAATTTATAAAAAAGGCATATCGTATTACAAATGTGGTGTCTTATTCGCCGATCTAATCAACAAGCAATATCAACAAATGGATATTTTTAATCAACCTACGGATGAAGAAATTTTGAGAGCTGAGAAAATCATGAAAGCAATGGAGGGTATTAACACAAAATACGGTACCCAAACCATTCGCTTGGCAGCTCAAGGCTGGCAAAAACCTTGGTCAATGAAAAGACAACTAAAGACACCAAGCTATACAACAAAATGGTCAGAACTCCCACTTGCCTATTTAAAATAGCTAACCTTTTGATAATCAATATTCTATTCTACTTAATTTCATTGCCCCAAATTTGCTATATTTTACGATAGGTATAAATTTAGGAAAGTTATGCTCAAAACAATAAGACCCATTAAACTTAATAAGGTGGTATTAAATTTTCTTTTTATTACAGCTTTATTGATTTTAAGCGTCGTAAGCTATCTCTCCTACTCGCAATTAAAAAACCTCATTGAGGCAAATCGCTTAGTCAATCACACCTACGAAGTGATTGGAAAAATTAATGTTTCCCTATATTACCTGGCAGAAATTGAATCCGATCAACGTGCTTATTTGGTATCTGGTGATAAAAATTTTTTAAGAGAAATTAATTCTAGCAAAGCTACTCTTATAGATACTTTACAAATAGCATCAGTCCTCACCAAAGATAATGCCAAACAAAATGAAAAAGTCCGACGCTATAAAGCCTTGATCAAAGAAAGGCTTGAACTATTAGCACAAGTCACGCAATTAAAAGCTAACAATCAATTAAATACTCCTGAGGGTCTTAGTTTATTTAATCGTGGCAGTGAAATTTCAAGTGCCGCAAAGGGCTTGGGTCAAGAAATTATCTCTGTTGAGGAGATTTTATTGAGTGAAAGGAATAACCACACTCTACAAAATACCAAGCTTGGTAACATTTTATTAATTGTTGGTAGTATTTTGAGTATTATCTTTTTAATAGTTCCCTTTACATTAGCTAATATTGAATTAATTAATCGTAAGATTATTGAGCATAAAAATCGCACTACAAGAATACATCTGCGTCAAATCATTGAAAGCACCAATGACATGATAGCTGCACTTGATGCAAAAAATCGCTTTGAAATCTTTAATGAAGCCTATCAGCAAGAATTTAAACGATTATTTGGTAAATCATTGCTAGTCGGTATGAACCTTGAGGAAGCTTTGTCCGGTATCCCACAGGATAGACAACATTTATTAGAAATTTGGCAAAAATCGCTACAACCTGACGAAAGCACAAAGCTCCTGGAATTTAAGCATGAAAATGGTAAAACTATTTATGAACTTAGTGCCACTCAAATAAAAAATGAACAAAACGAGAATAAAGGTTTGGTGCACAATGTTCGTGACATCACAAGTCGAGTACAAGAACACTCTCAACTCCAAGACTCTTATAAAAAACTGGCAGAGGGTATGAAGGAACTACAGCTTAAGAATGAACAAATAACCTTGCTTGTGGACATGAGCGATATCATGTTAGCTGCCAATTCGCAAGAAGAACTAAGTAAAGTAATGGCAAAATATGCTCAGGCATTATTGGCTTTTAGCAGTGGCTATTTATACATTATGCACCCTTCGAAAAATTATCTTGAGAAAGCGAGCAGTTGGGGGCAGCCTCATACACAAGACCAACTTATAACACCCGATCAATGTTGGGGTATACGGCTTGGACGAATTCATCAAATTAAAAAGGCAGACAAAGAGTTAGTTTGCGAGCATATTCAAATCACTAGCAAGCATCCTCCGACATTTATTTGTGTCCCACTTATGGCTAAAAATGATATTTATGGCCTTCTTTATATAGAAATTGCCGAAGCAAAGTTCATCTTAAATGAAGAAACAAGGTTAATCATTGCAGCCTTTACTGAATTAACTGCCCTTGCACTGGCAAATGTACGCTTGCGGGAAAATCTACGCTATCAATCTATTCGTGATTCTCTTACTGGTCTTTATAATCGACGTTATCTAGAAGACGCGCTCTTTAAACAAATCCATCAAGCAGAGAGAAGTAAATTTTCTTTTGCATTAATGATGCTAGATATCGACCATTTCAAAAAAATTAATGACAATTATGGTCATGATGCCGGCGATGTAAGTCTACGGGAAGTCGGGAAAGTGTTGGAGGATTGCACACGTCAAGGAGATATCGCTGCACGTTACGGGGGTGAGGAGTTTCTTATCATGCTTCACAACATCGACCTAGCGAATGCTAAGAAACGCGCGGAGCAAATTAGAACCACGATCTCTAAATTACAAATTAAATACGGTGCCCAACCCGTAATACCACTCACTGTTTCTATTGGTATTGCAGTTTTTCCTAAAGATAGCAGAAATAAAGACGAACTCACCGAGTTAGCTGACAAGGCTCTATATTTTGCCAAAGCTCATGGCAGAAACCGAGTCATTGCCTTTTCGGAAATAGAGCAATCAAACGATTAAATTTTTTTTGAACGTAATTTTTCAATACTAGGTAAATCTAATTCAGGTGTATTTAGCGCATCTAACGTCCAGTGCGATTTAGAAAATGCATCAATAATCACTGGAATATGCACCGAAGGAAAGCGATTTTGTAGAACCTCCTTATGAATAAACAGCGAAAATGTTTTGCCGTGCAATAAAGGTATATCTTGTATGGATATTTTTTTCTCAAGCACATTTAACGCCAACCATGCTGCAGTATAGCCTTGTTCTAAACTGGAAATAGCAATGGCAAGAATCCCGCCATCAATAATAAACGATTCATAAACCCCCACTACAGGAATGTTGCTATGTTCATTCATCCAGTTCACCAAATACCGTGATTTGATTCGTTTTTTACCATCAGTAATTGCATGGTAAATAGAGACTAATAAGATGTCCGCATTTTGCTGAGCGTCTTCGACAGCATTCTGCCATTGCGCAAAGGTATCTACACGTTTATGAGCAACCAACTCATAACTTCCCCAATCTTGTTTTGCGATATCTTTATCCAATGTTTTTGCTGCTTCAGAATTGTCAGATAAGTAATAAATTCTTTTTTGATTATGAAAAATAAGCGATAAAATTTCGCCAATTGCTTTAACAGGAATTTGTTCGGTGATTCCAGTGACATGCGGTATTTTCTCATATTCTAGCCAACGCTTACTGTTGGTAATTCCAGCCAGAATAATTTTAAGTTTACCGGGTGAGTGAAATTCTTCCACTACCATATTTTGTGCATCATTATCAAATGCAATAAGAATATCCGGTTGCCAAGCGTTAATAGCATCAACTAATTCTCTACGAACTCGTTCCCGATATCCTTTTGAATGATGGCGGCGCGTGTCCATGTAAAAATAACGTAAGCTTATGTAAGTCTTATCGCCTAAAATCTTTCTAACCCCTTCATTAAGACTTTGTACCCAAGGCATCCTGGCATTATAGCTATGCAGTATAAAAATACGGGGCTTGTGCTGATGCTGATAAGCAAGAAAACAAAAAACCGTCAATAAAAAAAGCCCTGTACAAAACGTGGTTAAGTGTTTGGAACTCATAACACACCTACTCTACGCCAAAAAGGGATGCTTAATAAAATGGCCCCGAGTCTAACCAGAGAGAACCAAGCATTCAACGATAAAATTTTGCGTAAATCATAAGCCTGCGTTTCGAGGATCCACTCTTCAAAACATAAGTAATAGCTTGATTGATACGGGAAAATCCAAGCCTCAGTAGCCATTAAAATGACAAATGCAATTAACCAGGCATTTAATAAAGCCTGCTCTGCAACAGGCATTAATAAAGTAAACATCAATGCCGGTGCTGCCATAGTTCCAAAAAGTAACCCCCCTAACCAACTTATCGCGTAGACTAAAGTAATAAATAGTACCTGTTGCTCGTTGGCAATATCACTAAGCCAGGATAAATAAGTCACTATCCAGGCTTCTATACCAATTTCTTGTACACAGCGCATAATGCCAATAATTGCACCCAGATAAAATAAAAAAGGCCAGTTAATTCCATTTTTGAAATCCTCTTTATTTAATACACCGGAGGTAAGTAATACGAAAAAGATGGTAAAACTCACCCAGGCACTCGGAATTTGGTGCCAGGACGAAAACGCCAAACCTAAAATTAATGCAATAATACTCAGAATTGCGGCCCATTCATGCGGGGTTAAATTGCCTAATAGCCGCAATTCGCGCCAGATCATCAAACGATTCACCTGCAAAGCATCCTGATTGCGGAATTGAAGGCTATTGAGAAAAAAGAAGCTTATCGTTAAAAAAATACCAGGTACAGAAGCCACAAAAAGCCAATTTAGCCAACCGTATTGCCACTGAGTTTGCTCAGGGAGCATGCCAAAGAGAACAAAATTGCTGGATTTACCTGTTAAAAACATTACCGAAAGTAAAATACAACCTTGAAATGCAGTACAAGCAAGACTGTTAGCGGCAGTGCTGCATGGTTTAAGACCTGATGTTTTACGCATATCTTCCAACAAGGGAATAATTAAAGACACCCGAGCACTTTGAGCAGTCATTACAGGCGTCAGTAAAACACCAATGGTAAAAAGAACCATTTGTAATAAAATTTTATGCTTGGGTAAATGATTTAAAATAAGTAGGGATAAACGATAAAATAGTCGCGATTTAACTAAAACAGCACCAATACCAAAAACCCCCATGGCCAGGAAAAAACTGTCTGAGCTAAACCCTGATAACAAAACATTTTGATGCGCTAATCCTAGAATAATGGTTGCCAAAATCATAAATATCGCAGGAACATATTCAGGAAGAAGGCGGAAAACCCACATCACCAAGGCAGCAGAAAAGAGAACTACAAAATTGGTACACGCCCAATTTATCATTGCCCCTTTTAATAAGATAAAGAGGGAAGCAGGCAAAATTAGCGCTGCTAACCAACCGACGACGTTAACGGCATAACCGGGTAGCTGCAAATCTTATTCTCGCATCCTTGAAAATAGCTGCTTAGTTTATTTTCAGTGTGGCAAAAATGCAAAGTAAATTCTGAAGTGACAGAACTTGATTGATACTTGGGATTTCTATAAGTGATTGAAAATTAGAATTATCTATCAGGAGAAATTAATCTCCTGATAGATAGCCCTTCAGAAGTTACTCTTCTGAAGCGCCTAAGTTGCGGATACGCTGTACTTCAATTACTAACAATTTAAAATAATCATAAGACATGTAGAAGTTCCCATGATCACCTACGCTATCACCCCACGAATTACGTAAAGTAAATAAGCCACGGTGTTCAACTCCTTTATCGTCAGTGGCAACAGCATTGTCGTCATATCCTGTAATCACCATTTCGTGACCACCAAAATTAGGTCTTAAATAAACGTCTCTTGCGATTTCTGGCGTCAATACCCAGCTGTCAAACGTAGCATTATGACTACCCACAGCACCCATAAATCCTAAATCAAAATCCAACAATAAAACGCCGAAAGTCAGTCTATCGTTTGCTTTCAAAATACGCTTTACGTCAGCAACCACTTTATTGGTATCGACGCGATCGGATATGGCATCAAAGATATCTAATACAGGAGACCAGGCGACTTGCTCACCGACATTTTCACTCATCTGGTGATATTCATCCGGAGTCATTTGTACATTAGGCTCGCTACCTCGAGTCGGATACTCAGTAACACCAGCGCAACCTTGTGATGTTTGCTGTTCTTTGCTGATAATCCCGAAAACATCCATTTGATTAAGCACTATGCGCCCTAACGAACCTTCCCATCCACTCATGCTGTAACCGGTCTTTTCAAGATAGCTACCAAGTTCCAGTTGACATACCTGGCTCACATAATCGCCTTTCCCTAAAGCCGCATCAATTGCAGCAGTTGTGGCAAACGTTACACAAGTACCATGCATTCCCTGATCTAACACTGGAACATCATTCATACCAAGTTGTACTGAATCTCCTGAAGCAGCAGTAGCACTGAGAGCAAATTGCTGAGTATGAGAAAGCGCATTTTTAGCTCGCATGGCAAGATTCTGTTTCGCTTTCGCTGAGAGTTGGACATTTAACAATTTAATTTGTTTGATTATGTTCGTGGCTGCGTTAGTAATATTTTTAGTTGCAGCTTTATTTTTAGTCACGGGGACTTTAGCTGTTTTGGTCACTGTCCCAACAATTTTAATATCCTGAGCCGCCAAGCTTCCACTCACTATCATCGATAAGATGGCGAATTTCGCTAACTTCATAGTAAATCTCCAATGTTATTCCACGGACTTGTGGCGGCGAGAGTATATCATATGGATTAAAAATATTCATTACGGCCTAATAACGGCCTAAATTGACGTTTTTTAAAATTTGGGGCTTTCTAAACCTTGAGTGAATGAGCAATTTTATAAGGATATCCAATAAAAAAATTTATAAATCAGACTTAAAACCTTTTCCTTGTTCAACTTGAGGTGCAGTTTCATAGGCTCCACGAAAGGAAGTCAAATTTTCTAATGATGCAAATACTTTATCTGTCCGAGTCATGCCATTATGAGGAGATTGATTACGATATAACTCAAACATGTCCTTCCCTTTTAAAGCTTCATGCAAAGAACCGGTCCTTAAAATACGCTCTCCGGTAATGTTAGACATGGCAAAGGTGCCGCTTCTCTTAAATCCCTCTTCGTAGGTTTCTTTAAATAGTTCTTGTGCAGTTAAAACGCCATTACGATATTCCACAGCTCGAGACAAGGCAAATGCTTGTGCCGAATCCAAATTCTCCTCTACTTTGTCTTTGATGAGCTGATAAACATTTCTAGCGATATCTTCCTCAGATTTACCCTCTATTCTTAATTGATTTTGTAAAGTATTAATCGTCTGCATTAATTTGTCGCGTTCCAATTCTTTTCCTGCCCCAGCAAGCACTGCTTTATAAATCGCATCAAAATTCGTTACAATATCGAGGTAAAATTCTCCTGTATTAAAAACTTCAGGATCGTGTAATTCATGATTCGTAATATGATTGATAGTATCAAGATACCCTAAAGTATCCATCACGCGGGCCGCCTTAGTCGCCTCATCAAAGTCAGTAGTTTTAATATCCCCGACGCGCAATTCCACGGTACGTAATGCATATTGCGCACGTAATTTTTGATAACCAATCTCTTTCTGGTCAGTATTTCTGTACGGGGCGATGAAATCACCGAGAACTCTGACTAAGGTATTTCTCTTCAATTGCTCGATAATACCTGCATCATAGAGAATAGGTTTCATCTTTTCCTTAATGATATTGGCTAACAATGCCAATTTACTTTCTTCATCACCTTTTTGCTGATAAGAATCCCAAAATGCTTGGTAATCTTGAGGTTTTAGTAAAATACTATTTATTGATTTTTTCATCGCCGTCATAATGGCTTTAGACTCGTCAATAGTCATTGCGTTTTGCTTAACGTGTTGATCTAGAACAAATTTAATGGATTGACTTAGTAGCTGAGCTTCTTCAGTAGGGTCTAATCTGTCTCCAGACTCAATCACTCTTTTGGCAACAACTATTGCAGCCCTCATTAAATCAGCCAATAGCTCATTATCGACAACTTCATCCCAGCGCGTACCATAAAGTGCTTGAAATACTTGATTGGTTTTATTATCTAACCCTTCCCCAAAAGCAAAAACGAGCGTTTGTTCAGGCCTGGTATTTCTTGCAAAAGTTCTTGTATCAGCTTGCAAGTCAAAATAATCCGTCGGCAAATTATCATAAACTCCGCCATCAACGAATTGCTGCGCAGCGCCATCAACAACGATGGTAACAGGTTCCAAAATGACTGGAATTGAAGCTGAGGCACGACAAGCCAGAGCAATTTCAACTTCGGGAGTTAATTCACTACTAAAAATTTGCACTTTCCCGCTAGGAAACTTAACAGCTGGCATCGTCAAACTCTTAAAATGTTCAGGAAAATGACGATTAAGAACGGCTAAATCGCCAAAGGTGACTGAGGGCGATGAAGTTTTAAGCTTATCCAATAATTGTTGTAATTCTTTGTCCGTAATTTTTTCTATATTTTCAAATGTTAATAGCTTCTCTTTTATCGTGGTAATAATACCTTCTCGAATAAACTCTTCCAGTGGCTTCCCATCTTTAGTGATAAAAGCGATGCCTGGGGCGTTTTTACCAAAAATTGTGCCAACAGTAGTACCCATTAGGTCTTTAAGATTCGTTGTCAGTAATTTTTTACGAAACTCGGAGGAGGGCATACCTAATGCCATCATTGTAGCGGTTATTGCTCCAGCTGAAGCGCCTGACAGTGTCTGCACGCCTTTGAAGACACCCGTGTCCTCCATGGCTTTATAAGATCCGGGGTAGACTACGCCCTTAGCACCTCCACCACTGCATACTATACGTTCAATGCGCTTACTATGAGCTTCTTTAAGTTGTGCCAGCGTTGATTTTATGACATGCGTTGGTTGCATAGTGACAGGATAAATTCATAACAATATATTAATCATAATGCACAATAATTAAATAATTATTAAGCCAGGCAATAACCTCATAATAATCATGAATTTTTTAACCTAAACCAAAAAGAAAAAAGACGATTTACTATAATTAAAGTAAATATGTGTAATAAACTCGCTTAAAGGGAGATTAAAATGAGTCTGATTCTATTATTAATTCTTATTCTGCTTTTAGCAGGTCTGGCTCCAGCATGGCCCTATAGTAGAAATTGGGGCTATCGTCCATCTGGGATTGTAGGACTATTGATTGTTATTTTGTTAATTCTTTTAATACTTCAGGTTATTCCCGTATAGCCTTCTTATAATATTAAATTTAAAAAGGTATCAAATGAAGCAATTGATAAATCTTTGCTTCATTGGATGTGAATTTATTAATGTCCATTCTTTTGAAACAAATTTAGCATCGCTTCATTAAATTTTGGAATATCATCTGGCTTGCGGCTGGTTAATAATTGATGATCACAAACAGTTGCTTGATCAACCCATTCTGCACCCGCATTCTGCAAATCAATTTTAATAGATGGCCACGATGTCAATTTACGTCCTTTAACAGCTTTAGCATTAATAAGCAGCCAAGGCCCATGGCAAATCGCGGCAATCGGTTTATTTTGTTCATCTATTGAATTAACAAATGCAGCAGCTTTAGGAAAAGTACGTAATCGATCTGGATTAATTACTCCCCCCGGTAAAAGTAAGGCATCAAAATCCTCAGGTTTAGCCTCATCCAAAGCAACATCAACAGGAAAGAAATCGCCTTTTTCATAATGATTCCAACCTTGCACCTGATCTTTTTCAGGAGAAATCAAAACCGTTTCCGCCCCTGCATTTTCCAGGGCTTGTCGTGGCTCTTCCATCTCGACTTGTTCAAATCCATTGGCAACCAAGATAGCCACCCTAACGCCATTTAACTTATCCATAGTTCCTCCTATTTTTTAAGTCCTTTTTTTAAGTATAGAAGGTAGGTAAGGCCGAAGTTATTCGGCCTTTATTGCGGATTTATTCTTCTTCTCTTCTACAACTCATTCCCCAGCAGGCACCGATGCAAGTAGATATTGCGCCAATAAAAAACAAAGCAAATATTATGAACGCTGCCCACACCAAGTTGTCCCGTGTAACTGAGGGCGGTAAATTAGTTTGCTTGGAAGTAGCAGGTTCGTTTGCTGTTTCATTAGTTTTAGTTGCCTCGTTATCAGCAATAGTTGTTTGACCTGTTTGAGCTGTTGTTGCTAGGTTTTAGTTACATCATTGGTGTAACTCGAAACATAGTTGCTCATATGCCCTGCCATGATAGCTGCTAGTAATAAGGACAAAACCCAGGTAATAAAACCATAGAGAATGCCAAGGTTGCGTTTAGGGCACTATAAACGACCAAGATAACCTGCGGCATAGCCTGCTACCAGCATGGAAACAATAATACCGATTAAAAGACCAAGTAAACCACCCACCGCTAAAACGGTGGCGCCTTCCTGATTCAATGTAAAAAGACTTAAGCCTATTGCAATACCAAATAAATTTAACAAAAAGCCTAAACCTAAACTTACAAGAGCACCTACTAAAACTGCACTCCAGGAAATTCGTTTGAAAGTATGATGACAGTGAGTTGGTTCATTGATTATAGTAACATTCCTTGTTTTAGATTAAAAAAATTGGCCATCAGAAAATATGGGAAACTAACCAAATTAATACCAATATACTCAATGGAACTCCTAATAACCAGGCAATGATATATTTAAGCATAGTTATCTCCTTATAAAACCAAATTGCTCTTTTTTCATCATCCTCTTTAAGAAATAGAGCAAAATCAGACTTAAGGCAAACTTAAAAACTCAAATTATGCAGCAAATTTAATATATCTCGAGGGAAGATTTTGCGTGTCAAAACAAGCAAAAACCAGCCTGTCTGTGGGTTTTCTTGTTACTAAATCCAGACATTGATTATGAAGTCTTGCTTCAAAATGATACCCACATTTTTCTATGACCCTCAACGAGGCATTATTCTCTGCCTGGCAACAAATTTGCACTCTTACTGCATGCAAATAGTCAAATGCATAACGAGTCAACGCAATACTTAGTTCCGTAGCTAATCCTCGCCCCACATAATGACTATGTATCCAATACCCAATTTCAAAATAGGGCACTGAAGGGTCGCTTTGATCATTATAGCCACTAGCACCAATAATACGCAGCTCTTGTTTTAGCAAAACGATGAAAGGCATTTCTTTTTGACGAGGAGTCCCCCAATTGGCAATGCTTTCATCAATAAATGTTTTTGTTATTTCCAAACTTGAATCCGAGGCCCATGGCATCCAACGAGCTAGTTCAGGTAATGATTCTTTAATCGCTAGATTAAGAGGGAGCTCATCGCCAGCTTGTGGCGGTCTAAGAATAAGATTGTCCGTTTCAATAAGAAGAGACATTTTTGTAAAATCCTGTACAACATTCACTCGCCAGTGAGTGAAATTTATTAATATTCAAGCATTTTTCCTGAACTAGTTCTATACTGTGTTTAACAAATCCATGGAGAGGGTAATACTATGGCTGTTACAACTGGATTGTCAGGCAATGAAATCTATTGTTTAGCAGAAAAAGGTTACGCTCCGGGTAACATTGTTGTTGGTAATAGCGTTCATTCACTAGGACTTATCCGTAGCGTCGGCACTGGTTTGAAGGCGATGCTTGGGGGTGAGTTAACCCAGATTACTCAACTGATTGAAGATGGTAGAAAAACCGCTTATCAGCGAATGTTGCAAGAAGCAGTAAACTACAATGCAACTGGGGTCACCGGTGTTGACAGTCAGCTCATTTTCCATAGTGGGAATGTTGAATTTTTAGCGATTGGCTCTGGAATACATGCCAATGGAACCACCTCTTTAAATAAATTCTCAACATCTGCTGATGGTCAGGAGCTTTATGCTCAATTGGATGTAGGCTTTAAGCCCATTTGCTTTGCGTTTGGTAATGTTGCCTATTCTATGGGAATCGGTCGCGGAATTCTTGGTAGTTTGAAAACACTGGCACGCGGTGAGATTAAAGAATATTCGAATATTTTTAACCATACACGACATCTGGCACTAAGCCGTATTATCGCTCATGCCAAAGAACATAAAGCCAATGCTGTTCTTGGTATTAGAACTACAATTCTTCCTTTTGGCGGTGTTAATGAAATGCTAATGCTAGGCACGGCCTCTCACAATCCGAAATTGCCGGGTGATAAAGCAGATGAGCCTATCAGTAGCGATATGACCAATATCGAAATGTGGAATATGGCCAGTAAGGGCTACATGCCACTAAAACTATTGTTGGGAACCTCTGTTTATTCTTTAGGTTTTGTTGGCGGCCTTACCTCGACGTTAAAATCATTTATACGGGGTGAGATTAATGAATTAACCCGTCTGATTTATGATGCCCGCGAAAACGCACTAGCCATTATTAACGCTGAAGCGAAAGCCATCGGGGCAGACGATGTTATTGGCGTAAAAACCTATGTTTATCAACTAGGCAATGGATTAATTGAATTTTTAGCTATCGGTACAGCAGTTAAAAAAACAACGAGCCTAACTCCTGAATCGCCTCAACTTCCACCACAAGCGATAATTGTGGATAGAGATACGTTTTACGATTCAAACATTCCGAATAGTCTGGATGTGAATATGAATACTGGAAAAAAACCGATTAACAGAAGCTTTATGTCAGTGCTTATACCCTTTATTTTTATCCTGCTATTCATTCATTTCGTCTTCAGAGTAATTGGGGCATTTAGTTAGCTTGGCTCTGACTGACCAATTTAATCACCTTATTCACAAAAGAAGGTCCGGGATCGTCTTTATCCGTTTGATAGTTTGGATCTAGTTCGAGCCATAATTCGGTATTTTTGAAATTTAAATAATCCTTATGACCAATCACATATTTTATCTCTGGATATTTTTTCTTCAGATGACAGACCAAGAATGCATTGGCTTGTGCCTGTGCTTCAGTTAAATCATCCACACTATCAACACCACCAATGTTCTCAATACCAATTGCATAATGGTTTAAGCCGATAACATGCCTTGCCATCCAGTTTTCAGGCATAAGCTGATAAATACTGCCATCGCGATCGACTACAAAATGACTTGAAACATTTAAATTCCCAGGCAACTCTTTAATGCGTGGTGAACTTTGAGGAAAAGTAGGTGGGTTAAAGACACGAAGAGTAGCCTCTAAACTGGCAATACAAGTCCAGTGCAACACAATCATTCGCGGTTCAATTTCAATCGATTTGGAATCAATGCCGTAATGAGTCAATTGATATTGCTGCGTTAAGGCAATGCGCTCCTCATCAAATTGAATGGGTGCTTGATGAATCACTTGTGCATCATGACAAGAAAAAGCGTGCCCCAGAGAACTTATGAAGAAGGAGAATAAAAAGAATCGAGTGATTTTCATATTATTTTTTTAATACCATGAAATAAGCCACTACATAATTAGGTAAATGACGATTTGCCTGATAAAACGCGTCTTTCCCCGCATAACTTCCCGTTAAAAAATCAACTTGATAAAGATTATTTGCAAATGCACCTCCGGTATCCGCCAAAATACCGGCTCGCGTCACAATGTTTCCTGTTTGATTAGGATATTGCACCATCAGCAATTTTCCCAAACCCAATTGCTCAAGATCACCAGCAAACGTGACTCCACTATTCACAGTAATCTTATGCTCTGCATCTTTACCATAACCTTTTATGCCATCTACGGATTTAAAATACCAGTAGCGCTCCTGTTGATAGGGATTTTTGGCTTTATCGTAAGGAATATTATTGCAACGATGAACATTAAAGATTTTCACAGGCTGCCTGGCATCACCAAAATCGGCTACCACGGTGCCTTGCATTAACGCAGCTTCCAAATCATCACGATTTAAATACGCTAAAACAGGAACCTGCTTGTTAGCTAATGCACCTTTTAATATGTCTTGTTTTCCATAATGAAAGCGAACAAGTTCGGGTTTAGCCTCGGCTTCTTCAAGTGTTAACAATGCTTCATCTTTTGGTAGAGCATACAGTGCAAGCGGGTAAGCCGTGCTAGGCTGTTTTGAAACCCTCGCACGATGTACATAGTATTTGGTCATTAAAATTTTATCGTTGGGTAAATTAGCAATCAGTGATTTAGATCTCCTAAGAGGCTTTGCTTGCTCAACATCTGGATACCAACGAACGAAGTCAAAATGCTTTTTAACAAATGCAGGATTATTCATTTCATTTTGATGTTTACAGATAAACACCAAGGTAGCTTTCACACGTGCTAACGGAATCTTAAGAGCCTTACCTGAATGGATAACACGCGAATCATATTGTTTGCCTTTCTTTAGATAAGCTAATGTTTCTTTGGCTGTTGCACACAAAGCCGGACCATCAATTTCATAATGTGTCGCAGATAATGGTTTTGCAGGGACAAAACGAGGTTTAGCAATCACCTGAAAATTGCAAAAGATAATGACCAACAGCAATAAAAGTTTATTCACTTATTCAATCCTAAATTTATTTAAGTATTTAAAGAGCACTGTACGAAATTACATCAGGTTTCGTCTCACTAATAAAGTTTTTTGGAAATAAATTTGAATGGCGTGAAATGAGGAAGGGATTATAAATTACTGGATTTTACCATCTACGATATGAATCACTCGATCAGCTAATGCTGCAAAACCAGGTTCATGGGTCACGACGACAACAGCTCTCTGCTGTCGATGAGCAAGCTCTCGCAGGATTATTTCTACATTCTTGCTTGAAGCTGTATCGAGATTTCCAGTAGGCTCATCCGCTAAAATTAGCTGCGGCTCATTCGCGAGTGCTCGGGCAATTGCAACACGTTGACTTTGCCCGCCAGAAAGTTGCTTTGGAAGTTTATGTTGTTGATCTCCTAAACCCAAACTTACTAATAATTGACTGGCACGCTCTTTAATGGCTTCTGGTGACAATTTCCTCAAACGCTGCATAGGGAGCATGACATTTTCAAGGGCACTAAACTCTGGAAGCAAAAAATGAAACTGAAAGACATAACCAAGCTGAGCCAGGCGTACATCAGCCAGCTTATTCTCATTATAATTTGCGGTATTCTCACCTAAAAACCATAATTCACCGCTAGTGGGTCTATCTAATAGGCCTAGTAAATAAAGTAGGGAGGATTTACCTGAGCCAGAGGGCCCCATGATCACGATGAATTCACCAACCTGAATTTCCAGGTCAATATCGGCGACCAATGTTATTGGTACTTCGCCTGCCAAGCGTCGGGTAAGCTGTTCAGTCCTTATTAATACAGGCATTATAATCCTCCTCGCAGGATATCAACAGGCTGAACCAAGGCCGCTTTGCGTGCCGGCAGTAAAGCCGCCACCATAGCGGCAGTCATCGCAAAGGTAGCAGCAATAAGAAAATGCAGGAAACTCCAGTCCAGAGGCATACCAATAACCTCCGTACTACCCGGGGGTTTAAATTTTATCTGCATCAGACTGTACATAAGCCCACTTCCAAGCGGTAGCCCTAGCAGACAACCAACCAATCCAAGTAGAAAACCTTGAATGATAAAAATGAGTTGGATATCACTCTTGTGAAACCCTATTGATTTAAGAATGGCTATATCGCGATGTTTTTCCATCACCACAGTTGAAATCACATTGTAAATACCAAATGCAGCCACAATAAGTACTGCACTCACTACGCTATACATAATGATGTTTCGTATGGCCAATGTATTGAGTATGTCCTCTGATTTTTCTTGCCAAGATAGCGTTTGATAACCAACCTGCTTTTCAATTTGCGCGGCAATCGCATGTGCTTGATAAGGAGTAGTCAATTTCATAATAATATTATTTGCTCGATGAGTACGATTGAGTAGTGCCTGAGCACGTTTAATACTAATAAATGCTTGATTGGTGTCAAAATCCGAACGGCCTGTGCGAAAAATTCCAAGAATTTTAAAAACCCGCACCTGTCCTGCAGGAGCTGTCACCGTAATATTATCGCCAAGTTTCAATGATAATTTTCGAGCCAGTTCACTGCCAACGGCAATTCCATCGGAGTTAATCACTAAATCATCAATTGTCCCGGCGATCATATAATTTTCTATCGTCGATACTTTTTTAATCTCTTCTGGAATCATGCCATTTAAAGTAATCGAAACATCTCTACCTGCAAAACTAACTAATGCTTGTCCCACCAACACTGGCGAAGCAAGGAGGCCCGGAAAAGTATGCAAATACTTCATAATTTGTTCATAGCCACGTATGCCACGCGTTTCAGTCAGAGGTTTCACATTGCGAATCTCTATAACGCCTTCATTATAAAGTTGTTGAATAGGCTGCAGGCGGGGATTGCGATACTCATCAACAATAGTAATATGTGGTGAATTATCAATAAGGCGACGGATAAAGTCTTGTTCTGATCCTTGCATTAATGAGGAAATTGTTAAAAAGAAAGCAACACCTAGAATAATTCCCATAAGCGAGACTAAACTTTGTCGTTTCCGCGACAGCAAATGCTTTAAAGCAATGCTTAGAAATAATTTCATTCTTTTTCCTGTTCGACAAGAATAGTATTGACACGCGCCCCTGGCTTTAGTTCAGGGGTAGCTCGCAACACCACCAAATCTTGTGGTTCAACTCCTTTTATTATTTCAATTTGTTTAAACCCTTTTGCGCCAATCAAAACAGGCGAGTGTACCAAGCGACCTCGTTTCACTAGCCAAACTTTATTTTCCACAACCGCCGTTACCGGAATTAATAAGGCATTCTTTTTTTCGTGTAAAATAATATTGGTTTCCGCTGTCATCCCAATTAATAAAGGGGTATTTCCTACAAAACGAATTCGTACCCGATAACTTCGAGCAATGGGGTCACCCTTGGGCGTGATACTTTGTACGATGCCATAAAAAATCCGACCAGGAAAAGCATCCGCGCGAATTAATACTTTTTGTCCTACACGAACCTCAGCAATGTCCTCTTCGTCAACTTCGGTAGAAATTCGCAGTGGCGCACAACAAGATAGCCAAAATACAGCTTGATTGGCAGGAATTAATTGGCCAATTTCACCATCCCGACGAATAATTCGACCATCAGCCGGCGAAGTGAGTTTCAAATATTTGATCTGTGCTTCTACGCCCTGAACTGCTGCACGGGCTTCATTCCATTCTGAAAGGGTTCTGTCGTATTCATCTTTGGAAATAACCCCTTTCGTGACCAGGGTAGAACTGCGCTGAAAGCGTTTTCGGGCTAAGTCTTCTCTTTCTTTTAGTTCAACTAACGATTGTTGTAATTGCTCATCTTCCAATTGTGCAAGCACTTCTCCTTTTTTAACTTCACTACCCTCATCAACATTTAATTTGATTAATCGCGCAGCAATGTGCGTAGAAATAGGCAGCATCACTGTAGCCTCGACCGTACCTGTAGCATAGGCTGCTTGCACGGCATTACCATAGACCGGATGCACTACTTCTATAGTCTCTCGTGTTAATCGCGATAGGCTAAACCACCCGACTATCACCAGGATGAGTAAAACAACTGTCAGCAATAAATATCTTTTCATAAGATTTATTTTTTTAACCCAGAAACAGAAAATCGTTTTCTATCTTGTAACCGCAATGCGGTTAACTTCCTTCCCCATAAACAACCTGTGTCAATCGCATAAATCGTCGGTTCTGGACTTTTACCTTCTAGAGCTGCCCAGTGACCAAACACGATATCAACGGAAATAGATTTACGCATAGGAACTGCATACCAAGGCAGATAATCAACAGGAGCCTCCTTTATAGTTCCCTTGTAATCAAGGAGTAAGCAACCTGCTTTATTGCAAAAACGCATCCTTGTAAAATAATTGGTGATAACTCGAAGTCTTGTGAGCCCTGTTAAATCATTTGCCCAACAAGACGGTTCATTGCCGTACATCTGTGAAAAAAAATCACGATAATTTTCACCTGATAGGGTTAACTCTAATTCACGTGCATAACGCTTTGCCTCTGATAAATCCCAAACAGGAGGAATTCCAGCATGACACATGACAATTTCGAGTTCTTCATCATGCCATAAGATAGACTGTTTACGTAACCAATGCCCCAATTCTTCCCCATCGCTAGCAGCCAATACTGCATGTAAACTGTCATCAGCATTTTTATGGGGGTGCTCACCAAAGAGTTTATTCAATAAATGTAAATCATGATTACCCAATGTGATGCGAGGAGTCAAAGGCAACTGCTTTACAAAACGCAATACCTCAAGAGATTGTGGGCCGCGATTTACGAGATCGCCCACGAACCATAATCTATCTCTTCTTTCATCGAAATGAATATGCTCAAGCAGACGTTGCAAAGGTTCATAACAACCCTGAACATCGCCAATTGCATAATCAGACACCGTTAGTCACCCCCGGTTTTAACAGGGTTTGCACGGCAGGTGCTGTTAGTGGCTGCCATTTACCATTTGCATTTAAATGGGGAATAGGACTAATGATTGAATTCGATTGTTGACGCGTGAAATGGCTGTGAAACTGAGTTTGATAAATAAGTTCCGTAGCTGAAATAGTGCTCGATTTCCCTGTATTCAAATGATTCACCTGCACTTTTGCAGGCAAGGCAACCGCATAATCGGCAAAAACAATACCATTATGCATTTGCTGTGTATTGCTCTGTTCGAAACGAGAATGAATAGTGCCATCCGGAGCCAGGCGATGTAAACCGAGTGACAGAAAGCCATTTTGAATAGCCTGCCAATTCTTATATTCAGGATGTTCGCGCACAAATAATTTAAAAATATCAGGCGACATCAGCATTCCGCCGGGTACCATAAATAAAGGTGACTTATTAACCATGATACGGCCAGCATCCAACGCCTTAGTGAGCCATTGAATAAACTCTACACCCAGTTGTTGCTCAATTTCGGAGATGGATTCAGGTACACCACCAGCAAAGGTGCTAACACGTCCGTAACGTCCTCCCCGTGAGCCGTAATTTCGCACCATCATTTGGTTAAAATAACGCTGCAAAGCAATAGCATTCGCTCTTATTAGAATAGCGCCAAGCGTACCAGCTCCCTGTAAATCTTCATTAAGGAGGGCAAGCCAAACTGCCAAGACTTGCGGATGGGAGGCAATCCAGGCAAATCCACTCGCTGGCATGAGGAGTCGAGCCAATAACAGATTAAGGCGGCGGCGAAAGTCTTCATCCGTTTCTTTCTGGAATTCATAACTGTAATGACTTCCCACAGCGACTAAACTTTCAAGTAAAGGGTTCCACTGTTTTAAGAATTGACCATGATTATCATAAAGTTCAATTTGAAAATCGATGTGTAGCTTGGCAACACCCTGTAATATTGCCGCTGAAAAAAGGGCGTACTGCCACAGTTTTTGCTCTTCAGACAGTTCTGCTTGACCTTCTTGAATGATGTATTGTTTAAAAAGCGAAAGCGCCGCTTCGGTGCGATTTAAAGCATGATCCAAAAAACCACCTTGGTGAGAATAATAGCTATTGGCGGTCTCAGGCAAATTTTGACAATGATTCACAAAATTATGCATAAGACTTAAGCACAAACTATCAAAGCGCGCTTCTTCCAAAGCACTCGCCTCTTTAATTTGAGTAACTAATACTTTTCGCTTTTCTTCAGCTAATAAAAGTGGGGCTTGAACAATGCGTGTTAAGTCACTCAAGGCTTTTGCGTTTAGCGACTTCGCTTTCTTTCCATAACGGTTAAACAAATCAACCTCCAAGATCAGGCATGTACTATTATTTTACACTAATTGCTCACAAATTTCGCTATTTGAACATAATCTTTAATGCTTAATTGTTCAGGGCGCAAACCTGGATCAATACCTAATTCAGTCAGCTGGGCTGCACTGAGTACAGACTTTAAATTATTTGCTAACGTTTTACGTCGCATTGAAAAAGCTTGAGCCACTAAAGGCTCCAAAGCACTAACATCCACCTCAGGATAAGGAGAATTCAAATAAGGTGTTAAACGCACTATTGCCGAATCAACCTTCGGCTGTGGATAAAAAGCCTCAGGGGGCACATCAAACAAATACTCTACATCACAGCGGTACTGCAACATAACACTCAGCCGTCCGAATGCTTTCGTGCCTGGATTGGCGCTCATGCGTAATACAACCTCTTTTTGTAGCATAAAATGCATATCTTCAATAAGTGGGGCATAGTCAAGTAAATGCAAGAGTAGCGGTGTCGAAATGTTGTAAGGCAAATTGCCTATTACCCGCAAATGTTTACCCAATTGGCTAAAGTCTACGGTCAATGCATCGCCAGCAATTAGATGCAGTTTATTCATGGCAGCGGGCATGGCTGTCAAATGAGCCTGTAAATCGGTATCAATTTCAATCGCAGTTAAACGCTTTAATTGCCGCAGTAAAGGTTCAGTCAATGCACCAAGTCCAGGACCAATTTCAACAATGTTATCATTTTCCTGTAAATTCAAAGCGCTCAAGATTTTATGGATAATCGCTTTATCTTGTAAAAAATTTTGGCCAAAGCGCTTACGTGGATGATGCTTCACTTTGTTTCACCTAAAAACAAAGCCGAAATTATAGCAAATTATAATGATTAGGCTAAGTTATTAAACATTATTTTTGTAGATTTTTACCCTGTCTTTCCCTGCCTGTTTTGCCGCATAGAGTGCTTGGTCTGCTGCCTTGATTATATCGTCAATTGTACCACCATGTTTGGGGGCTTCTGCGACGCCAATTGAGATAGTCACATTCGTTAATGTTTTATTTTTATAAGTAATTGGTGTTTCTTTTAAAAGCTCACGAAATCGATCTAATTTTTGGGCTGCGGGCTCTATTGTAGTATTCAATAAAGCAACAACAAATTCCTCTCCCCCATAACGAAAAGAGATATCACTATCACGAAAATTTTTCTTTAATAATAAACTCAGTAATTTGAGAACTTCATCACCTGCCAAATGGCTGTAATTGTCATTAAAATTTTTAAAATTATCGATATCAAGCATAGCGACACATAATGTCGTTTTTTCGCGTGCAAGCCTTATTAATTCTCTTGATAAAAGATCATTCAAATAACGCCGATTGTATAAATTCGTCAAAGGATCGTGCAGGGAAAGTTCATTTAAAGACGTTCTCAAGTTAATATTGGCTAAAGCTAATTTCACAATATTACCAAAGGCTATTGCCATATCTTGTTGATGTTGCGTTAATTTTTTTCCGGCTCCCGCGAATAAATGAATAACGCCAATGAGATCATTTTGCACAATGAGAGGCAATCCAATGTAGCCTCCTTGCGGGGGCTTAATATAATGATGACAGGGAATGCTTTTCTGCGGATCATTGACCGCGATAATGTCAGCCTCACGAATTACAAAACAATCCATTGGCGAAAATAACTTCGAAAGTATTTGAAGCTCTCCCCATTGAAGCACTGTTTCCACTTGATTAATTGATTTGTTAAACACCATTAATCCCCCACTTAGTCCCGGGAATAAATCCTGAGCGACCAAGAGAATACGTGGATAAGCTTCTTCTGCTGAAATACAAATTTGTAACGATCGATTTAATTTATTGAGTAAATTTTCATCGTGTTCCAACAATTTCAGCTCATTTAATGTTTCCAGAGTTTTTTCATTAAGTTGTCGCATTTTTTCTTCACTTTCAACACGGTCACTGACATCCTTCATTTGTAAAATAAAATTAATCGGTTCCCCCTGCTCATCTCGAATTAAGGACAGACTTACCATCGCCCAAATAACACTCCCATCTTTACGTATAAAGCGTCTCTCAAGATGAGAAATACGCATATCGCCTTTAAGAATTTTTGTCATGGATTCTTTGGTCATTAATACATCATCATGATAAGTAATTTCCAAAAGATTTTTATTGCTTAATTCCTGATCGCTATAACCAAGAATATCTTGCATCGTTCGATTCGCATGAATGCAGTTTCCTTCTGGGGATACGATCACCATGCCTATGGGAGCATTTTCTAGAGTATTTCGAAAATTTTCTTCACTGCGCTTTAAATCAAGCAAAAGATTTGAACTATACAATTCGAGATAAATTGATTTCAGCAAAAACGTATTCGCCCCCCAGCTAGCAAATATTACCAAAGAGACATAAAGCAGCGCTGCCAAAAATAAAATAACTGAAAGTGAACTGGTAATCGAAACAGCCAAGAAAAGCATTACTAGCCAAATTGGCATCATAAAACCAAGATAAGCCCTGTGATAAGTTAGCAATTTAGCAGCAGGAGCACCCAACAAACCCGCAAAATAGACAAAAATTACCACTCGAAGAAGTGGGTCATCTACATAAAAAAAGAGCAATCCTCCTAATGCCCAGAATATACCTGATTGTAGATTATTTAAGATGAAATAATTTTTCCAAAACGCTGGGTGCAGCAATGTGGGTAAATTTTTTTCCCGATAATAAAAAAAGACGATCATTGCCCGCAAACAGTTGTTAACTACAACCATTAAAATTAACCAGGCGATGACTAACTTTTGATTAGTTACTTTTGGCCATAGTAGGACTGTGTATAATATCACAGCAAAGAAATCAGCCAGGATAACAAACTGAAAATTCTTGTAGGATTCTCTAATTAATTTTTCATCTATCTGTGACTTAGAAACCCCTGGAAAGTCCATCTATTTTTTCCTTAGCGGTAGCACTTTCAATTAAACGTGATACAACGTCTCGGGCTATACCAACCATTGGCATACAAGTCTTGTTATTAACAAAATACATTTTATAACTATAGCACGCCACTTATTGATTTTCTTTAAGTCTACGTCTTGATGTTTATGGTAACTTTACAAGTATTGTCGCTTTTAAACCCTTAAACCTTTGAGGAACGAAAAGGACATGTTAGTTTAAGCCATAGCTACTAGAAAATTACAAATCCATGCTTAATCATCTAATCGAGCTTCGTCGCCGCGCCGTCTATGTTGTATGCTTCTTTACCTTGTTTTTTTTCCTATTCTTTCTCTTCGCGGATAATCTATTTCAAACCCTGGTAGCCCCTTTATTAAAGGCATTGGGGGCACGCGATGCATTAATTGCAACGCATATTACGTCTCCGGTGTTAACTCCACTTAAACTTGCAGCAGATGCGGCCTTTCTTTGTACTGCCCCTTTTGCTTTACTGCAACTTTGGCAATTTATTGCCCCGGGATTGTATAGGCATGAGCGCAATAATCTACGCGGAGCTCTCTTGATGAGTTTGCTTCTCTTTTTGCTAGGCATGCTATTTTGCTATTACATTGTCTTGCCATTCATGTTCCAGTTTTTTGCCAATGCCGTTCCCCCTAGTGTCAGATTGTTACCAGATATGGCTTATGCCCTGGATTTTATTACCCGTATGTTGCTGATATTTGGATTGTGCTTTCAAGTTCCACTGGTGTGTCTTGTCCTGGTGCGATTGGGATGGGTTGACCTTGTCCTGCTCAAAAAAATAAGACCTTATGTCATTGTTTCGGCCTTTACTCTAGGTATGTTATTAACTCCACCAGATGTGTTATCACAAGTTATGCTGGCTGTTCCGCTTTGCTTGCTCTATGAACTAGGACTTTTTTTGGTGGCAATTGTTCCTTCTTTGTCGCCTAAGGGGGAGGTATTAACCAAAGAATGACAGGATTTATTACCGTATGTAATAAAATGACAAGTGCTAATACAGCTACCACAAAATAGCGGTCAATATAATGGAGAACACCGGTGCTATTCGATTGAAAGGGCGCTCTCTGCTTAAGCCAACGACTTACAGCGGCGCATACCGGAAGATAAAGTAGCGCAACAATTTCTATAAATATACGCGCCTCCATAAAGTTTCCAACAAGCAAGAGCATTAAAAAATAACCGAGTGCAACATAACGTAAAGGCCGATATTGCAAAGGTATAAAATCATAGAAAGCAAACCAGAACAACGGCAAACCCGCTAAACAAAAGACAAATAGCAACACATGTTCTTTTGAAAACAACCAGGCGAGGTTCACTTCATAATGAGTATAATGAGATGCTCTGTAGTAAAACTCGATCATGTCCCCAGGGAATCCCTGCACCAGCCATAAAATAATTAGCCTGGCTATTACGTAGGCCAGAATGGACAATATTAACGGTTTGATAATAGATGAGAACCGTTGCCAATGAGTAGCTGGAATGAGTAAAACTAATAAGAAGCTGCTTTCTCGATTAAATGTCGCGATAAATACCAGCGGAATGAAATAAAGCCATTGTGTCCGTAAGCACAGCAATAAACCTGTGAGCATGAAAAAAAGCGAAGCGCTGTCATAAGGATAATAGACTGTCGCCTCTCCAGTAATAGAAAAACGATAATTTACTACAGTGACAAGCGGAAGCAACAAGATAAATAACCAACTTAACAATTTAGCCTGAAGCGGCTCAAATTCTTCCCGCATTAATTGTTTCAGCACTAGATACGATAAGCTAATTGCAATTAATTCAATCAGTAAAAATATCTCATTCACCTGCAAAGGAATAAAAAAAGCAAGACTCCTCGCCAGAGCCGGTATTAATAATCGCTGTCCAAAAGGTAGGCGGGCAGAAAACTCAAAAAGCTGTTGAAACGTAGCGTCAATGTAGCGACCTGTGAGCTTAATATGAAGGAAGGTATAAGCGACAAGCAATCCAACTGTTATGAAGCGTAACTTATAACTTAGCAAATCCTTATTCATCGCTGCCAAAGATTCATTCAAGAATCATCGAGGCTAACCGATATCGACATTAAAAGGCAAGAACTGACAACGATATGGAGTGAATGATGAAAAAGGAAGCAAAATTCAACGTCGGCGACTGTGTGATTCATAAACAACAGGGTTATCGCGCTGTCATCATTGATATTGATCCTTTTTTTCAACCCTCTGGTCGTATTAATCCTCAGGTTTTTAAGCGTGAATTTGCAACACGCAACCCATGGTATCGACTGTTAGTTGATGAAAGCAATCAAATGACCTATGTCGAAGAATGCTTGCTAATCATAGACTTAAGTAAAAATATTATTGATAACCCGCAATTACGCAATTACCTGTATGAAAACCAGGGCAACTATCGCAGTAATAGCTGCCTGCATTAGACAATTAAGTATGCCTTAGCATAAAAACAAGAAAGGCAATAAAACCTATCAAAATAAGCGCTAATAAGCCCATAGTAGCAAAACTTTTGCTAAAACTTTCTCGGGTAAACAGCTCAGGACGCCCTTTAATGGTACGATATAAAATCCATACAATAAGTCCTGCCCCCACAATCCCCAGAATTTGATACAAAGTTTCCATTACTCACTCCCTTTTATTTCTTCAAAAGCAAATGCATCGGAAAATAACTGTGCTCGCGGTACATCATGGGCAAGCAAAATATCTCTTATCGCGAAAACCATATCAAAAGGTCCTGCAATGACTATCTGCCATTGCTTTAAATCAATAGCATGATGATCAAGAATTACAGAGGCCAGTGTTTCTTTACTCGTATTAGAAAGTAAGGAAAAATAATGAAAATGCTCAACATGAGCTTGCCATTGCATTACTTTTTCGTCCATATATAAATCGCTTTGGGAGCGAGCGCCCCAAAATAATTCAAATGAACGCTTATCATTTGTCGCCAGCAATTGCTCGATCATTGCCTTAATCGGTGCAAAACCGGTGCCACCAGCGATAAACAAAATAGGTATATTGGGAGATAATTTATTAAGATGACAATCACCCCGAGGTATACCAATTTTGACCTCCCCTTTTTCTTTAATTTCAGCCAAGAGTTGTTGATTGGCGACATTATCCTGACTATGACGAATATGTAATTCATAGTGATGTGACCCCAAAGGGGCATTGGCAATAGAATAACTTAGCTCCCCGCTCTGAGTCAGGAGTTGTAAATATTGTCCGGGTTGATAATCCAGATATTTCGCAGGTTTTAATACAACTTGTAAAATACTATCGGTAAGCGGTGTTATTCGCTCAACCTGAGCGGTAATCGATTTCCTCATAGCTCTAATCCCAACTCTGGCCAATATCCTTCAACTTGTTGTAACACTTCCTTTGTCATTACTATGGGTTTTCCCCACTCTCTTTGTGTTTCACCAGGCCATTTACTGGTGGCATCCAGACCCATTTTTGAGCCTAATCCAGAAATGGGTGATGCAAAATCAAGATAATCAATGGGAGTATTATCAATCATCACCGTGTCACGCATAGGATCCATTCGTGTGGTAATAGCCCAAATGACATCCTGCCAATTCCGCGCATCAATATCGTCGTCGCAAACAATAACAAATTTAGTGTACATAAATTGCCTGAGAAAAGACCAAACCGCCATCATGATACGCTTTGCATGCCCCGGGTATTGTTTCTTAATGGTCACCACAGCAAGACGATAAGAGCAACCCTCAGGAGGTAAATAAAAATCCACAATTTCTGGAAATTGTTTTTGTAGCAATGGGACAAACACTTCATTTAACGCTAAACCTAAAATTGCCGGCTCATCCGGTGGTCGTCCAGTGTAGGTACTATGATAAATAGGCCGGTCGCGGTGAGTGATACGCTCCACAGTAAATATGGGAAACGATTGCACTTCATTGTAATAGCCGGTGTGGTCACCAAAAGGACCTTCATCGGCTTGTGATCCAGGCTCAATATATCCCTCTAAAATAATTTCCGCACTCGCAGGGACATGTAAATCATTACCCAGACAAGAGACAAGTTGAGTACGCTGACCACGTAATAAACCAGCAAAGGCATATTCTGACAATGTATCCGGCACTGGGGTAACCGCAGCTAATATTGTGGCAGGATCAGCACCTAACGTTACGGCAATAGGAAAACGCTCGTTAGGATGAGCCTCCTGCCACGCTTGATAATCCAAAGCCCCCCCTCGATGAGACAACCAGCGCATAATCAGTTTATTTTTTGCAATCACCTGCTGTCGGTAAATTCCCATGTTTTCCCGATTTTGATAGGGTCCTTTCGTTGTCACTAATCCCCAGGTAATCAGTGGGGCTACATCCCCTGGCCAGCAAGTTTGTATGGGCAGGCGAAAGAGATTTACCTCGTCTTTTTCCCAAACATGGGTTTGGCAGGGCGCATTGCTGACGTATTTTGGAGCCATGTTTAATGCCTGTTTTAGCAAGGGCAATTTCGTAAAGGCATCTTTAAATCCCTTAGGCGGCTCTGGTTCTTTTAAAGCAGCCAGTAATTTTCCCACCTCTCGTAAAGCTGCAATAGATTCTTCGCCCATTCCAAGCGCCACGCGCTCTACAGTTCCAAATAAATTGGTTAAGACAGGAACGTCATAGTCTTTGGGATTCGTAAAAAGAAGTGCAGGTCCTCCTCCTCTTAACACCCTATCGCTAACTACGGTCATTTCAAGGTAGGGAGAAACGGGATATTCAATCCGCTTAAGCAAATCGCGAGTTTCTAACTGTGCAATAAAATCGCGAAGATCAGCATATTTCATAATAACTGTTCAGATATAAAATTCCGTTGATTATCGCACAGGCTGTAGTAGACAGAAATAACTATTACACATCTTAAGACCAATGGATTAATTTTTAATGGCTTTCACTATCTTAAATAAGATAGTCAATGCTTTTTCTATCTGAGTTTCTTTATGTTCGGCGGAAATAAAAATTCTTAAACGCGCTAAATTTTCAGGAACAGCAGGGTAAATAATGGGTTTAATGTTAATCCCTTGCTGGAAACATTGTTTTGAAATAGAAATACATTGTTTTGAATCGCCAATAATAATGGGAAGGATAGGCGTATAATCATTGAAACCAATATCAAAATGATAACTTAGTGCAGTTTCTCGTGCTAAGGCACTCAAATTTTTAAGTCTTGCCACTCGTTCAGGCTCTTCCTTTAATAAACGAATAGCCGCAAGAGCAGCACCAGCCATCGCAGGAGGCATGCCTACTGAATAGACAAACCCGGGACAGGTATATTTTAGATATTCAATTAACTCTTTTTTACCCGCCACGTAGCCGCCGCAACTGGCAAATGCTTTACTTAAGGTTCCCATCCAAATATCAACAGCATGAGCATCCACATTGAAATGCTCACGAATCCCACCACCATGCTTGCCTAAAACCCCAATGGAATGCGCCTCATCTACCATTAGCCAGGCTCCATGTTTTTTCTTGATGTTAATAAACTTGGGTAAATCAGGAATATCGCCATCCATGCTATAAATTCCTTCAATCACAATGAGCACTCGTTTGTAGAACTGTCGATCGCTTTGCAAAATTTTATCAACACTTTTCCAATCATTGTGTTGAAAAGCAATGCGGGTAGCGCCTGAATAAAGAGCACCTAATATCAAGCTATTATGGGCCAATTCATCATGTAGAATTAAATCTTCTGGGCCATACAAATGGGCGATAGTATTTACATTCGTCGCATGACCTGTCGTAAACACAATTGCATCCTCAGCACCAATTAGCGATGCAATTTCAGACTCCAATTCAGCATGAAGCACTTTTTCTCCAGATACCAAACGGCTTGCTGACACAGAAGTGCCATATTTATTCATGACCTCTGTTGCTGTCCCAATTACTTTGGAATTAGCGCTTAACCCTAAGTAGTTGTAGGACGTAAAATTAAGCACTTCATTCCCATTGATAATGCAGGTGTCTGTTGACGTTCCTTCTTGCTGATCAAAAAAAACATTATCTAATGCATTCTGCAGTTTTTTAAATTCCTGGTAAGGCGGGTATTGAGTAAAATCCGTATAGCTTTCTTTATCATTGAAGGTGATCTGTCTTTTTTCTTTATGCGGTTCTGAGAAAATTTCTAAAGAGGGATTAACATTTTGCTCGTCCATATACGCTTGAATAATCGCTGCCGTCTCTCTGATGTTTTCTTCATCCAGAATAAGATGTTCATCAATTTTGATTAAAAATACTTTTTGAATCTCCGCAAATAATGTTTGCATGTGCAATGAATCGATACCGTAAGTATACAAAGGCTTATCTCTGTCAATTCGTTTTACATTTTGATTTAAAACTGCAGCGAGCTGACACACTAACCAATTTTCTATATCTTCCAAGACAATCGCTTTAATGTCAGTTTTAGTTCTCATAGTACACCTTTAGGACTCCACTTAAATAACACATCCAGCTCATTGGCCTCAAGAGCCGCTCTGATATAACCTCTTCTTAATTTACCACTAGTCGTTTTAGGGATAGTTTTAGGCGGAATAAACGTAATAACTTGTACAGGAATACTAAAATTTAAATGAATCTGTTCATAAATTTTTTGAGCAATTTCCTCATAGGTTGCTGCATTGTTGAGTTTCAACTCAGTAACTACAGCCACCTCTTCTTTATCATTACCATTAACAGCAAACACCGCAGTGCATCCCAAACGAATTGCCTTGTCACTTCCCTCGACAATTAATTCAATATCATGAGGATAGTAATTTTTACCGTTAATGATAATTAAATCTTTGATGCGGCCGGTAATGTATAAATTTCCATTTAACAGTAAGCCTAAATCACCGGTTCTTAAATAATCCAAAGGATCTTCTTCTAATCTGGCAAAATAACACTCTTTAGTTTCTTGCTCTTTGCCCCAATAACCTTTGGTGATACTAGAGCCACTTATCCAAATTTCACCTATTTCACCTTCCTCACAGACTCTTCTACGTGGCGATTCAGAAACAATAACAAGTGGTACTTTTGGCTTGCCACAGCCTACCAATACTTGTTTGTCTTCCTCTGTTTTGGCAATGGTTATTTTATTTCCCTTAAGACTTTCTTTTTCAGCAAACAAATAACAAGGAGCTGCTGCTTTATTTCCTTTTTCACCACTAACGAACACTGTAGACTCTGCAAGTCCATAAAGAGGGTAATACGCCTTTTTTTTAAATCCAAAAGGAGAAAATTTTTTAGCAAAATTTTCCAGGGTACTATGACGAATAGGCTCGGCTCCATTGAATGCAACGCGCCAATGACTTAAATCAAATCCGGATTCTAAATCCTTTTCATTGATCTTTTTTTCGCATAACTCGTAGGAAAAATTTGGACCACCACTTATTGATCCCTTAAACTCAGAAATGGCCTTTAACCATAACGAAGGATCACGCAGGAAAGAAATAGGGGACATCATCATAACAGCATACCGACAATATACTGGAAAAAATAAACTACTGATTAGTCCCATGTCATGATAAGGAGGCAACCAGGACACCATGCGTTCACCAGAAGTTTTCCCTATCGCTTGATGTATTAATTCTACATTCGATAAAATGTTCGCATGACTTACCATTACCCCTTTAGGCATTGCAGTTGAACCTGAGGTATATTGGAGATAGGCAAGATCATCCAATTTAGTATTTATTGGTTTCCATTGACCAGAAAAACCATTAATTTGATTGATATCAAGCCAGTGAAAATGTTTAAAATCCCACGCTAAAAGATCATTGGTCTTACTGGCAAATTGTTGTAGTAATTTTTTAATTAAACCATTATCCGCCATCTTTTTTAGTAATCCTAACCGTTTGATACTACTAATGATGTTTGTATTGGAAAGAATAGCTACAGGTTGTGCATTTTCAAGAATGGCCTGGATTTTTTCTACTGTATTTTTATTGAATGGTGGATAGGCAGGAACAGCCAACACACCCGCATATAAACAGGCCCAAAATGCAATCATGTAATCAAGACCAGGTGCAAAAATCATGAGCACTCTATCACCAGGAGAGGTGTATTCCTGAATGAGTGCCGCCGTGGTTATGATTTTTTTCTCTAATTCGGCATAGGTATAAGCACGATTATTTTTTTGCAAACCTGTATCTGAAAAATAATATAAGTAACTGTCAGGAAAATCTTGTGTACGGTGCCGAAACAACTCCACTACATTTGTAAATTGATTACTAGCGCTCATACTCAATCTCATTAAAGAATTATGAATTAGTAGTTGTAGCAAATTTGGGAACGACTTCTAAGTGCTGTCCTTCAGCTCTTAATAAGCAATAAGTATAGTCAAGAAAAATTATTTGGCTAACATTTATTCAAAAAGAGCCTTTGATCCTCAGAACCTATGAAATAACGTGAAAATAGTCAATGAGGGGATTAGAATTTTTTGGATACTTAAAAGAATAAATAGTGAAGCAACAACAGTTGCTTCACTATTTATATAATGACACACGATTTTCGTAATGATTAGAGCGCTTATTCTTGGCGTTTCATGGCCTCAAAAAACTCAGCATTGGTCTTGTGATTTTTCATGCGCTCAATTAAGAACTCAATCGCATCGCATTCATCCATGGATTGCAGAATCTTGCGTAAAATCCAAGTACGATGCAATTCCTCGGGTGTTAACAGAAGATCTTCACGGCGGGTACCAGAACGATTAATGTTAATAGCAGGGAATACTCGACGTTCAGCAATATTACGGCTTAAGTGGATTTCCATGTTACCTGTTCCCTTAAACTCTTCGTAAATTACTTCGTCCATTTTAGAGCCTGTGTCCACTAATGCGGTAGCAATAATGGTTAAGCTACCACCTTCTTCAATGTTACGAGCGGCTCCATAAAGTCGTTTTGGTCTTTGCAAGGCATTGGCGTCAACACCCCCGGTCAGTACCTTACCAGAAGAAGGAACGACGGTGTTGTATGCACGAGCCAAACGAGTGATAGAATCGAGAAGCACTACCACATCGCGTTTGTGCTCAACCAATCTTTTCGCTTTTTCAATGACCATTTCCGCAACCTGGACATGGCGATTCGCTGGTTCATCAAACGTACTTGCAACTACTTCGCCTTTTACAGAGCGTTGCATTTCTGTTACTTCTTCAGGACGTTCGTCAATCAATAGAACGATGAGGTAACATTCGGGATAATTTTTTTCGATGGAATGTGCAATATTTTGCAGCATTAATGTCTTACCAGCCTTGGGAGGAGAAACGATAAGACCACGTTGGCCACGTCCAAAGGGAGCACACAAATCGACAACACGAGCAGTTAAATCCTCTGTACTTCCATTGCCTTGCTCCATTACCAAGCGCTCTGAAGCAAATAAAGGAGTAAGGTTTTCGAATAATATCTTGCGCTTAGCACTTTCAGGTGAATCATAATTAATCTGATCAACTTTCAGTAACGCAAAATAGCGCTCGTTATCTTTAGGGGGGCGAATCTTACCTGTAATCGTATCGCCCGTGCGTAACCCAAACCGTCTGATTTGACTTGGCGAAACATAAATATCATCAGGGCCTGCCTGATAAGAACCATCCTCAGAGCGTAAAAAACCAAAACCGTCAGTTAATACTTCTAAGACACCACCGCCAAGAATATCTTCGCCTTTATGGGAATGCGCTTTAAGAATAGCAAAAAGAATATCTTGTTTACGCATACGGGAGGTATTTTCAGCCCCCATGTCCTGTGCGATATTGACAAGATCGGCAATGGGTAATTGCTTAAGTTCACTAAGATTCATACTTCTCACTTGATGTGTTGGTTAAACGAAATGGATTTTTTCCGAGATAATTTATTGGAAGGACAGCCAGGGAAGCTGCTGCCTATAGGCAACCCCTAAGTTTGCCAATATCAATATTCATTTTAGCACAACTGCCGAGCTACAGGTTTAGGTAGAAGTACAGTCGCAAAAAATTGATTTACTGAAGTGGCAGGCTAAGGAATGGCCACACTTGAGAGACCAGATTAACATAGTCTCTCACAGAGATCCACTATTTTAGTAATTAGACATTACTTTCAACAAAGGCATTTAATTGTGATTTGGTAAGTAAACCCATTTTCACAGCTTCAACCTGACCATTCTTAAATAAAATGAGGGTAGGGATACTCATCACGCCGTATTTAGACGGTGTCTGTGGATTCTCATCAATATTAATTTTTGCAAAAACCAGGTTGTCACCATGACTTGCAGCCACTTCTTCGAAAATGGGCGTCAACGCGCGGCAAGGACCACACCATTCAGCCCAGAAGTCAACTAATACTGGTTTGCCAGAATTCAATACGTCCTGTTCAAAACTGGTATCTGTAACCATTTTAATATTCGCGCTCATGAATCACCTTTTGTTAATTAATAGAATAAAAACTTAGTTTGACAGAGATTATAGATCACCGCAAACTGCTTGCAACACGCTCAGGGCCGCAATTGCCGCTGTTTCTGTCCGCAAAATCCTTGGACCCAAACTTAATGGATTGAAATTATAAGATAAAATTTCACTAATCTCCTGTTCACTAAAACCACCTTCAGGACCAATCATTAAAATGAGCTCCTGAGTGTGAAATTCATAATCACGCCAATTTTTCGCCATCTCAGGATGAAGAACAAATTTTAAGGCATTAGAACCGCGTTTAAGGTAGTGATTTAAATGGAGAGCCTTTTCTATTTTAGGGACTTGATTACGGCCGCATTGTTCACAAGCGGCTATGGCAATCGCTTGCCATTGGGCTATTTTTTTTTCCATCCGCTCTTCATCAAGTCTAACGACAGAGCGCTCAGTTAGCAGGGGCGTGATGCTAGTTACCCCTAATTCCACTGCTTTTTGAATAACGATTTCCATTCGTTCGCCTTTGGAAATTCCCTGCGCTAAATGGATTACCTGCGGTGATTCTCGATTAACAAAATGCTGCGCTACAATTGCAACCATTACTTTTTTCTTATGAACAGAGGTAATGACGGCTTCAAATTCGCGGTTATCACCACAAAATAGGGTAATTTTATCGCCAGGCTGCATGCGTAGAACCACACCAACGTGCTGTCCTGCCGCCGAAGACAGCTCCAGTTCTTGACCGGGAGAATAATCACCGGATTGATATATACGAATTTCTCTCACAACAATTCTCAAACCTATAGATTAGCTAATATATGATATCTATTTTTAAAGTGAATTAAACTGAAAGGCTGTGCTAGAATTTTTATTTTGACGGGGAGAACTGATACATGAGCACTACGCGTATAGAAACTGACAGCATGGGAGAAATTGCTGTCGCTGCTGACAAATATTGGGGCGCACAAACAGAACGCTCTCTACATCATTTTAATATTGGTCACGATATTATGCCGCGTGAAGTTACTCATGCTTTCGGAATTTTAAAAAAAGCTGCGGCATTAACCAATTTGGAACTAGACAAATTACCCAAAGATAAAGCGGATTTAATTATAAAAGCTGCCGAAGAAGTGCAACAGGGTAAATTAGATGAGCATTTTCCATTACATGTTTGGCAAACCGGTAGCGGTACTCAATCGAATATGAATGCGAATGAAGTAATCTCTAATCGCGCCATAGAGATGGCTGGTGGCGTTCGTGGAAGCAAAACACCCATTCACCCCAATGACCATGTCAATATGTCACAATCGTCTAACGACACCTTCCCAACCGCCATGCATATTGCTGCAGCACTTGCTTTTAAGAACAAATTATTACCTGCCGTTCGTAATTTGCGTGATGTTTTGGCAGCCAAAGCAGACGAATTCAAAAGCATTGTAAAAATTGGCCGTACCCATTTACAAGACGCCGTTCCCTTAACATTAGGCCAAGAGTTCTCCGGTTACGTCGCGCAGTTAGATGCTTGTATTCATCGTATTGAAGCCGTTTTACCAGAGCTGTATGAATTAGCCTTAGGGGGCACTGCAGTAGGAACAGGTTTAAATACCCATCCTAAATTCGCTGTTGCTGCGGCAAAACATATTGCAGATATTACGAAGCTTCCTTTTGTTTCTGCGCCCAACAAATTTGCAGCGCTTGCTTCACATGAACCCTTAGTAATGGCTCATAGCACTTTAAAGACTTTAGCGTGTGCGCTTATGAAAATTGCAAATGATGTGCGTTGGCTCGGTTCAGGTCCTCGTTGTGGTATTGGTGAATTAATTTTACCTGAGAATGAACCTGGCTCTTCAATTATGCCAGGCAAGGTCAACCCGACCCAGTGTGAAGCCATGACAATGGTTGCCGCTCAAGTTATTGGCAATGATACTACCGTTGCCATAGCCGACAGCCAGGGCAATTTTGAATTAAATGTATTTAAGCCTGTTATCATTTTTAACGTATTACATTCTTTAAATTTATTGGCTGATACTTGCCATTCTTTCCAGGTATTTTGTGCGGAAGGCCTGGAAGCGAACCGCGAGAAAATTGATTACAATCTTCAACATTCACTAATGCTAGTCACCGCTTTAAACCAACATATTGGTTATGATAAAGCAGCAAAAATCGCTAAAACGGCCCACCATGAAAATATTTCTTTACAAGAAGCTGCTGTAAAACTTGGTTTTCTAACAGCTGAGCAATTCAAACAATACGTAAAACCTGAAGAGATGGTTTATCCTGGTTAACCTTTGTGCCACCCATCGCAAGGGTGGCATTTTTTACTTCCTCGGCTCTTTCAACGCTTTAAGACAACGACTAAGTTTCGCAACATCGTTACTAAATAACCAGGGAACACCACGATTCAGCTCTCGATATAAACTAAATTTTGAATCTACCATACCCACACCTACGGCTTGATTCTCACCTTCTTGCAGCTGCTTTAGTATATTCTTTGTCATCAATAAATAATGCCCAAGAACACCACCATACTCGTTTTTAAGACTTAGCTCACAAAACTGTTTCACGTTATTATGTTCAGCAACAAGTAACAGCGATTGTTTCGGAAATTGTGACAGAGAAGCAAAAATCGCCTCGTCAAGACTCAGCAAATGGTAATTTTCACAGGGTGTAAGCGGTTGCAATACCTTAGCTAACTGAGCTTCTGCCGCAAAAGGTGCTTTGAGCTCAATAAATAAATGCATGCGCTTTCCATAGCGTTTAACCACTTCCTCTAAACTGGGTATTTGCGGAACCTGGCGACGTAGTTCCTGAAATGTCAGCTCGGCGATGGCTACATCTTGCCCCCATAACCGTTTCAACGTGGGATCATGATTAACTACTAATCGGTGATCAGCTGTTTCGTGGATATCAAATTCAATTCCCCAACATTTATATAGTAATGCCTGAGTAAACGCGGCATCCGTGTTCTCAACAATGTGCTTATTCCTGTCATGTGCACCTCGATGAGCAATAAGCCGTGCGTTTTCAAACGTCGATTGCACGGGCTGCTTTCTGGGTATAAACGCAAAATAATAATCAATACATTTTTGTAAAAAATCTAGCATTTTCATTGGGGATACAAGGCAAATTTTTAATTAATTATCTTACCCTAAATCTTTACCCGGCTTTACCCAAATTTAACAATAGACTTAATAAATGCTTAATTAATAAACTCTATAATCAATATATGTTCAAAGCTTTTCGGTGAGGCGCTCATGAAATCTAAAAGCGCAAAATTCCCCAAAAAACCAGTTCCAATCGCAGAACCAAACGAAGCTCTTCAAAAAGCAATTCAGAACCTGAAGGAAGAAAAGCTTACTTTAATGGATCTCATCACTAGTTTGGAGAAAAAAAACTATCGTGCAGTAGCCCTCAATACAGATGCAAAAAAACTATGGACAGACATACAACGCATTAACGACGATTTACAACAGAAATTACAAGTGTTAGAGAGCCGCTTGCAAGCCCCTAAACTGATGACAAATCCCCAGTTGTTGGAACAACACTTGAGAGATCGTAATGAGTTTTTGCATCGCACACTAAGTGCGCTTAATTTGTTGCATGAAAATCTTGAAACTATCGAAAAAGATTTATTTCCTGATCCTAAAAAGATTAACCCTCAAGTGTTTCTTGAGTGGAAAAAAGCGGCTACCGAGCTTTATGTCTCTGTAAACGACCGCGTAGGCGAAGTCAAAATAGCATTAATCCAACAAGACAAATGGATACAAAAAGCAATGGAAGAGGATCTTAAACGATTAGACTCTCAAGTTGCACAAGTCAAAGTCCACTCTGAAGAAATAGAACGGATATTTAAACTTTCTCAAAAAGGCGTAATCACTGCCGAATTGTACACAGATTTGGCCAATATGCTTTACACGTTCAGTGAAACTGCGTTTGAAGTTATGCAAACTTGTAAGTTGTTTGAAGAGCGCCTAGCAATTTTTAAACAAGATCAAATTATTGAAGAACTAACTACAACTCTAGAGACAACCTATAGTAATCTACGCAAAGTGTATCAGCTGGTTGTTGCCGACAGACAGCAAGGTGAGTTGAACGCCGCTTTAAGGCCATTGTTAATGGATGAATCTCTTCATTTTAGTTTATCTTTTGCTGCTGAGGATTTCAAACTAAAAACACCGACCTCAAGCTTGCAGTGGAGTGACAGTGTGTCTTGGCGTGAAAGTATAAAAGCCGAGCGACAAGAAATACTTCAGCAACTTGAAGAGAAAGAAAAATCATCAGAAACAATTCTCAACGTCATTTCAGATTATCAGAGACAATTGAAAGAGAACATTGGCGAAGATATAGAATTTTGTCTTAAACGTACTGCAGTAATAGCAGCTTTCAGTGGAAGAGACTCATTTATCCCCTCACGGCTAAGCAAAGCAATTAACTATGATTTTCGCGCAGCCCAGCCCGCATCGGAATTTGAGATTCATTTATTGAATTTATTGCTTTATGCCTCTGCAGTTAGACTAATTCAGGGTCAACGACAAGGGATAAAAGACACTGAAGCACAATTTTTAAAAGACTTCCCTGAAGTCTCTACCTCAAACGGTTCTTTTAGCTACAAAGGACAACAATATCCTCTTGCACCGATAGTCGAAACTATAAAGCATTATCAACTTGCTCGAAACCGTCTTAATTCAGCCCTAAAGGATGGAGATGATAACGTCAGCGAATCTATTATTAACTATTCACAAGAGTTGACAACAATTCGCGACAGCAAAAAAGCTATTGAAACCTTTATAGAGGACCACCTTAAGGAACAACATAAAATTGCTGATGACTTGCGCTTGCTACAATCACAATTAAAAAGCTTTGAAAAAATTCCTCTTCATACGAATTCTTTTGATTTTCAGGGCGCACCTTATCCCGTGAATGCAGACATTAGAAAGGATATCACAGGCTATAATTTCAATCTGGAAGACCTAACAAAACGCATGAGTGGTAATCTTTCGCGAATTACCCTGGAAGAATTAAAGTCCATTCAACAGCAATTTACAATGCTCAAAAAAAATAGATCCGAAGTGAAGACGTATGTAGAAAATCATATTAGTGAGCGAGCCGATATAGCAAAGAGGATACAAAGCTTGCGACAACAATTTAAACAATTTTCTATCCTACCGGTTGAGAATGATTTTCTTACCTATCAGTCAGGACGTTATCCCCTGGACACTGTAAACAAGCCCCTTGTCAGCCAATATAATCGAACCTATGAGTATTTAGCAACGCGTCTGGAAGAAAATCTTTCGCAAATCACTAGAGATAGATTAGGCCCCATAGAAGATGGCTTAAAGTTTCTTCAAGAAAGTAAATCGAAAATAGAAGCACACATTGAAGAACAACGCAAATTAAATAGGGAAGTGCAAATGCTGCGCATGGAATTAGAAGACTACTCTTACATGGAGCTCAGACAAAGCGGCGGCTTTATTTATCAATCAACACCCGTTTCCTTTAGCAATGATGATGATATTAAGACAATCGTTCATATTTATAATGGACTGTATAACAGCTTGGTTGAAACCCTGGACAAGGCTCCTCCCAAAACTCAAAGAGAGCTAAGCTCACTTCAACAACAATATAAAACCCTTAAGAACAGTAGAAATGACATCGATCGTTTTGCAACAGGCGAACTGCTACGTCTGGGAAAAGAACGATTGCTTACTGAACATAAAACGGTTATAGAAAAACTAGAAAAACATAGAAAACTGGTTACCAGTAAACTGGAGTTGTTAGACAATATTATAAGCACGATAGAGGATGAAGTAACGGAAATAAAAAAGAAGTATTCAGAAAAAGACCCTAGGATACAAATATTAACTTCGTTACAAGAACCTTTTATTCAAACTAAATCAGATTTAAGTCTCTTAGCTGATACTTCTGAGCAAGCCCCTGTTGAGACAAATGATCTCACTGCTCTTGCCAAGCAAGTCCAGGCGGTCCAAGGCACATTGAAACAATTTCAAGACAAAAATCAAAAAACCACGGATACTTTAAAAGCAAACATATACGAGAAGTTTTCTCGCGAAAATTTATCAAAACTGACTGTTCTCCCTGCAGTTTTAGAGAGTCTTTTGCAATTCATTAATAAAATGATTCCAAGCTTATATAAACTGCTTCAAGGCGATGAGAAATCTTACAAACCCGGCTTTTTTGCATCCAGCTCAGAAGAGAAGCTTTTTAATTTTAGAAAAAAGCTTCTACCTGGCCTTGCCGATCTAGTTGACCAACAGCAAAAGGTAGAGCCGCCGCCTGTATGATATTTTTAATGAAAGATTGACAGCTCGTCTATTCTTCAGTATTTTACCGACCATGCCGAGGTGGTGGAATTGGTAGACACGCTAGCTTCAGGTGCTAGTGGGGGTAACCCCGTGGAGGTTCGAGTCCTCTTCTCGGTACCAACTGACTCAGATTTTAATCAGTTATCTTACCAAAAGCTTGTCCATAATGGATACTTTGACCAGCAACTAAACTATTCATCCAATGAACTTTTTCTCCGTTTGCAAATAAAAGTACAACGGTTGAGCCTAATTTAAAATAGCCCATTTCTTCGCCTTGCATCATGAAGATATTTTTTTGCTCAAGATCAGCATAACTAAAATGCTGTATTTTACGTGAACGCTTTAAATCACCATGCCATTTAGTTCCAATAGCGCCGACGATTGCAGCACCCACTAATACCATTGCCATAAGTCCCACTTTGGTATCAAAAAAAATAACCAGCCTTTCATTGCGAGCAAATAAATGAGGAACAATGCGAGCGACTGCAGGTTGCACAGAAAATAACTTGCCCGGCACGTAAATCATTTCTCTTAAGGTCGCATCGATGGGCATATGAATACGATGATAATCTTTAGGCGATAAATAAAGTGTGGCAAAGCAACCATTGATAAATTGGTCACTCAAGGTAGGTAGACAGGCTAATAATTGTTCCACCGTATAATAACGACCTTTGGCCTGTAAAATCTGCCCTTGCTTTATTATTCCAATTTCACTAATAAAACCATCCACCGGTGACACAATATCCGCCTCAGCCAAGGGTCGACATTCTTCTTTTAGATGACGAATAAAGAACTCATTAAATGAACCATACTTTTCCGGGTTTTGCTCTTTGGCTTCCTGCATATCCACACAAAATTGTTGAATAAAACGACGAATCAGTAAATTTTTAATTGCGGGTGAGCGGACATTAGCAAGTAGACCCGAAAGCCTAGTTAGCAACTGTTTAGGAATAATGAACTGCGGTAGTGTTTTTATATAGTCGTTAAGCATATCGATAAATCAATAATTAAAAATATATCTCTAAAACAAACAGTCTATCATATTTGCAGATTTAACAAATTAAATTGCAATCGGATTGTAAATCCTCCTTCTTTTATGGCAAATTAAAAATAACATTATTAAATTTCAATAATTGTCTGTCGTAGATTTTTAGTTGTGCGTTCACTCATTGCCGTTTTAATGACCACCAGGATGGTAAGTCGTAAATAACGAATCTAAAGGAGAGTGTTTATGCGCAGTAAATATCACCGTGTTCACTATCGCCCCATGCCAGCTCAATCACGTTTCGGTGTAATTTTTGGAGTACTTCATAATGAAGCCAGTTATACAGCCGAAGAATTACAATTCCGCACAAAAATTTTAACCGCAAGAGCAAATTCTGGCTTGGATGCTGATCTGTTACAAACAAGTAATAGCTGGTTTTCCAATAATCAAGATACGGCATTGACAAATATCAATGAAAACTCCTGGTTTTTTAATGCCGAATATCGGCCACGAGAAGTACTTAGTATGGACGATTTTCATATTGGCTTGATTGATAATCAACGCTTAAATTGGTCAGAGCTAGGAACGATGACTCGCGTTATTGGCGACTATTTGTTACTGCGCAATAGAGATCTCGCAACCAATCATCTTAATCAGCCGATGAATTATGTCCTACTAGATACTGTAAGAATACTCAAGCGACTAGCTTTGGTTGAGACACCCGAATACGTCACCAAGCAATTACAATTATTACATAATTATTTACGCACGGTAGAAATCCATACTTCAGCAACCGTCGGTAGCGATCGTCTTTTTCTAAGTGATTGTCGACGTACTATCGAGAACCAACAGAAAGAAATAGAAAATCAAATTCATTCAAGGCAATTAAAAACGCAAATACATCAGGTTCAACAACAATTAAACCAGGTTGCCGAACTTAGGCATACTATTCTTCATTTTGCACTTTCAGACAAACCGGTTAATCCTCATCCGTATTGGGAGCATTTTGCTTCCTCACAACCGCAACTTGAATCAAAAAAAGAATTTCCTACGTTAGCAGCAAAAGCATGTGGTTCAATTCGTTCAGACGCAGTTACCAATATAGAGAATAAATCATCTCATCGACAACTTAATGTTCTTGAACTATCTGCAAAAACACTATCAAACTGTCAAGATTTTAAATTTGTTGCGGCTCTTCCCGAATCTGTGCAAGAGGCTTACAGTAACAGTCTTATCGATCTTCAGGAAATCTCACGTTTTCAAGGCATTTTAGATCAACTTGAGCATCTTTTTGATCAAGCGGGTGAAGTATTCACTATTATCCAGTTTCGCGAGCAAATGCTAGGTTTACTTAAAAATATCGAACAATTCATCCAACATTCTCAACAGAATATAATGATGGTGTTGGAGGCGAATACCAACCTTTACCACGAATTTATTCAGTCTAAACAAGATTTACGATGGTGGGAGAAAATGCTCACTCAGCGTCAAGAAAAAATTGATGACTTTATTAAGAACCAAGACAATCTGGCACGTTTTGAAACTACACCCTCTGATTTACAAATAGCCAATAAAGAGTTATTACAGCAAGTTAACCAGGTTGTTAATCAACTAACGCAACAAGCCAGTGAGACTAGTCAACTACAGTTAGTGAGTCAAACGAGGGATATGGTCGAACAATTAATGAAGTCCATGCATGCCTGGGTAGGCCGACAATACGAATTAAAAGGATTGCCTACTCCTGAAAAACCTCCACTTCTTGTTTCCTCGACACCAGTTAAACCGGAGACTTTGCCTAACTCTCCAAGTGAGCCAGTCTTTCAGGTGAATTCCAATATTAAAGACACAGCGATACCTTCCAAAGCGTCAAGATTAACCCCCTTTCAATTTTGGGCTTCGCCAGCTGAAATTTATGTGCCGTCTGCATTACCCTGTGGGAATGCGACTTGCAATTCAACCGCCGCATTGCCAATCCAGTCTTCAACAGATAGCAACCAGAATACAGCCCCTCATTCATCAGCAATGTATGCAGGGGTCGTATTGGGGTTTTTAGTGCTTCTCCCTTTGAGTATTTTAGCATTTAAGCTTCTTTATGACTCCTGGAAAATCCCAGAGGCTAAGAACTCCAAATCCGAAGATTTTGAAGCAATCAAGATTAAAACAGCTGATCTGCTTAATATTGTTAATAATTTAGTAGCCGAATTAAAATCTAGCGCGTATGACGATTTATTATCATTCCTAAATGAAGACTATATTAATCTACTCAAACAAGCAGATAAGGGTAATTTTGATGCCGTAGAAATGCGAAGTCTCCATGACGAATTAGAAGAAATTCATGAAGACCTAGTCGCCTCTACACCAAAACTACTGGCTGGTTAAAGGACATTGACCGATGCTTTGGACTCTGAGGCTTTCTCATATGTCTTAGGTTTTGCAAGGAGCTTAATTTGCGTACCATAATAAGGAAGATGAGCCTCAGTAATATCGCTCAAAACCACATCCAGAGCAGACGTTTTTTTAGAGCTGCTATCTTGTTTCATTCCTTTAAGTATTCTTTTTAGCAAACAGGTGTTCAAAGAATTATCTTCATTTCCCCCATCAGTCAAAATCATAGCAATCAATTTTTCCTTCGAATAAGTTTGAGGTTTATTGTGAAACTGATCAAGAAAACTCTTCACTTGAACCACTCGTGTTCCACCAAAAAGTCCCCAACCTGCATACTCTTTTAAAGCAGCAGCAACAAGTTTTTCAATATTTTTTCTGGATTGGTCGTGCACCCAAGTAAACATGGCATCGTTAAACTTTATAATTCTGTTTTTGGAAATTGGAATAATAAACTGTTCATCTTGTTTAACAAATTCTTGTGCCTGTTTTGCATAAAATTCTGCTTGAAAATTGCCACGCTCTATCGCATTCCGCACGCTCAATAAATTAATTTCAACTTGTGCTTCCGTTGCGGTAATCATCATTGGTATTAAATTTTTCAGCAAATGAGTGTTTAACGAAGTACTCTCAACGCCCCCCTCACCTAAAATATTTGCTAACCGATTGGCACAATTATGTTTAGTCGATTTCAAATAAGCTTCTACGGAAGGTGCCCGAAAACGCTGCGATGTAATATTGTAGTAACTTGGTTTATACCCCTCAATACTATTTAGAATAATGCTATTAAACGTCCCTTCTTCAAGAGTATTAACCCATGTGAACAAAGTCTTTAGACAGGTGGAAATAACTTCTTCATCCGTGTGCTTTCGATTCAACAATGCAGAATAATCATGGGTTGCACTCTGACTGAGTGCTACATCTTTTTCGATCAGATGGAGTTGAAAGTGAATACCATTGTAAAATTCTTTCAGATTCTTTAGATATTTGCCGAACGAATCCGATCTTTGACTGGCCATTAGATGAGGTAAAACGTGAGTTTCCGATTTAACAATTAATTGTGCAACAGCAGTACAAAATTCTTGGTTGTGATCGGGTCGAAGCTCTCTTCTATCGACATGGTAATATTTTTGAGCACAGGTATGGAGCTCAAATGCAATTGTCTCGAGCTCTTCTAAGGCTTTCTTTAAATCACTAGCCTTATCACAGTCGACCGTTTTGGATTCTTCAAGTAACTCAGGAGTGCCAATCAGCTGGAATGATTCCGTCAATGCATTCACATCAACTTCTTCCTTCGTGGCCAATGGTAAGGGATTTTTTCGTAAGTCATTCCCTAATTGACGAACTAAAGTTTTTGCATCATCCAAAATGGCTTTAATTGTGGGGGCATGGGCATCGCGCCAAATTTGATGGTAGCGTTGAGTCATTTTCTGAGGATCATAACGACCTTCTGGTGGCGTTGTATACGCATCCAAAGCATCATGACTCGCTGAATTATAGCCATCCCAATGCTCTTTCATCTTTTCATTTTCATGGGCAGCCCAAGCTTTGGCTTTATGAAAAGCTGAGGGTTTATTGCGTAGAAATCGGCTAAAACCAACTACAGGAACATTACTTTTATTCTGGGTACAACCTGCATAAAATACGACTGCTCGATAAAGTTCATCATATTCGTGTTGGAAAACTCGCATAATATGATTGATGAAAGGTTGTTGATTAGTATCTTCATTAAAGAAATCAGGATGGGTTTTTTCCAATTGCTTCCATTTTTCTTCAGTAAGTGAACGGTGATTAAGTGTTATTTCATTTTTGAAATGATCTTCTAAATAGCTAAAAATATCTGGATAAGTCTCTTTAAGTTGCTTTCGTTTTTCTTTTGAAAGATAACGATAATCCAAATTAATTTTTTCGGATTGACCAAATAATTCTTGAAGGTTTAACTTTAAATCTGAATACTTTAACTCCCATTCTGTACGAATTTCTTTAGAGACAGCATCATAATCAAGTTTTAATTCTTCTCCAAAATATTCTTGCAATCTTACCCGCAACATATCCGGCTCGAAAACAAGAAGCTCTTTAAGGAGAGCACTGAAGAACTGTTCTTGCCAGGAAATATCACCTGTTTCTGTTTTTAGTGCCTGGTTGGTCGCTAATGCCTGAAATTCAAGATAAGATTGAAAACGCTTCGCAATGTTAATGTTCCCGGGTACTGAATTAGTGGGCGTATGAGTACGCCCCTCAATATTTGGGAAATCATCCAAATCTTTGGATAGCAATTTCATCGCTTTTTCAGGGAGGTCTTTGAGGATACCATCGACCAAGCGCTTACCCTTCATAATATAGGTGTAGGGATAAAATGCCATGTCCCAATCAATCAAGCCAAAGAGACTAAAATTTCCTGGATGTCGATCATCACACTTGCAACGCCAAGAAGCGACGAGTAATTCTGCAGCATTGTATTTCAACAACGTTTCAGTGGATGGACAGACTAATTCTCTTTCTTGTAGATCGATAGGCAAAGTTTGGCCGGAGACAGCGAGAGGTTTATAATTTGGCAGATTAACTGAAACAGTCCCTTTAATTCTTCCCTGATCATCTAAAACCAGCCTATCTTCAGCAGCACGCTCTCCTAATGCAAGTCGAATTAATATACTTGCAGCAACAGAGTATCTCCCTAATATATCAGGATAACTTCCATCCCCAGTCCCATCAGGGATTAATTCTTTATAAAATCCAGTTTTCGTTTGACCATCAGTATCTGTATACTCAACTTTGTATACTTGATGTCCTGATGTCGGCACCGCCGATCCAGCGGTTTTCTTTCTTAACTGGCCATAACGTAACGCCTTGACTGGCAGTGGCATGGCTCATTCCTTATTTTGCATCCCTCATAGAATATTCATATTAAGCAGAAAATGTTCTTCAGTTCAATAGTATTTTTAAAAGCAATAATGCATTAGCATAAAATACATTGTATATTAAGCGACCAAATTGAGTACTACTAATCGATGATGGGAAGAGCTGTAGGGAGACTATTAGTCCTCTTTTTACCAGAGAAAGCAGAGAAATGAAGAAGTATAAGGCAGATTAAAGCGACTGTGCTTACAAACAATCCGGGTAGCCATAAAGCACCCACCAATTTTGCTTGCTCGGCCAAAGGTAGACTAATTGCCCCAACGCTGGCAGCAAGCGCCCATACCGTGGACACTCCACGACAGCGGTACTTGGGAGGTAGTTGCAAATAGAGAAAATAATAGAGTGCCGCGCAGAGCAAACTATTCGATAGTGCATAACCTGACAAGGAAAATAATACGGCGATGGTCTGATGTGAAGCTGTGAAATGAAAAAGCATTGGAGCCACTATCATAAGAATAACCATGCTCCCCTGAATTAAACGGTAAACGTGTTGAGGACGACTAAAATAAGCAATTGGTAACGCTAGCAAAGCAGAAATTAGTTGGGCAAATGACCCCATCCATGCACATTGCAATTTTGTCATGAACTGCTTATCCACTGCAAATGAAACCCAAAAAACATTACAAATATAAACCATGACGCTAACAAAAATACCCATGGCTGCAATGTTTACAAGCCCTCGCCAATGGTGCTGCCAAGGATGAATTGCCTTAGATTGATTTTTTTGAAATTCTGGGGACTCGGTTAATTGTTTTCGTAAACAACATACCCACAAAGATAATCCACCAACTACTGCAAAAACTACTCGCCACGCATGATTTAAAGAGAACCATTGCAAGAGACTGGCTAGAGCGCCCCCCATAAACATACCTAGTGCAGCACTCGCAGCTACCAATCCTCCCGCGATTAAAGGTTTGCCTGGGGAATGCTCTACCAAAAACATGGCTGAAGTATTAATTTCCCCCCCTAAAGCCAACGCTTGTGTAATACGCAATAATAACAACCCCCAGGTGGCCCATAGTCCAATCTGCTCATAGCCAGGCAATAGGCATATTCCAAGCATTGCTACTCCCATTAATGCTGCAGAAAGTAGCATTGGATGACGACGTCCGTTTAAATCTGCTTCACGTCCAAATAACCAGCCTCCTATCGGACGTGCAAAATAAGCAGCAGCAAACAAAGCGAACGACAACATCAGGCTGTAATTTGATGCTGGAAAAAATTCTTTTGCAAAAACAGCGCCAGCTAGATAAAGATATAAACTAAAATCCAACCATTCAAAAAAGACTAATGCCAAAACAAGAAATAAAGCTCGTTTCTTCATGTAATTGCCGTAACTAGGGGTTCTTAACAAAAACTGATAAAATGGCAATTATATCATTGATTCGTAAATTTAGTGCTTATCACGAATATTCCTTTATTTGTTAATTCTCTCTAACCTGGTTATACATAGAATGCGTTTTAATATCATTGGTGCAGGTCGTTTAGGTAAAAACCTCGCTTTGACTTTAGTAGAGCATCAAATTGGGCATTTAATTGCAATTTGTAATAGTAGTATTCAAAGTGCCGAATTAGCTGTTCAGCAAATTGGGGCTGGGACAGCAATTGGAGAACTTCACGCCTTACCTGCAGTTGATTTAACGTTTATTACTACACCTGATGATCTCATTTATCAGGTGGCGCAACAGTTAGCAGAAGAAAAAATTGTAACGCCAGGCAGTGTTGTTGTGCATTGTAGCGGTTCTTTAAGCTCTGAAGTACTCAACCTGTTAAAAGAGCAAGGCTGTTTTGTTGCTAGTGTCCATCCTCCAAAAGCGTTCAGACATGGGCTTCTTGATAGCCAGCTGTTTACAAACTGTATCTGTATTGTTGAAGGCGACACAGAAGCATTAGATTTACTGTCTCATACTTTTAAGCCCTTAAAAACTCTTCTGGTGCCTATCGACGCCAACAAAAAAACCCTATATCACGCAGCAACGGTTTTTTCTTCTAATTATCTGGTTACTTTAGCTTCTGTTGCCACCGAATTATTTACTGAAACAGGTATCCCCTCTGCCATTGCCCAAGAAATTTATCTTCGCCTTATGCATAGTAGCCTTACTAATCTTGAGCAAACCAATTTACCTGCTAAAGCACTTACGGGACCGTTAGTACGAGGAGACTACCAAACTATCACAAAGCATTTAGCGGCTCTACAAGACTCTAAATTTAATGAATTATATCGTGCCGCAGCCCTAGTGACCTTGTCTTTAACAAACCTGGACGATGAGAAAAAATTAATCCTACATCAATTACTTGAAAAAACTGCTTAGACTAATTGACCTCGGGAATGTTTTTACTACATTGGAATGACGATAGGTGTAATTAAGGCTTAGATTTTTGCGCTTGACCCAATGTGCTCAACCCACCATCTTTTTGGATGCCTCGGACAAGCCGAGGCACGTCAAAAGAATGCAGATCCGCAGTTTGATTTTGATAGCCTGAGTGTTACCTGTCTCCCTTTACAACTATAACTATCTCCCCTTGCTGTAAAAAGCCGAGGCACGTCAAAAGAATGCAGATCCGTCGCAGTTTTGATTTTGATAGCCTGAGTGTTACCTATCTCCCTTTACAACTATAACTATCTCCCCTTGCTGTAAAAAGCCGAGGCACATCAAAAGCATGCAGATCCGTCGCAGTTTTGATTTTGATAGCCTGAGTGTTACCTATCTCTTTTACAATTATTAACTATCTCCCTTTGCTGTACACAAGTGGAGGCACGGAGAGATTGCTCCTCTAGGATAGCTCTTTCCTACGTGCCTCGGCTTGTCCGAGGCATCCAGTTAGGACGTGAATTTAGGAGATAGAGTTTTATTCATGTTCAGGATCGCCATTGCGAACGCAGTGAACAATCCAATTTTCCATTGTTTCACGGGAAACTATTTTGCAGATTTATGGGATTTACCAACTCGTTTGACGTAGAGAGTCTTTTTAACTGTTGCAATGGTTTGTTTATCCTGGTCATAAATTTCTGTATGGAAAACGGGAAGATGTTTGCCATTTTCACTTGCCGTATCTTTTATAATCGCCACTTGCTCATCCGTAAGAACAAAATCAGCGTAAACTCGACTTTTGCCTGGCTGGATATAGTCAATTTCACCTTGCTTATCCCAAACTATAAACTCTGGGCCTAATCGATGAATTAACATTAATGCAAAAAATGGATCTGTCATCGAATACAAACTGCCACCAAACTGTGTGCGCATGTAGTTTTTGTTATACCATCGAAATGCCATGGAAACCTTGGCAAAGGAGAAATCGTTGCTAAGTGTTTCTACTTTGATGCCAGCCCCCCAAAATGGAGGGTAGCAGTTTAAGATAAAGCGCAGTGCCCTTGCAGATAATTTCATACTATTTTTCAGCAGAAGTAGCAGTAACTTGTAATGCGGTGACATTTTGTAAACCGCGAGGGAGACGATTACCACGACGACCGCGCTCTCCTTGATAATGTTCAAGGTCAGCCGCTTTCAATGTGAAATGGCGCTTGCCCGCATGGACAGTTAATGCGTCTTCAAGGAAGAGTAATTGCAGATCAACGATAAATTCTTCACGTTGAGCAGCTTTTGCAGCAGGGATGCTAATGAGCTTGTTGCCTTTACCACGAGTGAGTTGTGGTAATTCATTCGCACTAAAAATAAGAAGACGACCAGCATTGGTAACGCAAGCAATATATTGTAATTCTTTATCAGCTATCAGACGTGGCGGTAAAACACGACTATTTTCTGGTAATTTGATACACGCTTTACCATTGCGATTTTTAACATATAGCTCTTTCAGTTGGGTAATAAAACCATAGCCTGCATCACTTGCCAATAGAACCCAATCTTCTGCGTCGCCACCGATAAGTGCTTCAAATAACATTCCGTCAGAGGGATTTAATTTACCTGTCAAGGGCTCACCCTGGCCACGTGCGGAGGGCAGGGTATAGCCTGGCAAGGTATACACTTTACCTTCACTATCAAAAAATAGTACTTGCTGATTGCTTCTGGCATTGGTTTGCGCTTTGAATTCGTCACCGGCTTTATAGCTTAACTCCCGGCCGTCTATATCGTATCCCTTTGCCGCGCGTACCCAGCCTTTCTGGGAGATAACCACGGTAATAGGCTCATTGGGCAGGATATCTTCTTCTTTCAGTGCTTGCGAATCTTGACGCTCAACCAACGGTGAACGTCTGACATCTCCAAATTGCTTCTTATCAGCAATAATTTCGTTCTTTACTAGTGTCCTTAATCGCTTTTCACTTGCTAAAATTGCTTGCAAAGAATCACGCTCTTCGCTCAACTCATCCAATTCAGCTCGCAAACGAATTTCTTCAAGCTTGGCTAAATGGCGGAGTTTTAATTCGAGAATCGCTTCAGCCTGTCGTTCGCTCAATTTAAAGCGTTCCATTAATCCAATTTTAGGATTCTCATGTTCACGAATAATAGCAATTACTTCATCAATATTAAGAAAAGCGATGATTAACCCGTCTAAAACGTGAATCCGATCAAGAATCTTTTCCAAGCGATGTTCTATTCGTCTTTTGACAGTGAGTAGGCGATAACTTAACCATTCCTTTAGTATCGTTGCTAAGCCTTTTACTCGAGGCTTACCATCCAAACCTATCATATTGAAATTTACACGATAGCTTCGTTCCAAATCAGTTGTAGCAAATAAATGTGACATTACTCCTTCAACATCCACTCGATTTGACTTAGGTACAATGACTAGGCGCGTTGGATGTTCATGGTCAGACTCATCCCGCAAGTCTTCTATCATGGGTAATTTTTTCTGTTGCATCTGTAATGCAATTTGTTCAATAATTTTTGCACCGGAAACCTGATAAGGAAGAGCGGTGATTACAATATCATGCTTTTCCTGGCGATAAACCGCACGCATTTTTACCGAACCATTTCCAGTTTCGTACATACTGCGAATGGCGTTACTGGGAGTTATAATTTCTGCTTCTGTAGGAAAATCAGGGCCTTTCACATAAGCACAAATTTCATCTAAATTAGCATTTGGATTATCTAGTAAATGAATACATGCATCGGCTACTTCTGTTAGATTGTGCGGAAGTATGTCAGAAGCCATTCCGACTGCAATGCCTGTGGCACCATTTAATAGCACATTGGGTAAACGTGCGGGCAATAATGCTGGTTCTTGCAGAGTACCATCAAAATTATCAACCCAATCAACTGTACCTTGCTGTAATTCCGATAATAGTAAATCAGCATAGGCAGATAATCTTGCCTCGGTATATCGCATTGCCGCAAAGGATTTTGGATCATCAGGAGAACCCCAGTTTCCTTGTCCATCCACAAAGGGATAACGATAAGAAAACGGCTGCGCCATGAGCACCATAGCCTCATAACAAGCTGAATCACCATGAGGGTGGAATTTTCCCAGTACATCCCCAACTGTTCTTGCTGATTTTTTGTGCTTAGCTGTTGCTTTTAGTCCAAGCTCAGACATTGCATACACAATGCGCCGTTGTACTGGTTTTAAGCCATCAGCGATATGTGGCAGCGCTCTATCAAGGATGACGTACATGGAGTAATCAAGATAGGCTTTCTCAGTAAATTCAGTTAGTGGTTTACGCTCGATTAGATCGTTCATAAGTTTTGTGATTCATGCTGGATTTGCAGAGCAAATCTGGTTAATAAGGCAAAAGTATTACGCTATTGCGAAATGCTAATCGGACTATGGCCGATGTGAATAATCTAGCATAAAGGAGGTAAAGATGCGAATAACTGACAATTTGCTCACTGTATTTTCCCATAAAATTCACAAAGTTATCCACATCTTTCATAAATTCTCACTTTTTATCGGTAGAAATTTTTCATAATAATCAATGAGTTAGGCGATATTTAATTTTTTTGTGAACTTAATCATAAAGTTATTCACAGACTGTACAAATTAAGCTCCCCTGCGGATTGGCGTTAAATTAAATCATATTCTTTTGGAGATATTCCTGATTACTTACTACTAATCTGGGGTCAAACTTATTGATGATTATAGTTTCCAAATAGATGCAGCGATACATTAAATGCTGGTTTGCTAAAAGGTAAATTGTTACAACGTGATGGATAACTAGCTGTCTGCTCCAGTGAGGCAGCTAGTTATTGATTTATTTGATATGCTTGCGAATTTTTTGAATTGCGCGAATTTGCGCAACAGCTCTGGCTAGTTCGGCAGCCGCTTTGGAATAATCCATTTCGGCACCTTTACTTGCTATTGCTTCTTCAGCGCGAGCCTTAGCTGCGAGTGCTGCAGCTTCATCAATTTCATCAGCTCGCTCAATTGCATCCGCTAAAACAGTGACATAGTGGGGTTGTACTTCAAGCATTCCACCTGAAACATAATAAACTTCTTGCGCACCACCTTGTAAAGTTACACGGACTTCACCAGGCTTTAAAAGTGTTAACAAAGGAGCATGTCCAGGTACAATTCCAACTTCCCCAAGCTCACCGGTGGCGACGACCATTTCGACGACACCGGAGAAAATTTCCTGTTCAGCACTGACGATATCTAAGTGCGTTGTTATTGCCATGTCTGTCTGCCTCATAAGGTTTTAGCTTTAGCAACAGCTTCCTCGATGCTACCAACCATATAAAACGCTTGCTCAGGTAAGTCATCATATTCACCAGCAAGAATTCCTTGGAATCCTTTGATAGTATCTTTCAATGAAACGTATTTACCGGGTGAGCCTGTGAATACCTCAGCAACGAAGAATGGTTGAGAAAGAAAACGTTGAATCTTACGAGCACGAGAGACCACACGCTTATCTTCTTCAGACAATTCGTCCATACCAAGAATTGCAATAATATCTTTCAATTCTTTATAACGTTGCAGTGTTTGCTGCACACGACGCGCAGTATCATAGTGCTCTTGACCAACGATAAGTGGGTCTAATTGGCGCGATGTTGAATCCAATGGATCCACCGCAGGATAAATACCTAACTCGGCAATTTGACGAGAAAGAACTACAGTTGCGTCCAAGTGAGCGAAAGTAGTTGCTGGTGATGGGTCAGTCAAGTCATCCGCAGGAACATATACTGCTTGAATAGAAGTAATAGAACCCGTCTTGGTTGACGTGATACGCTCTTGTAGCATACCCATTTCTTCAGCCAAGGTTGGTTGATAACCTACCGCAGAAGGCATACGACCTAGCAATGCAGATACTTCCACCCCAGCCAGAGTGTAGCGATAGATATTATCAATGAATAACAATACATCACGGCCTTCATCACGGAATTTTTCCGCCATTGTCAGACCAGTTAGTGCTACACGTAAACGGTTTCCTGGTGGCTCATTCATTTGTCCGTAAACCAGCGACACTTTATCAAGTACGTTAGAGTCTTTCATTTCATGATAAAAGTCATTACCCTCACGAGTACGCTCACCAACTCCTGCGAACACAGAGTAACCACTGTGCTCAATAGCGATGTTACGAATCAATTCCATCATGTTTACGGTTTTACCTACGCCGGCGCCACCGAAAAGACCAACTTTACCTCCCTTCGCAAAGGGGCAGAGTAAGTCAATAACCTTAATACCAGTTTCCAACAACTCTTGGCTACCTGCCTGCTCTTCGTAGCTTGGAGCTTGGCGATGAATAGCCCAATGCTCATCAGCATCTATCGGACCGGCCTCATCAACAGGACGACCTAGAACGTCCATAATACGACCTAAGGTTTTCTTGCCGACAGGTACTTGGATAGGCTTACCAGTGTTTTCAGCTTTGACACCACGTTTCAAACCGTCAGTTGTACCCATTGCAATTGTACGTACAACGCCATCACCTAGCTGTTGCTGTACTTCAAATACCAAGTCCCCTTCAATGAGCTTAAGTGCATCATTAACTTTGGGAACATTTTCGCGGGGAAACTCAACGTCTACAACCGCACCAATAACTTCAACAACTGTTCCTAGACTCATTATATACCCTCTTATAAAGCGGCTGCACCACCGACAATTTCTGCCAACTCTTGCGTAATAGCAGCTTGTCGGGCTTTGTTATAAGCCAATTGAAATTCTTTAATTAATTCACCTGCATTATCAGTAGCACTTTTCATTGCAATCATTTTCGCAGCTTGTTCACAAGCAATGTTTTCGACAACGCCCTGATAGGTTTGCAGTTCAATGTACCGTTCCAGCAGTCCATCCAGCAATTCTTTGGCATCGGGTTCGTAGATATAATCCCAATGATGGCCAAGATCTTTGCTATCCTCTTCAGAGATGGGCAGTGGTAACAATTGCTTAACTGTTGGTTTTTGTGTCATGGTGTTAACAAATTCATTGTACACAATATGCAAGGCATCAATTGTTCCATTGTAAAAGGCATCAATCATCACTTTTACAACGCCAATCAAATCCTTAATCCCAGGCTTATCACCAAGCTGGTCAACAGAAGCAACTACTCGACCGCCAACACGTCTAAAAAAAGCTTGTCCTTTACGACCAATTACGCAAAGGTCAACTTCCTTGCTCTCATGTTGCCATTGACGCATAACGCGAACTGTTTCTCGCAATAGGTTGGCATTTAAGCCACCACACAATCCGCGGTCGGAAGTCACAACAATCACCCCAACCCTTTTAATTTCTCGTTGGGTCATAAAGGGATGATGATATTCTGAGGTTGCTCGAGCTATGTGTTTTACTACATTATAAATTTTTGTTGCATAAGGTTTGGATGCACGCATTCTATCTTGCGTTTTGCGCATTTTACTTGCGGCAACCATTTCCATTGCTCGAGTAATTTTTTGCGTGTTTTTAATACTCGCAATTTTTGAACGGATCTCTTTCGCTCCAGCCATATCTTGCTTCGCCTTTAATTAAACAGATTGCTGGGTTGCAATCTATATAAATTATTTGCCGCCTCTTTAAAGGCGGCTTTATTTATTACCAACTACCAGTGCGTTTAAAGTCTTCAACCGCACTCTTTATTTGTGCCTCGATGTCATTGTCGTAAGCACCTGCTTCATTGATTTTCTTTAACAAGGAAGCATGAGAAGAGCGCATGTAACCATGTAACGCTGCTTCAAACGGACCTACTTCTGAAACAGGAATATCATCCAGATAACCCTTCTCTACTATGAAAAGAGAAATAGCCATATCCGCCACGGAAAGTGGGGAATATTGCTTTTGCTTCATTAGTTCGGTGATGCGTTGGCCACGCTCTAATTGCTTCCGTGTTGCATCGTCCAAATCAGACGCAAATTGCGAAAACGCTTCCAATTCACGATATTGTGCAAGTGCTAGACGAGTACCACCGCCCAATTTTTTCATAATCTTGGTTTGAGCAGCACCACCCACACGGGATACTGACAGACCCGAGTTAATTGCAGGTCGAACACCTGAGTTGAACAAATCAACATCCAGGAATATCTGACCGTCGGTGATAGAAATTACGTTGGTAGGTACGAACGCAGATACGTCACCAGCTTGCGTTTCAATAATCGGTAGTGCAGTTAATGATCCGGTTTTACCAGTCACTTCGCCATTCGTTAGTTTTTCAACTTCTTTGGCATTAATTCTAGCTGCCCGCTCTAGTAAACGAGAATGCAAATAGAAGATATCCCCAGGATAAGCTTCACGTCCAGGTGGACGACGTAGCAACAATGAAATTTGACGATAAGCCCAAGCTTGCTTAGTTAAATCATCATAAACGATTAATGCATCTTCACCGCGCTCCATGAAGTACTCACCCATTGCACAACCTGAGTAGGGTGCAATAAATTGTAAAGCAGCAGAGTCAGAAGCCCCAGCAACCACCACAATCGTATGCTCCATAGCACCGTGTTCTTCTAATTTGCGCACGATTGCAGCAACAGAAGATGCTTTTTGCCCTATAGCAACATAGATACATTTAACACCAGTACCTTTTTGATTGATGATGGCATCAATTGCAATGGCTGTTTTACCTGTTTGACGGTCACCGATGATCAACTCACGCTGACCACGACCGACAGGAATCATCGCGTCAATTGCTTTCAATCCAGTTTGTACTGGTTGATCAACCGATTGACGAGCAATAACGCCAGGTGCCACTTTTTCGATTGGAGACATTCTTTCAGCGTCGATAGGACCCTTACCATCAATAGGATTACCTAAGCCATCTACGACACGACCTAAAAGATTTCTTCCAACAGGCACTTCAAGAATACGTCCAGTGCATTTACCTTTTTGACCTTCAGAAAGACCTGAGTAATCTCCAAGAATTACAGCACCGACTGAATCGCGCTCCAAGTTCAAAGCCAAGCCGTAAATACCGCCTGGGAACTCAATCATTTCCCCTTGCATGGCATCCGCTAAACCATGGATACGAGCAATACCATCTTTAAGACTGACAATTGTTCCTTCGTTTTTAGCTTCAGAAACGACGTTAAACTGTTCGATTTTTTTTCTGATTAATTCACTGATTTCAGATGGGTTTAATGCTATTTGTTCTGACATGAAATCTATCCTCTCTATTATGCGGCTAACCCGATGCCCAGTCTCTTTAACTGCTCTAGCACCGAACCATCAATTACCAAATCGCCAGCCTGTATAACCGCACCGCCCAGCAGTGATTTATCGATACTCACTTTAAGTGTTACCTCACGCTTTAGACGCTGGCTTAATGATTTTTTAAGTTGCTCTGTTTGCGCTCCAGTTAATTCGGAGAAACTTCGAACTTTTACAACGAGCGTTTTTTCTTGTTCAGCACGCAACGCTTCAAATTGCACTTTAATATCAGGCAGAAGCATGAGCCTCTTGTTGCCAGTCAATAAAGAAACCAGGTTTGCAATGGCTTTTAATTCATCATTGCCTGATTTGGCAAAGGGAGTCATTAACAACTCTTGTTGCTGTGCTTCCGTCGTCTCAGGATTGACAATGAACTGAGCTGCTGCCTCGTTCATAACTGATACGGCTAAGGTCTGTAAAATCTCAGACCATTGACTAAGCTTATTAACAGCCAGAGCATATTCAAATATAGCTTTTGCATAAGGTCTGGCGATGGTTGTTGTATCTGGCATATCAAATCTCTTTAATTAGACTATCCAGTAATGCACTGTTTGCCTTCTCATCGATTTCCCGCATAAGAATCTTTTCTGCACCAGCAACTGCTAGATGAGCAACTTCTTTACGCAAGCTATCACGTGCACGATTAAATTCTTGCTGCAATTGCTCTTGAGCAATTTTAGCTTGCTTTTGTGCTTCAAGCTTAGCGTCTTCTTTTGCGTCTTCAACTAACTGAGCTGCACGACGAGTTGCTTTTTCAATAATATCGGAAGCCTGGGCTTTTGCTTGTTTCAGTTCGTCTTTGACACGATGCTGAGCCAATTCCAATTCTTTTCGGCCACGCTCTGCGGATGCCAAACCATCGGCAATTTTATCCTGGCGCTCTTCCATTGCTTTAGCCAAAGGAGGCCAAACAAATTTCATGGTGAACCAGACAAATGCAGCAAACACAAGCATTTGTACAACTAACGTTAAATTAATATCCAAGGTAATCTCTCCTGTAACATTAGGGGGCGTTATGCGCCCCATTAGGTGTTATCAAGAACCCAAATTGCTCAGGAAGGGGTTAGCAAATGTAAAGAACAGTGCAATACCCACACCGATCATGGTCACAGCGTCAAGAAGACCAGCAACGATAAACATTTTTACTTGAAGCATAGGAACCATTTCTGGTTGACGTGCAGAACCTTCAAGAAATTTACCACCCAACAAACCGAAACCGATTGCAGTACCTAATGCACCCAAGCCGATCAATAATGCGACTGCGATAACAGTCATACCTTGAACTTGTGCTATTAAATTTGCAGCTTGCATATAAATCCCCTTAATGGACAATGTTTAAATTAAAATAAAAATTAATGGTCTTCATGGGCTAGACTGAGATATACAATAGTCAGAACCATAAAAATAAATGCTTGTAGCGTGATCACCAAAATATGGAATATAGACCATGCTAGTGCCAACACAAATTGCGCAGCACCCAAAGTGGCAGTACTTGCCACTGAAGTTGCTGTTGCATTTAAGGTTAGCAAGGCTATCAGAATAAAAATTAATTCGCCAGCATAAAGGTTTCCAAATAGACGAAGTGCGAGAGAAATTGGCTTTGCAATCAAGCCTACAAGCTCAAGCAATAAGTTAAATGGTATAAATGCCCAATGATTAAATGGTTGTAGCGTTAGCTCTTTGGCGAAGCCTTTGATTCCTTTGATTTTGATGCTATAGAAAAGAATTAGCATGAAGACTGTGAGAGACAATGCGAATGTCATATTTAAATCATTGGTTGGCACCACTTTAAGATAGTGAACGCCTAATGATTTAGCAGCCAGTGGAAGAACATCGACAGGCACAATATCCATAAAATTCATGAAAAAGACCCAGACGAAAATAGTCAAAGCTAATGGGCCAATCAGTTTATTCTTTCCATGGAAGCAATCTTTTACCTGATTATCTGCAAATTCCAGCATAATTTCGGCAAAATTCTGTAATTTTCCAGGGACTCCAGTCGTTACTCTGCGAGCGCCAAAATATAAAAGCGCTAAAACGATAATGCCGGAAACCACAGAGAAAAAAAGTGTATCCAGGTTTAGAGTCCAAAATCCACCTGTTCCAAAGCTCATTGTTTTGAGATCGAAAGTTAGGTAGGTCAGGTGATGCTTGATATAGTCTGTGCTTGATATCATTTCTGTCACTTTTCAGGCCTATTCAGTTTGTTAGCAAAAAACAAGGGTGCGAGCCAATGACTCATTAACACCACAATGTAGGTGAAAAAAAATACAAGAGGGGCTATTTTGAACGACATAAACACGAATGTAAACAAGGCAATGGTCGCGACAATCTTTAAAGCTTCACCTAGATAAAATCCTTTAACGATTTGTCTCGCAGCTCTGGCTCCCTGATAGCGAAAAAGTTTTCTTGCAAAAAGCGCTGAAGGGATTATGGCTACTAATCCGCCTAAGAGCGCTGACAATGATTCTTTCTCACCCCAAACCAGCAACAAAGCCAATGCTATTACTAAGCAAATGATTAGCTGAGCTGCTAATAGACGCTTAACACCGCTGATGCCACGCTTATCTTTCACAAAATTCACCCATCTTTCAACGCGCGGATTATAAAGTAATCAAGCTGGATAAGCAACGGCAGTGTTCAAAATTGCGTTAATTCTTGGGCATAAAAATGCATCTCTTTTTTCAAAAATCCTTTAAAAATATTGCTAAGTTATTCATTTGACGAAAGAATACTTTGATTATTCGACACGCCATTGGACTAGTGGTGACACATTTAGACCTCAAACTGATTAATTTTATTTAAATCGATGACGCGATCAGCCATTTGAATGGTTTCTATGCGATGGGCAATAACAACTTGGGTAATTGCTAACGTTTGCAATGTTTGATTGATGTTTCTTTCGTTGACAATATCCAGATGACTCGTTGCTTCGTCCATAAATAGTATCTTCGGTTTTTTATACAAGGCTCTGGCTAATAAAATTCGTTGTTTTTGTCCACCAGACAGCGTAGACCCCATATCGCCAACCAGGGTTTCATAGCCCATAGGTAATTTGCAAATTTCCTCATGAATACAAGCTAATTTTGCAGCACGGCAAACGTCATCAAGATTAATTGCTTCACTGAAAAAGGTAATGTTATCAATGATTGAGCCCGTGAGTAGCGAATCTTCCTGCATGACTGAGGCCGTTAACTCTCGATAATTTTTTAAACCGAAATCATTGAGAGAGATACTATCTATATAAATATCACCTGTTGTTTTATTAAGTAAGCCCATCATAATTTTTAATAGCGTTGACTTACCACAACCGGAAGGCCCGACCAGGGCTACCTTTTCACCAGCCTTAATATCAAGACTAATATTATTCAGGATCATTTTGCCATTAGCATCGTATTTAAAATTAACTTTTCTTAAACTCAACGCGCCCTTCATCTCATCTGCATTACCAATCCCGGAACTAATTGTCTCCGGCTCTTGAAACAAAATATCACCTAATCGGTTTAGTTGAATTGAAATTAATTTATAGTCAATTAAATTTTGCATTAGCGAAGTTGCTTTATTAACTAAAGATTGACGATATGCGAGGAAAGCAATCAACATTCCTGCGGAAAATTTATTGTTTAACACCAACGCCGAGCCCACACAGATAACAACGATAGGCTCCAAATGAAACAATAATTGATTCATTCCCTGATAAATCACATTAATTCTGGCAATTTTAATGTCCGCATTCAGTGAATTAACATAGCTATTTCGCCAAGTATGAAATCGTACTCGCTCTTTAGAAAACGACTTAATGGGTATTATCCCTTGCAGGGTCTCTAAAAATATGGAGGCTGATTTCGCGTGTTGCACAATAGAAGACTCTGTTTCCTTGCGCAAGGAATAAAAAAATAGATAGCGAGTTAACAGGCAAATTGATAAGGACAATAAGACCACCGAGGTCAAAATATAGCTATAAAGCAATATCACCAAGAAATTGATAATCAACATAAAACCGTCAAGCACTGCATTCACAAAATCTGTGCTAATTTTCTTTTGAATTTGATCAATAGAATGAAATTTAGATTGAATATCGCCTTTATGTCTTTTTTCAAAAAAATCCAAGGGAAGTTTTAAAATATGGTTAACCACATTTGCAGAAAATTTCTCCGTCAAATTATTCGTTAAATAGATTATCAAATGACCACGAATATACTCCGTAAACACTTGAATACACGTTAAGATAATGAACGCTGATGCTATGACATATAAATTGTTCATATCACTTGAACCAATGACATCATCAGTAACGTATTGTATGAACAATGGATTTAACAAATTGAAAACTTCAATGGCAAAGGAAAGCAAAACTAATAAAACGATGGACTGATTAATTCCATGAGCAGATTTAACCAAATCATATAAACTTAATTTGGTATAATCTCTAATTTTCTGAAAATTATCAGACTTTTCAATTTCCAACACTATACCAGTAAATGCTTTAGATACTTCCTCCATGCGGCATTGTTTCAGCCCTATTGCTGGATCGTGGATTATCACAGAATTTCTGTTCACTTTTTTTAAGACAACAAAATGATTCATATTCCAATGAATAACAGCCGGTGTTTTAACCTGTTGTAGTTCCTCTAATGACACTCTCAATGCTCTAGTCGTAAATCCCAGACTTTCAAACATTTCTTTAACAGTTAATAACGTGACACCTCGTTGTGAAGATTGACTTATTCGTCTTAAGGCTGGTAAATCAAGTTCATGTCCCCAAAAATTACTGATCATGGCCACACAAGCATGACCACATTCAGCCACTTCATCCTGTAAAATGATCGGTAATTTACTGGATTTTTTAAATTGAAGAACTGCCGCATAACTCATGTAAATAACTTCCCGTAATAACTATATAAAGGATCTAAAATCCATTGCCATAATTTCCTTTTTGAACCAACGACAACAGCTGATAGCGTCATGCCATGCTGAATTCTTTTCTGCTCCCCATAAACCATTACATTTTGTCTATCAAGAATGGCCACAACTTTATAATAAGGTTCTCCAATCCGGATGGGCTTTTCCTCCTCATCATCCGTCGTAATATTTTGACTAATTTCTTTGATTGTTGCTTGATAGGTGCCAAAACGTTGATAGGGATAGGCATCATAGCGAATTAAAACCTGAGTATTTTTATTAAGAAAGCCTGCTTTTTTTGCAGGGATAAATAATTCGGCGGTGAATTCAGAGTTGGCAGGAATTATTGTTAATAGATATTTCGAACTATTAATATATTGTCCCTCCTTGTAGAGCACGCTAGACACAACTCCTTCGATAGGCGAGCGTACAAGAAAAGAGCGGCTCTGGTTATAACGAATCAAATCCATCTCTATAAGGCTTTTTTTATTTTTAAGTTCGTATAATTCTTCTTCTTTCTGATTGTACTCTGCCAGTGACAGGTATTTTTTGTCTAACAACGGTCGCATGGCAGCAAGATGTTTACTTTTATAAATAATTTCTTTTTCAACGAATTTTTTTCTTTGTTGTAATTGGTTTGCTAATTCCGGTTCATTGCTTTTAAAAGAACTATCAACGAGGAATAAATTCCCGCCTTTTTTAATTCTTTCTCCTTGATGAATATAGCTTTCAGAAACAATGCCGTTCATTTTTGGATACACGCGAATGAGCGCTTTGGTAGAATTTACATATCCAGAAACAATAAATTTTTCCGAAAATTCGGCAAAGATTAAGAAAAAAATTATTAATAGAATCAGTAGTGAAAATCCTACCAGTAATAGCTTATATTGTGGCGGAGTATTAATGCAGATTGAACCATAAAGAGGTTCTTTTCGGTGTTGCATTGCTTCAGCTCGAAAAAATGTTTTTTCTTTCATGAACAGAATCAGATCCTTATTTTCCATTAAAAAGGGAAGGCATAATTTGACTTACGTCACCGCTTCAGGCTTTTTTAATCAGAATATGACAAACATGATAGTCTCTATTTTTTTTAATATTTTCAAAGGTCCTTAATTCATAATCCTTTAATGTCGAATCAGAGGGGAGCAGCTTTAGAGGAACGCTTTTTGTATAAGACAATTTCAGGTTCTCATCCAATGCTAATTTTACCAGTTGAGCATGTAAATCATCGGGTTCTGTTACTATTAAAATATTCATATTGATTTAACTCATCCTTGCTTTTTTTTGATTCTGAGGGGGAAACTCAGAATCAAAAAAACATCCTATTGGCTAATCCCAAGCATCATCATGTTCGACATCACCACCAGCCTTTTTATTGGTGTAATATCTTGTTCCATAATGTGTCAGATTACTGCTACCACCAGAAACATCCTGCATGTCTTGCTCGATAATTTCTGTTGCTAACCCATAAGCCAGGACTCGCTCTTTATTTTCCATATTAATTTCCTATTCGCTGATAAAAAAATTCCATTGCATGACCAGCATTTATTGCTTCTAAATCAGTTAAACCAATTATTTAAGCTGCAGTGGTATCTAGCCATACTTTCCATGCAGCATAATCAGTTTCACCATAATTTTTGCCACTTATCTTTTGCAAAATTCGATAAGCAACATCATGATTATTAGGTTGTTTTAATTTTAAAATTGCTAAAAGATTTTTACCTCCTTGTTGTTTAATAATTTGTTTTGCATTTTCAGATTCCGCAGCGTACAGCAATACTACCAATGCTTTATTTCGATCGGTGGTTTCTGGAGAATCCAATAGCTCCAAAAATGGTTTAACATCGATGTTCGTTATTTTTGCCGTAGCCATAGTGCCTGCAATAACGCGTATGCAATCATTGCGTACACCACTGTCTTTATCGTGAACATGAGGTTTTAAAAGCGCTACAATTTCTTTAGGGTTTTTAAAATGCCCTATTAAAAATGCAGCTGCAGCGCGACGCTGGGGATCGGGATCGCTATTTAAAGTATCAATTATTAATTGTCTTTGCTTAACAGCGCCGTTATTAAATTTGGCAAGATAAGGTTTTAACTTAGGGTGTTGGAAATTATGAATGCAATGATAAACCGGACAAGGATCATCTGTGGAAGAGGTATTGAACATAATTGTCATTGCAGTATCTTCAAAAATTATCATCTCATTGATTAGGTCTTGTTTGGATTTAAAGGCTTTTGTAGGTGTTAGACTAGCAAAGCGAAGCCTCTCAGGCTGATCTTTTCTGATGACATCAATAGTTATGTATTTATTCTTATTTTGTGGATACAAAGTTGTGCTAAGTTTGACGTATAAATAATCGCCGTCTTTTTTAATGTCTTCAATTAACTTATTTCTTCGTTCCGTTAGTTTTTCTTCGTCAAAAGAATTAGGATGTTTAAGGTAAGCCTCAAGAAAGCTATCAAACTCACTAATTTTTTTTGCATATTTTCTAATAATCTCTTGACCTTTATCTGATTCATCACCATATAAATCTGTCACCTTTCCTGCCATTAGATGAAATGACAATACTAAACTTGCGATGAATACTAAAAATTTCATCATGCTTATCCTTACTCGTTATATGCTTTAGCACAATTTAAATCCACATGACGATTCCTGTTTTGCGCCATCAAATTCGCCATTTGGTTGCGATAGCGCTCAGTAGTATGTTGTGAATTTGCAGAATCCCATACAAATTTTTGCGATTTATTAATTAGAAAATTAACAAATATATCGAGCATCTTAAATTCAGAGTTATACTCCTCTATCCACAAAAATTGTCCTTGTTCATTCACCTCAAGAAAGATGTATTCATTTTCTGGAGTAACGATAAAATCGAATGAACCAAAAACAATCCCCAGTTTTTGCATGAATAAGCGAATTTTTTGTTCCAGTTCAGAAGGCAAACTGTAGGGCTCAATGGCCATTTCTCCATCGGGAATTGCTCGCCAATCGACTTGTCCATCGGGATGAATCTGCGAGTTCAATTTTGCGGCAACAATATAATCACCGAAACAGGTAATTCTTAATTCATATTTTTTTCTGACTTCTTTTTGAAAAATCCCAGGAACCAGTTGTAATGATTTATTGCCAGGCAAATCTAAGAACTTTATTTTGGTAGTATAAGACATTCTGATTTGCTCTTCTTCAAACCAAAAATTAGCGCATAACGGTTTATAAATCACTCCTCCCGTATCATATTTTAAGAGGAATTGTCGAATATCTTTAGGATTATTCGAACAAAGAGTTATCGGAATATTCATTCCGCATTCTGCAGCAATTTTTAATTGCAGTAATTTGGAATTTACTCGAATTGAGGCATCTTTGGTATTAATCCACCATGCATCGGGAGCCATATTATAAGTCAGTGATTCATAAAATAAGATATTCTCTCTTACTGCAAATTTATAATCTTTAGGATGGATAAAATCTTTTGGCAAATAAGGTTTTCTTGCTCGTCGCCACCAGACGACATCGTAGTCATTATCCATAATGAGTTGGTAATTATCGGCATTTTTCCATTGATAATTTTCACCAGTAATGAATACTGAGTTTTTTTGTTTTGTAGGTTGATCTGCTGTAAAAAGTAATCGAACCTGATGTCCCATTTTTTCTAAAGCAATTTTTACCAAGACTGCATGACCATCATCAGGCTCTGTAGGAATTAATACTTTCATTTTATCTCAATCAATAATAAAGTATGGAATTTCGCGGCTAAGACTCTTTCAAAGAGTCTTAGCCGATGTTATTTAGTGAGGCGTAACATCGTACAGGGTATCCATATCCGAAGCATTGCTTCCCGTTGCCCTACACGTTTGTAGATACGTTGCTTGCGCAGTACCGCCAGAGACTTTATTTAAATCACTCCGATCAAGTATTTTTGCCATTGTATAAGCAAAGATGCGTTCATTTTTAGTTTCCATTTTTATCCTCAAATTTTTGATTGCGATTTTGGACTTGCTATTTTATGCTTTTACCAGTCAAGGCTACCGTCAATTACTCCATCGCAGTCCCTGCGACTACTACCGGTTGGGTGAAATGTTTTACTATGAGTAAGCCCTTGAGTAGAACCACCAGATACTTTATCTAAGTCCTCATGCTCAATTACTTTTGCTGAGGTATAAGCAAAAACGCGTTCACAGTTATTTTCCATTTTTCTCTCCTTGTGTATTTTAGCTATAACACCGTTACAGCCTTTGGACTTGCTATGTCGTTAAGACGAAGACATTATTAAAATTTTTAACAAAATCAACGCCCCCCGTATCGAGGGGTTGAATTTTTAAATATGCCGTGTTAGGTCAAGGGAGTTAACGAACTCTGTGGATATTATGAAGAACCTAAGATGAAAATTGAATTGCGAATTATTGAAATGACGAGCGTAACTCTTGTCTTCTACTCATTGATTTTGAGAATTAACGCGGTTACGCTCAAATGCCTCTAAATGTTTATTTTTCTTCTGAACGAGCTTGATTGCTTTTTTTATTTTTATTCTTCCACTCAACATCAATCGTACCAACTTCCAAGCCGTCCAGGTTAGCATCCACTGCAACACGATTGTCAAATACAAAGCAGGTACCTTCCCACAAAGATTCATTTTGAGGCATTTTTTCTAAATAATTCAAAATACCACCATTAAGTTGAAAAACTTGCTCAAAGCCTATTTTCTTCAGGTAAGCCGTCGATTTTTCACAACGAATACCCCCCGTACAAAACATGGCAATTTTTTTATCTTTATGCTGGCTTAAATTCTTCTCAACATATTCTGGAAAATCACGAAAATTTTCCGTTTCAGGATTAATAGCGCCTTTGAATGTCCCCAGTTTAACTTCGTAGTCATTTCTGGTGTCGATAACCAGAACATTAGGATCGGAAATGAGTGCATTCCATTCCTGAGGTTCGATATGAGTGCCATCAATTGCATGAGGATCGATATCAGGAACCCCCATGGTCACGATTTCTTTACGCAGTTTAACCTTGGATTTGTCAAAAGGATTGTAATCACTATAACTAATTTTAAAGGTTAAATCACTTAAACCTGCATACTGTTGGAGATGTTTAATAAAAAACGACAGGTTGTCTGATTCACCACAAATGGTGCCATTAATCCCTTCAGACGCAATAATAATGGTTCCTTTAATTTCCTTTTCTTTCATTAACGCCAAAAGAGGCTCTTTCATTAATTCATAATCAGGAAAAGGAGTAAATTTGTAAAACGCGGCAACTACATATTTCATTTTATTACCTAATCAAATGATTCTACTTAATAAATTTTTTCTTGAGATAAGCAAACGAATACATTTACTTATCTTTAACCAGTCTGTCTTAATTATTTGGACGAATTTTATCATAATTGTATCAAGGCTGCGAATGTGCAACCTTAATAAATTCATAAGCCTAAGATATCACTCACCTTTATCCATAATGTGACATTGTCATTCTGAACTTTCCTATCGTATTTCTGGAATATTAATTTACGATTGTATATATTTTGATCATAGGGTATATATATCCCTTGTCTTAACCTTGTACCTAAGGAAGGTCATTATGTCTGAAAAGCAACAACGCACCGCTGCAAGTATGCGGGAAAAAATGCTAAATCGCTATGGCGATGGCTTTCATCATAAGCATAATAAAAATCACCACTCCTACAGAAAACACTACCGATCACATCCGGCTCAATTGAATGGACATTTGCAGGGAGACGAAGAGAGTGAAAACACCTCAACGGGCCTTATTCGTGCTTTTAAATTAAGAAAAATGCGTAAACGACTGGATAAAGGTCGCGTCCATTGATAAAGTAATGTAATCCTCCAGGTTAGCCACTTCCTGGGTTGGAGCAGCACGCGGTGGTCTGAGACGATTTCTCAGACCACAACTTACGCTAAAAAACCCCATCTACACCTTATCAACATTGATTAACACCGGGATTGGCGCGTCGAAAAAAACACATCTTGTTTAAATTTATACTAAATGAAGTGAGCCATAGAGATTATTAGCTTCAAGTATAATTTTTGCAATAACGGCTATAACTTTCTAGGTGGGTGCTGTCCCTCTAGGTAAATTTACCCATAGGATGCTCAAGCAAACCGGACTATTATGGATCAATTACTTTATTTATTGATCTTTTTGTCTAATGGTAAGTAAAAATCGTCATTATCAAGGTACTGTAAAAGCGCTAATACGAATTATAAAGAATGATCTGTACACTTTAGGAAAAAAAATTGTTAAAGATTTTAAACAGACCACTGAAATTAATGAAACGCTGGTTGAAGAATGGCTAAGGCTTAGAAATGCTATAAATACGTACAAAGCTTGCGAGGCCTATTTTCGTGGAAGTGCTTTTTATAGAACGGATACTTATCACTTTGTAAACAGGGCCCTACCTGTTGATGAACATACTGAAACAATTACGACGATATCTGATTTAGAAGGCATCGATTACTACGGCATTCAACCGGACGACACATCGATATCCGAGCGACTCCATGTAGGTACTTGCTACGTCATTAAGGACAATTGTCATAACGTATCAAAAACTCTTACAGAATTATTATTTTCTCGAACTGCTTTGGAGTGTTCCGCAGCTCTACAAATCGCAAATTACTTAACTTTGCTAGATTTTCTTAAATTAATCCATGGAAACCAAACAGGTGAACAAAAATTTAATATTTTATTTGGCCCTAAATCCGAGGATAAACATAATTTAAATCGATTACGTATTGGGACAATGAATAGTGTCTGGACTGGAAGCTGGTATGATTTTTGTCCACTTTATTTTTTTATGAAATCAAGTGGACAAACGATTTCTCTGGAGGACTTGCAAACCTCTCCGGAGAGATTTGCAGGCACACGTTTTTATATTAAAGGGCATAGTGATTACTTAGAAAAACACCCATACGAAGCTGCTCAGGGCTGGAATGTAACTTTTCTTGGTCTTAATGAAACGGGAGCCCCTCTTTTTTTGGCTGCGTGCGAATATAAACAACCTTTTGTTTTAACCTACAAGGAAATGCTTAACTTATTAACGACTGGGTTTAATAAATTTCCGAGTGATAATAACAATCCTTTTGTCGCCCAATTTTGTAAAGTTGAGCAAATGAAGGGATTTAAAGAGACTAGTCAATGTGTATTTGATACATCAACTATAAAATTACTAATCTCCAACTTTCCTGAATGCTTGAAACAGTTACATGAGCTGTCTCTATTCGCTTATGTATACAACATTAGACGCCAAGGTTATGATACAAATTCCACTGAATTCGCGCCTTCAGATATACATTTGCCAATTATCTTGGCCGCTAAAGATGATCATGATAAAGACGTATTAAACTTTTCAAAAGCAAGCTTTAGAGACGATCTCATTAAAAAGACCAGAGACGATTTAGGTATTGGGTTAAAAAATATGTAGCTATCACTCTTTTTTTTCAACAGCATCAGAACCAAATGTTCAAGAATTGCAAAAAGATGTGGTAAGCAAATTAGTTTAACTTATGCATTGTCGGACCAGAGCGCCCTACAGTTGGCGCTCTGCACTATGACATTGCCAACAATAGGTATATTTGCCAATTTACCCAGCCGCAACAGATTACGCTTTATCTGTAAGATGATAATATTTTAACAGTTTGACTACTCGAATCACACCGTGTGTATTACGAGCAATACTGATAACACGTGCTGCCTGCTCAGGAGTGACATCCCCCATCAGATAAACGATGCTATCTGACGTCACCACTTTAAATACATTGGGATCGATTGCAGAATCAGCAAAAATACGACTCCTTATTTTTGCCGTGATCCAGCTATCTTGAACTGTTCTACTACGATGGCTATCAATATCCAGCTGATTAAATAAACGGCGATACCCTGAGACCTTTGACACCCGCGCAATGGCTGCGTCTCTTAACTCCAGAGAAGGAACATGACCTGCTAACAAAATATCTCCATTGAAAACTGCAATATCAATTACACATCCTTTTTGCTCAAGCAACCTATCAGCAGCATATAATTCATGGTGTACATTCGCTGAAAGTTGATAGTCACTTACCTTTTTATAAACATTATGTCTGTCATAAACGAGCATGGCACCAGTCCATGCATTAGAAAGACATCCTGTTAACAGGTTACTTAGCAATAAAATAAAACACACCTTCCCTTGCTTTTTCATACTGCCTTAGATCATTTAAACGATGTATTGAAATACTTTGACTACCTTTTGTACGCCATTAATTTGTCTAGCCACACTAACAGCCAAATCTGACTGCTCATGAGTTACGATACCCATCAAATAAACCACACCATTTTCTGTGACAATACGAATTGAGCCAGATTCCAATCCTTTTTTTGTTAACATCAGACTTCTTACCTGGCTTGTTATCCATGTATCTTTCGTTCGTTGAGACAGTGGAATGGGGAAATCAACAGTGACTTCATTATAAACGCGACGCACATGAGGCGTATTCTGAGCAATTTTTTCTGCCTCACCACGTAAAGAGGCTGTCGGAACTTGTCCAACCAATAAGACGACTTGGTTAAAACTGCTAACCAGAACGCGAGAATCCTGAAAACCAGGAGTTGTGACTATTTCCTTATGAATCACATGAAATATTCGCGCGTCACTTTCAATAGAGGAAATACTACGTCTGTCATAAACGACAAGACCTGCAGCCGCACCTGCAACAACTACAGCGACACAACTGGTCAATAAAGCACTGATAAGCAAAAAAATAAACGCACGAATTTTCATGATTACCCCAACATTTGACCAAATAAAGATTGATCGATTAAATCACAAAAACAATGCAAGATGAATAAATGTGTTTCTCGTATACGAGCCGCATTATCTCCTTGCACTCTTAGTTCTATGTCTTCAGGTCCTAAATGGTTGGCTAGCAAACCTCCATCTCGACCGCTAAGTGCAATAGTATCCATACCCCTATCATTAGCGGCATTAACCGCTTGCAAAATATTATCAGCATTACCGCTGGTTGATAGCACCAACAATAGGTCCCCTTCCTGGCCTAAGGCATGGATTTGACGAGCAAAAACCTGGTCGTAACTGTCATTAGCAACTGATGTTAAACAAGAAATGTCTGTCGTTAGAGCAATTACAGGCAACGATGGCCGCTCCACCTCATAGTGGTTAATCATTGCTGCTGAAAAGTGTAAACAATTGGCCGCAGAACCTCCGTTACCACATAGAAGAATCTTGCCATCATTCAGTAAACAATTGACCAATTTTGAGCCTGCTTTGGCGATTAATGCAGATAAACCATCAGCCACAGCAATCTGTGCCTCGATACTAATACCAAAAAGCTGTCTTACTCTATCTTCCATCTGTATCATTTTTTCAACCTAATTAAAAATCAAGTCCAAAAGCATTTTTTATCCAATTGACTTGTCGTATTTCACCTTCAAAACTTAACACATCAAAGCGCGAGGGTTGTTTGTCTGTTAAATTATTAACCATCAAATAATAGGACGCCGCTTTGATAATTTTTTGCCGCTTCCTATACGTCACGCTGGCAGCCGCTCCACCAAATGCAGCAGAAGTACGCGCACGCACTTCAACGAATACTAGATAAATTCCATCTTGCATAATTAAATCAATTTCGCCAAGACGACATTGGTAATTGCTTCTTATCCATTTTAATCCCTGGGCTACAAGATAAGTCTGAGCCTGTCGTTCAATTGCCAATCCTTGCTGTCTTGTAGACATTTTTTTCCTTAAGTGCGAGGTTTCATGAGCCCTCCCTATTATAAGGGAGAGATTAGCTAGGAGGTTGCTGTCATCGCTACAGCAACCCCCCCTTTAAATTGTCCCCAGGCAGGTACACGGGCAACTTGTTGCGAGCGATTTAAATAAAGAACGCCACTTTTATCATGAATACCCATTGCAGGGAAAAGCAATAATTGATTTAACTGACTACCCAATGCGAAGCTATCCATACCCAGGGCATAAAGTCTATTGTAACTATTGAGTTGCTCAGGCCAGTTTCTACTTCCCATTTGATGGGTAAATACCCAAGGCATATCACAAAAGATAATGCCATCTAAATCTTTGTCCTTCATTGCGTTTGTACTACCGCTGTATACAGTTGAGGTTGCGTACACAGGGACATTTCCGGCGAAATAATACTTAAGCAGGGGCATAATCTGTCGAGCTTTTGAAGGATAAGCGAGCAAAAATATCATATCAAAATCCTGACGACGACTAGGCACGACTTGAATGTTTTGTCCTAATAACTGCTTAATTTGCTTTTCCCGACTTTGACTGTCAGTTACTCGTAACAACCCTCGGATAGCAACATTGAGATCACTATTGTTTGCATAGCTAAGTTTATCGGCAACAATACCGCCTGAATTACGCCACTGTGAAGTAAATGCATCAACAATTTCATCTCCCCAGCCACCTGCGGGTGAAATAATTAACGCTCGCTTATGTCCAGTTAGACTCGCTTTTATCGCCACTTGAGTTGCTTCATTACTAGGGGATAGCCCAAAGCGATAAGCATTGGTATCTAAATCAGTTTCCATATCATTGAGAAGTAAGGTAGGTACTGGGTGCTCCATCGTTGCTACACGAGAAACCTCCGCTTTGCTTAAAGGCCCTACCACGTACTCAGCCCCTTCATCCAGAGCCTGAAGGTATAACGAAGAAACATCACCTTTTGCCGTGTCATAAAGACGAATATCTGCATTATTTCCTGACGTATTGGCAGCAGCCATGAATCCGTCACGAATAGCCCCACCAGGACCGGCTAAGGGACCGCTTAAAGGGAGTAATAATGCCATGCGCCGTGGGGTACGATTTAAATAAGGCTTAATGGCAGAAAGTGAAGCAGGTAAAATACTGTTGGCTGGATGAGAAGGATATTGAGCTTGCCAAGCCTCAACCTGTGATAAGACTTCTGAATTATTACCTGAGTTTTGCCGTGCAATTAATGCTAATTTCATCCATCCCTGCACATCAGAACCTTCCTTCGCTTCAACAGCAAGAGTATTTAATTCAGCTAAAGGTAATTTGGTTAAGGTAAGCCATAAAATGCGACTATTATTAGCACGAGCAGTATCATCAGGTAATAATCGCTCTAATTTTATACGCTCAGTAACTGCCTCGTTTGCATTACCAACGGACTCATAGGCGCCCGCTAAAATTTCATGGTATTGAACTTGATAAAATTCGGGTAAGCTGTTAATGTCACGCACCCCCGACAGTTTGGCAATTGCCGCCTTCGGTTGCTGACGCAGTATATCGGTTTTTGCAAGTAAAATGCTTTTTTCTGATATTAGCACTGGTGAAAGATAATCACCCGTTTGAGCTAAAGTACTAAGCCCATCTTGCCATTGCCCATCATAAATTTGACGTCCGGCGGCCATGATCAACAGGTTCTGTTTTTCCTCTCCACCCTGATTTTTAGCCAGGGCGAGATAAGCCGAAGCAGGCATACTATAAGGTGTGGTAGCTTTCTGATTTATACGAGGCGTCTGTGCTTGATTTTCAGCAACCTTTGTACATTGTGAAAGTAATATCGCTGTAGCCAGCAATGAGATTATTTTTAGAAGTGACTTTGCTAACATGAAGAATATCCTAATCGCAGGAACGCAATAGAATAAACTATGGTAAAAACTTCAGCAACTACTCCAGGCACTCTTTATATCGTTGCTACACCCATTGGCAACCGTGATGATATCAGTATAAGAGCACTTAATACCCTGAAAGGGGTTGATAATATTCTTGCCGAAGATACTCGACACTCTTTGCAATTACTGACTTCACTCGGAATTCAAAAGCCATTGTCTTCGCTTCACGCCCACAATGAAGCTGAAAAAAGCCAGCACATTATTGAAGCTTTGGAGCAAGGGCAATCGTTTGCTTTAATTAGTGACGCGGGAACGCCTTTAATTAGCGATCCAGGCTATCCCTTAGTCAAACTTGCTCGCGAGAAAAACATTCCCGTTGTACCTATTCCCGGCCCTTGTGCGCTTATCACTGCATTATGTGCAGCCGGAATTCCTTGCGACAGCTTTACTTTTATAGGTTTTTTACCCGCCAAATCAACCGCTAGAAAAAATAAACTGACTGAACTTTCCCACAGTGAATATACTTTGATTTTCTATGAGTCAACACACCGCATAAATGACTGTATTAACGACATTATCGATAGTTATGGCGCTGATTATGAGTTTGTCCTCGCGAAGGAATTAACCAAAACTTTCGAACGTTTTATCCAGGGTTCGGGAAATACGATAAAATCCTGGCTACAAGAAGATAGCGCTCACTGTAAAGGAGAGTTTGTTCTTTTATTACCCCCTAAATTACAAGAGACAACAAACACACAAGAAGAGGAAATCCTAACTATTTTGCTAAAAGAATTACCTCTGAAACAAGCGGTAAAATTAGCTGCCTTGCTGACTAAAGGAAACAAGAATGAGCTTTATAAGTTAGCATTGGAATTGCAAGATAAAAATTAATGCTCCTGTCAGAGCATTAATTTTTGCAATATCAGCGTTGTTATAAAGGATGTTTAATTCGTAATTACTCGAACACAACGGATTGAAATTGGTCCATCCTTATCATCATCCTGGAAGCTATTCCCTCCAACATCAAAAAACTGATCCCAGGCATCGGTATTTTGAGTTATTCCTCGAGAGCTCTCTGTAGAACTCCAATAAGGACCAGAAAGTCCTCCAATATTCCCATTGTCAACCAGATTCGTTTGCATATTTTGAAGTGTGGGTGGTGCTGGCGGGATACCGCAACCGGTGTTTTGAGCAGCATTATCGTAACCCATTTCGCAAATGGCTGGTAAATACCAATCTGAATAGCCGCCAATAGTCGCCTTACAAAGCCCAGCGCCATAAAATGTTAAATTAACCGCCGGATTAGTTTGCGGTGGTGAATAGTAAGACACAATTACGTTAGTATTGCAGGCGCCCTCGGTAGCACCATTACAAACACTTGGTGGACGAAATGAATCTTGATGGATTCCGGGTATAGCATCAAAAACCGGATTACCACTATTATTCGCACTCCAATAACGTCCATCCACTAAAAAAGTCGCCTGATTTTGCAAGGCGGCCACTTTTCCACTGATGCTACGTGTATTGGGAGTCGTATCATCAATGGCAAATACTTACCCTGATTGATAAACACTGCCATACGTCAAAATATTTATGGTTGGCTGGATAGTATTGGTATCATCACCCTGGATAGTCAAAGTAATCGGAGTTGGATTCACATTCCCAGGTGCTGCACTTGGTGATGCTCCCGGTTTAATCCTTAAAACACAACTTCTACCGGGTAAAATATCGCCGCAACTCGCCGGCGTAATTGTAGTTCCTACTGGTAAGGCCGACGATATGCGATAAGTTACATTGGTTGCAGTTTCTATTATAAATAGTAATAATGCGCGTGATCCCCCTGGTTTTTAATGCCAATGTTGAAACAATGCTTGAAAGTTGCTCTACGACAAGAGTAATTTTGAGAATATCGTCAACACCTGGCTCATAACACTCTAAGGGACTTAGCTGATTGCAAACATTAGGCCCTCTCACTATGTTTCTTGACATAGCGCGTCCGATAACTCGCAGATTAAGAATACACGACTCATTATGAGCCAACCTAAATTGTTTTTGACAGTAACCTTTGGAGGTAATTTGCTGAATTCCAGTTATCGGAGCCATTACCAAGGTATGTGTTGTCGTGGACAGATTGGTTACCTTATACCGAATACTTGCAGTACTATTCGCTGTAACTGATACAGACGTTGGGCTTTGAGGAGAAAAAATCCATACGGGCTTTTTGGCATAGGCGGCAGAGAATAAAAAAATGGTGATAAAACAAATAAATAGCCTTTATGAACAAATTATCTTCATGCTGTATCCTTACGTAATTGATTAGAGGGGGGCTTGAGTTAATACATTTTAACGCATTATCCTAAAAAATTAACTATAGTTAGTTATAGAGGAGAGGGCTTTATGTCGTGGTCAAAGAAGTTACGTTTTTTATTGTTATATTTATTTATTCCTCTACCACTTTTGGGTTTTTGGGTGGGGGGTATTTATAACTTTATAACAGTTGCCATTCTCTTTGCCGTCATTCCTCTTATTGATTATTTTATAACTGACCCTAACAATCCGACCACCTCTCAGGAATCTCTCTTGCTACAAGATCGTTTCTTTATTAACGCGGTTTTATTCTATGTCCCTTTACAGATAATTCTATTATTGACAAGCATTATTATCGTTAGTCACTATCCATTGCATTGGTATGAATGGCTTGGTTTTACTTTATCTGTCGGTTTAATTACAGGTGGAGGGGGTATTAATCTTGCGCACGAGTTAATGCATAAAAATAACGCATTTCAGCAAATCATGAGTAAAATTTTATTATCCACTGTCTGTTATGGCCATTTTTTTATCGAGCACGTTAGAGGCCATCATGTGAAGGTCGCAACACCCGAAGATTCAGCCTCTGCTCGTTTCGGAGAAAATCTTTATCAATTTTTACCGCGCACTATCATTGGCTCCTTTAAATCAGCACTCCATCTAGAAAAAAAACGGTTGGCTCAAAAAGACTATTCTCTCTTCAGTTATCACAATCAATTCTGGTGGATTATCGGAGCTCCTGTTGCCATTGCAACAGCGTGTTTTCTCTATGGTGGATGGACTGCGCTATTCTTTTTCTTAGGCCAAGCCGTTGTTGCCTTTGTTGTTTTAGAAATTGTCAATTATGTTGAACATTATGGTCTTGAGCGAAAAAAACTGCCGAATGGACATTATGAGCGCGTTTCTTATCGCCATTCATGGAATGCTAACCATTGGTTAAGTAATGCCTTACTTTACCATCTACAAAGACATTCCGACCATCATGCGCATGGAGCTCGTCCTTATCAACTGCTCAAACATCACGAAGAAAGCCCTCAACTACCTTCAGGATATCTTGGCATGATTATTCTCGCCCTCATTCCTCCGCTATGGCATGCAGTAATGGATAAACGGGTTATTATTTATAGACAACAAAATGAAGCCAGCATTTAAGTGTCTTTTTAAGCACTATTAGGTATGATGAAAACAAAAGGACAAAAGCGAATACCGGAGACAAGGATGCGAGAGTTAGATTCCTACCAACACACCAGAGACTATTTTGCCAAATGGCAAAGTCAGCTGCAGGAAAACATCTTATTATCGAACTCTTGTTTGATGCATACCTACCAAAGCTACTTCTCTGCAGAGCCCGAATTTTTACAGGAACTCAGCAATTTTTCCAAAAAAGTCGTCAATGAATTAGAACCGGTTGTCATGGAAAATAACCTTGATGCTAATTTGCCCAGAGTTGAACACTATGATGCAATTGGGCGGCGGCGTGACAAGGTGCTTCATCATCCTTCTTACATTGCGGCTGGCGATATTATTTATGGCTCCGGTTTAATGCATTATCTGCTTAAGCCCGGGCAAATGCGTAAAACTTTAAGTTTATTCTTACTGTCTTCCCATACGGGCGAAGCAGGGCATAACTGTCCTATTGCTTGTTCGGCAGGGATTATACGTATTTTAAATAATTATTCTCAGTTAAAAGAAACACCGTTTTATCTTAAGAAATTGACGGAACCTTCTTTTACTAATAATTATACCGGCGCCCAATTTTTAACTGAAATTCAGGGTGGCTCTGATGTAGGCTTAAATGCCACACATGCTTATCAGGATGAGTACCAGCAATGGCGGATTGTTGGAGAAAAATGGTTTTGTTCAAATGCCAATGCCGATTTGATTTTATTAACCGCACGTTATGATAGTCAAATATCTGGAACCAAGGGATTAGGATTGTTTTTAGTTCCCAGTCGCTTGGCAAATGGAGAACAAAATAATTACAAGTTGCGACGGTTAAAGCAAAAAATTGGAACTCGGTCTTTGGCAACCGGTGAAATTGATTTTGACGGTGCCCTCGCTTACCCAATGGGAGAGATGAATAAAGGAATTCATCTGGTCATGGAAAATGTTTTGCACTTATCACGAGTATTTAATGCTTTTTCGGTGCTTGGCATGGCAAGGCGAGCCTATCAAATTGCTTATTATTATGCTGATAACCGACAAGCGTTCCAACATGCGATTATTGATTACCCATTGGTAAAAGAAACGTTGGCACACATCAAGGCAGAAAATACCGCGATGCTAGCTAGTATTTTTAATATGGTTTATCGCCAGGATGAGCTTGATAGAGTTCCCCCGGCAGAGCAAGCGAAAGAGCAGCAACTTTTATTAAGAACTTTGGCTAATTTAAATAAATATTTTACCGCCAAGCGTTCGGTGGAAAACATTCATCATTGCATTGATATTTTAGCTGGAAATGGCACGATAGAAAGCTTCTCTTCCTTACCTCGTTTGCTGCGGGATTGCATTGTTTGTGAGAATTGGGAAGGAACTCATTTTACCTTGTGGATGCAAACATTAAGAGATATCCATAAATTTAATGTGGATGAAATTGTTATCACCTATCTTTGGCAGTTGTTTAATGAAATACCGCAAGACTTTCACTATAAATCGCTGTTCAAAGAGAGTATCGAAAATTTAGCAGGTAAAATCGAGCAGATGAAAACGCGTACACTCGATGAGCAAAGCCTGCAAATTAAGGAAGTTATTGAGCATATGGCAGCGTTAAATGCGGCATTGACTTTAGGGCTTGAACTTCAGAAAGGAAAGCCTCCGGAGACAAAAAAAGCAGCACTATTCTTATTTGTTGAATCCTACCTGGGAAAAAAACAGCGATATGATGAAAACTACATTGCTCTGCTCAATGAAATTTTGGGTGAAGAATGATGGTTTAGATTAGCCATCAAAATCCGCATAATGCCTCTGCCAAGGAATTTGATAATGACAAAACGCATTGCTGCATCCTTTGTTTATTTAACTTTATTGTTGGGATGCTTCCATAGCTATGCAAAAACGATAGAGTTTTCAAATTTAACCTGGGAGACACGGGAAGGTTTTGGCGGTGTGGGTGCAAATAATTGGGCGAGTAACAATGTATGGGTTGATTCCAACGGGTGGTTGCATTTAAAAATAACTAACATCAATGGTAAGTGGTATTGCGCTGAAATTTTTACTACAACGAAACTTGGTTTTGGACAATACTGGTTTTATACCATTGGTAAAGTAGATAATTTGGACCCCAATGTTGTTTTTGGATTATTTAATTACCCAACTAAAGATGGTGGACCGGATGGTACCAATGAAATTGATATTGAATTCTCAAAATGGGCCGCGACTGAACCAACAGCTTCAAATATATCCTATACTGTTTGGCCTGCAATACTTGCCCCTAATAAAACTGTCCTATCATTTTCGATAAACCTGGATGGCGATTACTCAACTCACGGCTTTACTTGGGAAAGAAATAAGATTTTTTATCAAAGTGGTTTTGGACATCATCAAGACTACCGGTACCCAATATTTAATTGGCTATTTGCTCCCCCTGATTATAATAAACGCATTCCGCAAAAATCTCTTCCAATTCATATCAATCTATGGCTGGTTGGAGGAAAGCCACCAACCAATCACAAGGAAATTGAGTTGATAATTAAACAATTTTGTTATGTCTCAATCGATAAAAAACAATCGAACTGTCATTAAATTAAAAGAAGAATGGTTTTAAAGAGAATTAGATGTGGTAGCCTAATAGATATCAATATTATTTAACACTATTTTAAGTTCGCTTCCAGGATGAACAACCGACAAGAAGTCAAATTATTTGCAATTATATCTGCCTTTATACTGGGAACACTATCCATGTTTCAGGCTTACTCACAACAGCCTGAGACCTCCTATTGGCAGCAATATCAAAAAGCTCAAGACTTAATCCAGCACCAAAAGCATCAACAAGCCGTAGATATCCTTCTTCACTTATCAAGTGAACAGCCTAATTTTAATGTCTATATCCTTATCGCAGAATCCTATTCTGCCCAACAAAAACCAGAATTTGCATTTTATTACTATGAAAAAGCCTATGCTCTTTCCAAAGAAATAGGGCCTATGGCCTACAACAAGCGGGTTTTGTTTGGACTTGCAAGAACAGCGCTTGCCTTGAAAAATGCGCGAGCCGCATATGATTACTATCAAGAATTATTAAAATATAATTTATCGCCCAGGGACCGAAAGACTCTTGAAGTTGGCCTAAAGAGAAGTAGCGAATTACTAAAAAAACAAGAATTTAATGAACAAATCCAAAAAGCGGAGAAATACATTACCCTTGGAAAGGGTGAACAAGCGTATCAACTTATCAAACCACTTTTAAATCAGAAACTATCAATTGTGTATCTGATAGCTGGGAATAGCTTAGCGTTATTAGAAAAGCCTGAGCAAGCGCTACAATATTATCAGCAAGCACTCCAGTTGGCTCAAGCAGAAAAAAATAGCACCCATGAAAGGATTGCATTATTTGCCATTGCCAGAATGCAACTGGCTTTAAAAAAGATTGATGAGGCCAAAGAGACTTATGATCAGCTGCTGACTATGCCACTTAATTCGGCTGAACAACAACTTTTTTTTAAAGGCACACAACAAATCAATCTCTTACAAATTGAATTAAAACTGCAAGAAATTCGCGATCTTTTACTTCAAAAAAAGAGCAGGGAGGCTTCGCAACTTATTCAGCCCTTATTAAAATACCATTTATCAACAGTCTATTTGCTTGCAGGTGATATACAAGCAAATTTGCAGCAACCGCAAAATGCCATTGATTACTATCAACAAACTATTCAATATGCAAAATTGGAAAACAATATTACCTACCAACGAATTGCCTTATTTGCCATTGCGCGGATGCGCCTGGCGCTACGCGACATGAAAGAAGCAGAAAAAATTTACAAGCAACTACTTTCAATGAATTTAAGTGAAGCGGATCGAAAAGTTGCCGAGGAAGGATTAAAACGTACTAAGCTTACTTATTTTGAAGCAGTTCCTGATCAAGAAATATCAAAGATTCAAGCGCTTATTGATAAAGAAGCGGGGCAAAAAGCCTTAAAGTTGCTAACACCACTATTGGCTACTCACAAAACGGCTATCGTTTATCTTCTGACAGCACATGCCAAAGCCCTAATTGAGCAGCCTGATTCTGCATTAAGTTATTATCAGCAGGCCTATTCTTTGGCAAAAAAAGAGAATATTGAGGTAATTCAAAAGTTTGCCTTGTTTGGAATTGCTCGCATGCAGTTAGTATTACGGCAACCAGAAAAGGCAATCAAAACTTACTCCCAAATTTTGCATTTGAAATTAACAGCAAACGATAGATTACTTGCCCAAAAAGGAATTAAAAAAGCCTATGCGCTAAAGAAGCAGATAGCTCATGAAAAATTATTACAGACAATCTATGGTTACATTGGTAGTGGAGAAGGATTGAAGGCATATCAATTAATACTGCCTCTTATTAAGCAATTCAATCAGCCGATGTATTACATACTTGCAGCAAAAAGCATGATTGCAATGAACCACCCTTATCAAGCATTAAATTTTTATAAATATGCCTATCAGGTAGCATTAGTAAGTAACAATCGCGAGGATCAACGCGAAGCTTTAACGGGCGTTGGCAGCATGCAAATGTGGTTAGATCAATATGTACGTGCAACGATAACTTATCGACTTTTATTAACCTATCCTTTAAACCTAGAGGATTATGAACTGGCAAAAGCGGGCCTGATAAAAAGTCTGGCTTATCGTGGAAGGATATACACAGCGCTTGACGAAATTCCATGGAATATCCAATTTACATCTCCCCATATGATAATCGTTGCATTACAAACGACACTTTGGACGGGACAAGGAGATATTGCAAAACAGTTATATGCTAAATATCGACCTATTCTTAATGAAATTAAACCAGGGACTCATTTATATCGCGATCTAAAAAACATCGAATGGTTATTATGTCTACAAACCGCACCCTATCAACTGAAGCCGGAGATCTATTCATTTAAAGATTCAGAGGATTTTACTATTCAACGTGAAACCTTACGTGCCAGGCGATATTGGTCTCAATCTTGGCAATCCAATGTGGCACTTACTTATATAAAATATGCCCAAAGTGGTGCAAAGATTGATGGGAGATCACTACTTTTTAATCAAACATGGAATCCTTCACGTTACTTGGCTTTTGAGGGAGAAGTTACACCGACTACACTTAATCATTGGGATCCAGTTTTATGGGGTTTTACCGGTACTTTTATTCCTGATGATATTCTGACCGTCAATACAACGATACGAGAGGAATTAATTGAAGGGTTTACTGCGCTTAGTAATCATATTTTCTTACATTCGTATACCCTTGGTGCTGTGTTACAACCCTTACCTTATGTCAATATAGTGGCTAATCGCTATCGGTTGAGTTTTAGTGATCAAAATACTCGCGATGGTTATTATTTCAATGGTGCTGTTACTTTTTTACCAACGATGGGTGTTTATGCAGGATATCGAATAAGAGATTATTCAAGCAAATTTCAGTCACCCTTCTATTTTAGCCCCGATGAGTATAAGAATAAGCTTTACATCTTAGGAATAAGTCACCAGCTTGGTATAACGTGGCGAGCTTTTGCAGAAGGAGGGTATGGGACACAATCCATTAAACCTAATTCAGAGGCAGCTACAGGAACTGCTCCGTCCTGGTTCTATCGACTTGGATTAAGAGGGCCAATTAATAGATGTATATTTTTTGATATTCAATATGGTAATTATCAGCAAGCATCTGCTTTTGTTGATTCAGAAGACTATCGATTCCACGAGCTTTTAGCTTCACTGACATTCTCTTTTGATTAAGGTGAAGAACATGCAGGAATTCAACAATATGCCAGAGCAAGAACCACAAAGAAAAAGAAGGCTTTTAACAGTCAAACAAAAATTTATCCTGACATGTTTTTTTGGAGTCTGTTGGCTTTTTGTTGTAACGTTAATTAATGTGCCATGGATTATCCAATTATCAGATCATGTCACCCTGATATTTGCTGCAATTGCCATTACGGTTATCGCGATTATTCCCAGTTTTTGGTACGCCTTTACTCTAGTGGGATTTCTTATTGATACACGTCCAGAATCAAAAACGATCACGGAATATCCTGGGGTATCTGTTTTAGTAGCAGCATACAACGAAGAAGACTGCATTGTTGATACAGTATTCTCTTTGACAAAACAAGAATACCCGGGTGAGGTTGAGATTATCATCATTGATGACGGCTCTACCGATAATACTATGGCACGTTTAAAAGCCATTAAACTGCCAAATCTGGTTGTTTTAGAAGTGCCTCATCAAGGAAAAGCAGCGGCCTTGAATGCAGGTTTAAATAAAGCCAAAAATGAGTTACTTGTCACAATTGATGCTGATACATATCTCTTACCTGACGCGATAAAAAGCATTGTAGCGCATTTGTTATCTAGTTTGCCGGATACTGCTGCGGTTGCGGGCAGTGTTTGTGTGAGAAATTCTCGTACTAATATCCTGACTAAAGTTCAAGAATGGAATTATTTTAACGAATTTATATCACAAAAAAGAATACAGAGTTTATTTCAATCCACTTTAGTTGCCCAGGGAGCCTTCTCTGTTTATCGTAAAAGTGCGGTGATTGAAGCGGGGGGATGGCCAAAGAGCGTAGGTGAGGACATTGTTCTGACGTGGGCAATTCTCAAAAAAGGTTATCGAACAGGATTTTGTGAGTCGGCGTTTTCATTTACCTTTGTTCCCTCAAATTATAAAAAACTATTTTTACAAAGAAGCCGTTGGTCACAGGGGATGTTGGAGGCTCTTTCTTCTCATCCCGGACTATTGCTTCGGAAAGAGTTTTCGACTCTCTTCATTTGGTGGAATTTACTGATTCCAATTGTAGATTTAGGTTATGGTTTTATATTTTTGCCAGGCGTTGTTGCTGCATGTTTTGGTTATTATTTTATTGCTGGACCAATGACAGTCAGTGTAGTTCCGCTAATATTACTTAATAACTTTGTATTTTTTTGGAGAAATAGAAAAGAATTTGTTAAAAGGAAACTGTCAGTTAGAAGAAATATGCTAGGTTATGTAATTTTTCTATTCCTCTATCAGCCATTTATTATGGTTCCTGCCGCAATTCATGGCTATTTTTCTTATTTCCTGGGAAGAAGAAAATGGGGAACTAAAAAGGAATAATTGTAGGAGTAAAAATGGTAGATCGGATGTTATGGCTTGTATTTATTATTCTCATTCTATGGGCTATAGCAATGCATTTTATTTGGAAAGACAATACCCACAATCCTTATAAAGTTAATCCTAATTCAGTAGCACTATCCTTCGATGATGGCCCAACTCCTCCTTATACCTCTGAAATTCTTAGTATATTGCAACAAAATGATGTCTATGCAACCTTTTTTGTCTTGGGTAAAAATGCTGAACGATATCCCGAATTAGTCCTTAAGGCCTATAAAGAGGGTAATGCAATTGCCTGTCATGGGGTAAACCATCTTGATCTTACAACAGCAACCAAAGAACAAGTTGAATCAGAGGTTCTTGGCTGTAAAAAAATTATCGAGAAAATTATTGGTAAATCGCCAATTTGTTATCGACCTGCATTTAATAAAATTACACCCACAGTACAAAAATATATTGAAGAGCAGGGTATGGTAATTATAAAAGTGGAAATAGATTCTACGGATTGGAAACACACGGATGCCAATAGTATTGTCAATACTACGCTCAGCCTTATTGCACCACAAAGTGAAATTACCATGCATGATGGAACTAGTGAATCCGAAAACCGTTCAACAACAGTAAAAGCACTGCCAATATTAATTCAGAAAATAAAAAAAATGGGCTTAGATGTAAGTCGAATATGTTATCCCTAGTATTGGCTTTATTTTAAAATAAACTCTTAGCCCTCTTTTAAAAGTAAATTTTATTCAGATAGAATGATTTTAAAATCGTTTTATCACTATAAGAAGGGGTAGAGCATGAATCGAGTCCTTTGTTTTTCGTTTTTAACCCTGTCGTTTACTAACTGTCTGGGGACCACCTTTGGAAAATTAATGATTAATGATCCTGTTTTTGGTGTTAGGCCTGTTATTTATGAGGAGCAGAATGGCTTTGCTGTCAGTGAAGGAGATATCATTCTTGCCGATTTATCTCATAAAACGGCCATTATTACCTTAAAAATGGGCGGAAGCAGATGGCCCAACGGTGTTGTTCCTTTTGAAATTGATGAAGACTTACCTTTTAGAAACAAACTTGCAGTGATGCAAGCTATTCATCATTGGCAAGAAAAAACAAATGTCGAATTCATTGAATTAACGAGTAAAAATCGCTCCCAATACCCTGATTATATTTCTTTTGTACCGGCTGAAGGTACTACCTGCTCCTCTTATGTAGGGAAAGAGGGCGGACGACAAGCGATTAACTTGTCTCCTCGATGTACCACAATGAATACAGTTCATGAAATTGGCCATGCACTGGGGTTATGGCACGAACAATCAAGAGCCGATCGCGCTAATTTCATTCGTATTGTGTGGGAAAATATTGAAGACGATCACAAATATAATTTTGATCAACATCTTAGTGATGGCAAAGATTTTGGTGAGTATGACTACCAATCCATTATGCATTATGGTCCTTATTCATTCACCAAGAATGGTCAAAAAACTATTATTCCTTTAGTAGATGGTGTTGAAATTGGTCAGCGTAATCATCTGAGTGAAAAAGATATTGCGGCGATTAATGCCATGTATCCTGAGGCTTAATTTTTTACAGTGAGCAAAGCAATTTCATCAGTTAATAAATTACTTTGTGGTATATAATCACGACTGATAAACAGGGAAGTTTCTATGAAAGCACAATCTTATTTTTTACCCTTACTCGCCATTTTTTTAATGCTTACGGTTTCAGCTTCTAAGGCCAAAGAGCCTATATCAAGAGTTGTCATGAAAGAAGATTTCTTTTCTCCAAAAACGCTTACCGTTCCTGTTGGAACGCAGGTCATTTGGCTTAATAAGGGAAAAGATATCCATACCGTTAAGAGTAAAGCAGGTGGATTTTACTCAGGAGATATAGCACCTGGTGCTAGCTTTAGTTATCGATTTACAAAATCGGGTAATTATAGCTATATCTGCACTCATCACACCTTGTTTGGTTTGGGGATGCGAGGACAAATTATTGTTAGATAATGACACTCAATAAATATGATCAAGCGCTCACAGGAAAAGGAACTTATCGATCTTGGGCCTGATTTTTATAATCAGGCCGAGTATAAAGATTGCCTAAAAAAGTTATTTCAAGTTAACAAAGTGTTGGGAATTTTTCGTAGCACTAGAAAATTGCTTAAACGTCACCCGAAACAAGCAACTTTACTTGATATTGGCTGTGGTGGCGGATTATTTTTATTAAATTTAAGTCAACATTTTCCTGAAATGCGAATGCTTGGCATTGATATTAACGAAGAAGCCATTGTTGATGCACAAAAGGCGCTTAAGGAATGGCAAACTAAAAATCCTTCCTCGCATTTATCGTTTCAGACAGAACATTTTGAATACAGCATAAGCAATAATAATTTTGATATTTTGCTTGCTACCTTACTTTGTCATCATTTAAGCGATGAAGAATTGGTTCTTTTTCTACAGCAATCGTATAACCACGCAAAGCAAGTCGTGATTATTAATGATTTGCATCGTCATTGGCTTGCTTATTGGCTTTATGCCTTCATTAGTCCATGGTTATTTCGTAATCGATTAATCACTCATGATGGATTAATTTCTATAAAACGTGGTTTCACTCGTGCCGAATGGAAGACGCTATTGGCAAAAGCCAATATTGCTAATTATCACCTTAAGTGGTGTTGGCCTTTTCGTTGGCAACTTATTTTAAGGAAATGATGGCAGAGTTTTGTTCTTTCCACTTAATGTAGCCCCAAATGTCAATAATCCTGGGAAGCGCGCGACTAAAGGGAGTAAAACCTTCATCCCAGCTCTGCGAGACGTAAGATGAGCAAAAAATGCTGCGGCATAGATTCGACTTGCAAATTGTTTATGCCATTTTTTACTGTAACGATAACCCACTTGAATCAAATCATCTCGAGTTAAGGTCGGACCGTTGATTAAGGACGTGGCCAATAACCAACCTGATTGCATTGCCATACTAATTCCCTCAGCGATAATAGGATGTGCTTCACCCGCAATATTGCCCACAAAAAACAGACCATTGTCATAACATCGTCGAATCCCGGGGTGCAATGGTCCCACGGATAACCAAGACTCTTCCCGCCTTGCCGTCCCTAATACATTTTGAGCGCCTTTACACGTTGAAAGAATATGATTCAAGACAACATCACTTGCTTGTAGCCCTGGCTTCTCCAAGCGAAGTTTCTGCAACACATCACGACGAATGCAGCAAGAAAGTGATACCCGATTGCTATCGCTATGCACTAAACCACCATAACCTCCCGGAAAAGAAAGGAGTGACATTAAATCCTGGTCTAGGGTAGTTGCCTGAAAATGTGTTTTAAATGCCAATAAATCGGAATTTTTATGGGCTGTTTCCCGCATTCTTATAACAGGTTTTTCCCACGATCCTTGTGCAATAATTACTGTACGCGCAGAGAGCTCCGTACATTTTTCTTTTGTTTCGAGTATGCAAGTAAAAGAGTCTTTTTTATCAATGATTGTCTGTGCTGTCCAAGGTTGCCAAACATGCACTCCAGCCTTAATAGCTTGAAGAAGGAGAGCTGTGTCCAATTGTTCTCGACCTAGCGCTCTACCCCATTTACTGTCTGAATGTTCAACCGGTGGCATGGTTGTCATTAACATTTTTTCGGCACCAAACCAGCCAACTCGTGTAACAGAGGGACCTGCATGCTGAAGATAGAATTCACTAAGACCCAATTCAGATAATAAGGGAAAGCTGGTTGCAGAAATGAATTCTCCACATACTTTGGTACGCGGAAAACTTTTTTTCTCGATAAGAGCTACTGACCAACCAAAACGGGCCAATAATAAGGCGGTAGTTGCTCCGGCAGGTCCCCCGCCAATAACAATTGCATCGACATCACTATTCATCATGATCTTGGTGATGGATTATAGTGGTATAGCATACTCGGCCTACACAGCAAATTAAAGTAATTTACTGTGTAACAATATTTCGCTACAAAAATTTAGCAAGGAGTCAGAGCTGGATATTCTTGTTCCGCAACCTTCTTTTGCTCCTCGGTATGTTTGCTATAAGAACGATAAATCTCAGTGCCCACATAAGCTATAGCTAACACCAGTGCAGCCTGCCAGCAAATTGCAAGGGTTGTAATAAACAAGGTTGGCATAATGGCATTTTTAGCCAGGGTTAAAATAAAATCAACTCGTGCTGTTTTATATTCTTTATACGCTGCCATTTCACCTTTATTGAGAAGTTGTGCATGCTCAAGCCAAAGACTTTTTTCTTTATATTCTTTATAGGCGCCATCTGATAAATACATGGCCACTGCAAAGGTACAAAGCATATAACAACCAAGAACAGCAACAGCCGGTGTAAACAACATGGATGCAGAAAAACCAGCCATCAAGAGAAAGGCCGCCGTTGCATTAAATAAATAAGTAGCACTGGTCGCTTTCCAGCTTAATTCAAGCCGATCTAACTGTTCTTTAGTGACAATATAATGGAGGTCTAGTTTTTTCCGTTCATCTAAGCTAAGTTCCCCTAGTAACCGGCTAGTTAGATCTTCCAACTCATTCACATATTGGGATCGTTTAGTAAGGTACTCCTTTTCCTCCAAGTGACGCCGCCATAAAATCAGACAAACGTCAAAAAACATAAACCCAGCAACAACCCAACCAGCAACGGGTGCAGAAATGCCAAAAGCTTCATTGTAATTTGTTAAGCAATTCACAGTACCCCAAACAATATCATTTAAAAATGTGGCATGACGCTTATACATTTCATTGGTAAAACGCTTGGTCCAATCCAATTGCTTTTCTTTTGGGGAAGGCTTTAAGACATGTTTTAGCAACATTCCTGCATTCATTATAAAACGCACAGCAAAAAAACCTACACTTAAAAAGCGTAAAACACCGTTGGGAGTTTCCAGCGTATGAACAATATCATCAACATTGACTTCTTTGCCTAACACATTGCCTAATTTTTCCAGCCATTTTAGATCTCTGGCAAGGATTAATGTATTTTTAATCGTTGTCCGGCAAAAATACCAATAAATTCGATTTAAATTAGAGAGGGCTACCTTATCTCTTATTTTTGACAGCTTTTTAGGAGTATTAATTAATTCAGTCAAATCCGCCGCAATTTGTTTACCTATTTTTGTGAAAAATCCATCTAAATTAATTGCTGCTTTAGGAATTTTTCCGTCCAAACAGAATGTATTCAGCTCAGCGAGTAATTCGTTATAATCCTTTACTTTGGCTTCTTGTTCATAAATTTCATAATAGAGTTTTAACATCGTGCAACAGTAGTAACAATAAAAATGAAACTCATTACTATCCAGTCCACGGTGTTTAAGCGTTGCAAATTGCTGACTAAACTCTTGCTCAATTAACAGCTTATTGGTGGCTAAAAATCCATAATCATGTTTCTTTGCTTCTTGCTCAGCTAATTCAAGTAATTCTTGCTTTTTTTGGGGGGGGATTTGCGCTAGAGGAGATCCATTTTCGGCTTTGGGTGCAAATAAAGCTAGTTTTTCATATTTATCTGTTAAAAACACCTCATAATGCTTTTTGTAAGCCGATTCAGCCATAATTTAATCCATCAAAAAAAATTGCGCAGAGCGATAAAAATGTAAACTTACCACTCTCCACCTAGGCAAACAAGAGTTTTTTGTATTTATTTCTTGCACTTTGCTTTGTTCAGAACAATTATTAAAATAATCACTGCTTTCTTGCCTCGTTAGCTTGCTTCAATTTTTTTATTAAATTTTGTACAAATTAATCTTTTGTTAATCTGCAACCATTACAATAAAACTATAAGTGTTATGTGGAGTATCCCATGCCTGGGTATAAGGTTCTTAATAATTATGAAACGGAGGATTTGTTTGCTCAATATTTGGACGGAATTAATATCGTTACCTCTAATCAGTTTGGTGAGGGTGTACCGAGCAACCCCTTTAAATTCCATACTCATCCCGAGACTGATTTAATTATTATAACCTCTCCTCTTGCTGCCAATAATTTTGAAGAGTTATTACCTCATTTAAAAAATCATTTTCCAGGAAAACAGTTACTGCTTGGCTTAACGGGACAGGGAGCTACTGAACAACATATTATCACTGCGCATGTTAGTGCCGATCACCAAACAATTAACCTTTATGACCCTAAAGCAAGTAATGCCCAACGTTTTTTTTCTGGAAAAGGAGGACCTTGGACATTAGTTTTAGGATTGTTACGCGCATTAAACCCCTTTCCTAAAACAACGCTTCCGCTAGCAGGAGCGAAGGCTTTTCATCATGCTTTGGGCACACAATCTTTTTTTGATGGGGTATCCTGTGGCTACCATAATGTGGCAAATATACTTGCCTGTAAAAAATTAATTGAAGAAGGCAACCCTATTACTCGAAACAGTCTACTCAATAAGACAAAAAATCCTGTGAATGAAGCCGCACAACGTCTTATCGCTATTTCTCCTGACAAGGTGAATAGTAGTTTCACCAGTTTTATAAAAAAAGCCTGGCAAGATACAGTGATGCCGCTTCAAAGCGACGCGCAGAGAAAGGCGCTAAAATTTCAACATTATTTTCTTGGTTGGCCCGCGGAAGGAAAAACTTCTCAGAAAATAATTTATTTCGTAAGTCTGCGATTTATTGTCCAACCCCTGATTAATCTGCTAAGACGTCCTGTTGAGTTTACCTTCAATGCGCTCTCAGAAACTGCTAATTTTTTAAAAAACAGCCTTATAAATTGGGCTCCTACTAATTTATTCACTCAATATCTTCGCAGCGGATTAATGCTTCTGGCTAATGGAATGCAAGGTTTATTCAAGGGGGCTTATTTAGCGTTACGTACAATAACGTCGCCAATAACAACTTTTCAAGCTATTAAAGAAACGTTTAATTCGGATACAAAAGATAATGCTACAGCAAAAGCATCTTCCTCTGTTAAGCCTACTACTGTACAGGATGAAGTGGATGAATTTGCTAATGAGAAAATACTGAGTGATAGCAATGTAGTACGCTTGTTTAAGGCAAAAGGAGTTTCTATGGTGACACCACCCAAAAAAGGTGAATTAACACGAAATGCAGATGACGTTGCTGATGAGTTTGTTAACGTAGAAGAGACTCCCCAGGAATTGCCCAACTCAGACTTGCAATCCGAACAGGAATATAAAGAAGAGACTAAAACCACCACGCCTTTTGGAACAGGGTGTTAACATTTTATTTTAAAATCGACTTGCCATGTCATCTTAAAGTCTACGTCCACGGGGCCATAAAAGCCATGAATAAGCCACGACACACTGGCGTTTAGGGTAATCACGTCTTATTTACCAATACAAAAGCTGGAAAAAATTCTACCTAACAGATCATCCGAGGTGAATTCACCAGTAATTTCACAAAGTACCTGATGAGCTAACCTTAAATCCTCAGCTAACAGTTCACCGGCTCTATGACTGGATAATTGATTTTGTCCAGCGAGTAATAATTCTTTTGCATTATCAAGCGCTTGTAGATGGCGACGTCTTGCCAAGAATTGTCCTTCGGTAGGTTGATAGCCAACGACTTCTTTGATTTTTTCTTTGAGTAGCTCAACCCCCTCGCCAGTTTTTGCCGATAAATAAATGGTATGTGCATCCTTTTTGGGAGATTGCCCAAGGGAATCAATTTTGTTAATTACCTGAATCACGGGGACACCTTCTGGTAATGCCTGGCGAATCTCATCGCTTAAATCCAGGCTTGCTTCCTTTTGCTTAATATCAATCACCATGACAACACAATCAGCACGACTAACCTCTTGCCATGCGCGTTTAATCCCTTCACGCTCAACCAGATCATCACTTTCTCTAAGACCTGCCGTATCAACGAGGTGGAGAGGAATATCTTCGAGTAAAATATTTTCCCGCATAACATCTCGAGTTGTCCCGGCAATATCGGTAACGATGGCAACATCCCTTCCTGCCAAACAATTAATGAGAGTAGATTTTCCGGCATTAGGTCGACCGGCAATGACAATAGCCAATCCTTCTCGAAGAATAGCACCTTGAGACGCACTCGCACGAATTGCCGCCAGGTTTTCTAAAATTGACGACAGCATAGTTGCCACTTTGCCATCATTCAGAAAATCTATCTCCTCTTCTGGAAAATCTATTGCCGCTTCAACGAATAGCCGTAAATGAATAATTTGCTCATTTAATGCATGAATTTTATTAGAGAAATCACCTTGCAACGAACGAATCGCCAAGCGGGCAGCGGTTTGAGAACTTGCCTGAATCAAATCGGCAATAGCCTCTGCTTGTGTTAAATCCATTTTATCATTTAAAAAAGCACGCTCCGAAAATTCTCCAGGACGAGCTAGTCTGGCCCCAGCAATTACACATTCTCTAAGCAGGTTGTCCAATACTAACGGTGAACCGTGAACCTGAAACTCAACCACATCTTCACCAGTGAACGAATGTGGCGCTTTGAAATAAATTAGTAAACCTGAATCGATGATCTCATCATTATGATTTTTAAAGGTACAATAATTGGCTACACGGGGTGTTATTGATTTATTACCGCTTAGAATTAAAGCGATAGAATAAGAAAGCGGCCCAGAAAGACGAGCGATCCCAACTCCACCTCGTCCCGATGGAGTAGCGATCGCTACGATAGTATCACTATGCATTTATTTTGCAGGTATAAAAGTTTGTTTAGGTTTATCATCACTGTATTTACGAGTGATATACCATTGTTGAAGAATCGACAAGGTATTATTCACTATCCAGTATAGCACCAAACCTGCCGGGAAATTCCAGAATAAAGCCGTAAAGAGTATCGGCAAAAACATCATTAGTTTAGCCTGCATCGGATCTGGAGGTGCAGGGTTCAGTTTTTGCTGAATTAGCATAGTTCCTCCCATGATAATGGGTAACACATGGTAAGGATCAGCAGCAGCCAAATCTTTTATCCAGAAAATAAAGGGTGCTTGTCGTAATTCAACACTTTCAAGCAATACCCAATAAAGAGCGATGAAAACAGGGATTTGAATAATAATTGGCAAGCAACCACCTAAAGGATTTACCTTTTCCTGGCGGTATAACTCCATGGTGGCCTGGCTCATTTTAGCTTTGTCATCCCCATAACGCTCACGTAGGGCCTGAAGCTTTGGTTGTAGTTTACGCATACCAGCCATGGACTTGTAGCTACTGGCAGATAAGCGATAAAAAGCCAGTTTGATAAGAACTGTCACTAAAACAATGGACCATCCCCAATTCCCAACAAACGAGTAAATTGCCTTCATTACAGAAAACAATATCGAGGATAGGAACCATAACCAACCATAATCAACTGTTAAATCCAGTCCTGGAGCAATAGCTTTCAGCTGACTCGTAATCTCAGGTCCCACATAGAGTTTAGAGCCGACTTCCTTCTGAGCGCCAGCATCGACAGTAATAGGTTGTGTTACGGCACCGATAGTATAATCATCATTTACAGCACGGGTATAAAACATGTTCTTACTATCAGAATTCGGAATCCATGCACTTAAGAAATAATGTTGTTGCATGGCTATCCATCCACCTTTGGCATTCACATCTAAATTACTTTTTGCCATATTGGGGAACGTAACTTTTTGGTAGCGATGTTGACCCGGATTAGAATAAGAAGCGCCAGTATAAGACCCAACATGGAATATGCTGGATTTATCTTCTTGTGGAGAAGTACGTAGCAATTGGGTATTCATATAACCTTGCCAAGGGGTTGTACCCTGATTATCAATCAGGTATTTAACCTCAATAAGGTAGCTGCCACGGGTAAATATAAATTGTTTTTTTACATTTAGACCATCTGTAGTTTTACCATCTAAAGTAACCGTAAGCGTATTTTCTCCTTCTGACAGGGTGTATTTTTGCTGAGCACTTGAGAAATCGAAGTGAATATTTTTTACTTCTTGTCCTGTTGTTACAAATAAGCTGCTGTTTGCTACATAACGTTGATTAGCTTGATCTTGCAAGATAGTTATTGGTTTATCTTTTTCCTCAATGCTAACCGGGTAATCCAATAGCTGAGCGGTAATGATATCACCCTGTGCCAAGCCTATACGTAAGTTCAAAACATCTGTTTTTACCTGAATTGCTTCAGATGTTGTTTTATTGGTTACGTCACTACTTGTTGCTGAGGTTTGAGGTTTTGCTGCTGAGTTATCTTGCATTGTAGGCAGTAAACTATCACTCTTCGTAGGTACCGGAGTTGCGTCGGTGGAAATTTTAGTTGGGGCAGGTGGATAATCTTTTTGCCAATTCATCCACAGGGAGTAAACAACCAGCGCCAGGGCTGCATACAGAACTACACGTCGTATATCCATCAGGGTTTCTCTTCGTTAGGTAGTACAGGGTCATAACCTCCAGCAGCCCAAGGATGACAGCGTAATAATCGACGACAAGTCAACCATCCTCCTTTCAAAATACCAAAATGCTTAATAGCGATAAGGGCATACTGGGAGCAACTAGGGTAATATCGACAACAAGGTTTCATGACAGGACGCAACAATACTTGATACAACACTATAGGCAAGCAAATCAAGTTGCGGATAAAGCGATTAATTTGTCCCATGTTTTACCTAATTTGGTATTTACTGTTGTATTTTCCACTTTTGCTACGCCTGGTCTTGCTAAAACAACCACATCAATAGCGGGCAATTGTTTCACACGGAACGTTTCACGCAACAAGCGTTTTAAGCGATTTCGATCATGCGCTTTTGGGATCATTTTTTTTGATAATGCTAACCCCAGCCTGGCATACCCCAGAGAATTGTTCCGATATAAAATAATGAACTCTGAGGTTACCACTTTCTTTGCTTGAGCAAACACGTAATCGTAATCACTTTTTTTAAGTAATCGCCGTGTTCTATCAAAACAACTCACTTAAGCAGATAAACGTTTGCGTCCTTTAGCACGACGACGTTTTAACACTAATCGGCCACCGCGAGTTGACATACGTTGACGAAAACCATGATCGCGTTTGCGTTTTAAATTACTGGGTTGGAATGTGCGTTTCATGATGAACCTGTTGTTAATTAAATTTTTAAGGTTGGCAATGATAGAAAACTTTACACCGGCTGTCAAACGTTGAGGAGCCAAGTCGCCTTGATAAAACTGCGCGCGTAATAATTATAAAACAAAGTTTAAAAATTTGTTTTTTATTATTAGAGCCGGAAATACTGTGGATATATTTAAAAAATCATTATTTTTCATTTTGTTAATTGTGTTTTATCCTGTGGCATTTCCCGTTAATTGCCTAAGAATATCGCTTGAATAAGTTTAACCAATAAGAATAAATTTTTTTTTATCTCCTGTTTTTTCATCTTTAAATTCAGGGTTTTCCACAAATTATCGACTTAGACCCAATTACAAAAGTAAATGTTTGTAGTCCACTGTGATTATGTACATCCTTTAAAGACAGTCTTAATTAATATCCCCTTAATGTTTGCTCTATAAGCTACCACCTTTTTTTTATTTTATTTAAAAGGTAGAACCCCATGTATGAAGATTTTTTTTCAGAAATAAAGAAAGTATCATTCGACAAGATAAAATGCGGTCAAGATATTTTGTCTTTGCTAAAAAATCATGATTTTTCTAAGGCGCTTTATCGAGCCTGTTGCGAGTGTGATCTTGAGTCCCATGAAACCTTAAAGCTGATTAAAATATTACTTCTTTGGGTTGAAGGACTTGGTATCAATACAGGATTATATCCAGTCAGTTTGTTAAGAGTTGCAGTTGATAAATCCAACATTAATTTGTATTGCCTTCTTGTTGCCTCTGGTTTTGTTGATGAAAAAGCCATGTATGACATGGCACTAAAAAATAACAAAACAGTGCGAACTTTTGAAAATGATTACCATCCTGAGTTTTTAGAGACCTATCAAGCGCTCATAAGAAAGAACCAAGGGGAATTACAAAATGATATCCAAAGAATATCCTTTATTCTCAAAGTGATTGACTTTCTCATCAATCATCAGACTTTTGACTCCAGACTTACAAAAACTAAAAAATTATCAAGTTTAGCTCGTCAATTAATACTCGATAAACGAGATGAACAAAATCGTATTCTATTAACAAAAATGTGTGAGCTAATACAAAATTTGTCACCTGAACTAAGAATAAAATTTGCCAAATCATTCGATACACCTGGATTTAGTTGGCTTACTTTCGAACATTTAGGCGGGTTGATGATTGAGCCATCGGAACATAAAGAAGCTCGGATACCTTTCTCACTTATTTCTCGGGAAAAATTAGCTCCTTTCTTTTCAGGTATCCTTCAATTTCTAGGTGAGGTCAGTGATACACAGGAAATAATCGCTCTTGCGGCTCAAAGTATTATCGAAAGGGACTTGCCTGCGTTAAGAGATTTTTTCAAAGAAGTGCTATTGACTCAAATTAAGCCAGGAAAGCCAGAGGATTTACCTCATGTAAAGTTACCTGTCACCAAGTTCCTTGTCAGTTATTGTAATGATCTTTTAAGTCTTATTAAATTGATTAATCTGGTTAACAGCAGTCATGCCCGAATTAAGTTACCGATTACAACAGAATCTGGTGCGCTTAAAGTAAAATTATTTCAACCTGTGATGTTCACTATTTCCAAAAACATGCCTCTTCATGCTGGGTTGCGTCGATTGCAGATGCTAGGCGAGTTGATGACGGGTAAACATTTCTCCAAACTTTTAATGGATTTGGACCCAACTACCGACTGGCGTGCATTTATTACTATTCGAGACTCAATTACTCATCAAGATGAAAAAGATTTAAAACACAGACTTAGTCAGTTTTTGCAAGATAAGGAGTGGTTGCAACAGATATTCGATAAAGACATGATTGAATTATCAGAAAGACTGATAGTTTTATTAACCTTAAGACAACAATGTATTGGATCATATCCTTATGATGTTAACGCTTACTGGCAACAAATTTTAAAGCACGACCTCACCCATCCGGCGCAGGAAAATAATAACAACTCGAAACAAGAAGTGGTTAAGCCAATAGAACAGAAATTGTCACGGGAAGAAAAAGATTTTATAGATACATTAATTTTGTATAATGCGCCTCCTGCAATTGTCGATATGTGCACTAAAATCTTTCAAGGATATATTCAAACAATCTCCAAAAAAGAGAGAGGAGAAATTTTAAAATGTTTCCCCAAAAAAGTTATGGGTGATAAAAGTTATAAAGAATTAATTACCACCCTGGATAAAGCTACTGAGAAACCCGCGCTGACTTTGGCTGATCGAGAAAAGAAACGGTTGGATGAAAAAGCTGCTAGCGAGAGCAAGGAAGCTGAAAAGGAAGCTAAATTCAAAGGACTTCAAGGTTTCAGGAAACTGGCAAAATATTTACAAGAACCTGTTAAAAAAGAGCATTTATTAAATCCTTTGAAACGCGTGGAAGCAGCCATTGAGGCATTACAAAACATTGAACAATTTTTAATTGAAGTAGGATACCTAATTCCCTCTCTACCGTTTAAAACACTGAACGATTGGGATAAATACCATGTGCAGAAAGGTAGAGGAACGTTGTCGAGCCGTTTCGTTGCCGATCCACAATTAAACGATGCCATTGAATATAATTTAGGCCAAGCATTGCAGCATTTAGAAACCTTGCATACTTATCCTGAGTTTGCGTCTTGTCCGTTGATTGTAAAAGATTATCCACATTGGAGAGAATACCGTAATTATTTAGAACACGGTAATCCGCTCATTGACAATCAAAATCACATCTACCAACAAAATGACTACAAGGAAGTGAAAAACGCTAAAATGACAATTCAATTACTTTTTGAATTAATGCCTATTTTACAGAATGGAAAAAGCAGTATGGAAAAAGCAAAATGGGCCGCCAAAGAGTTACACCCTGGTTCATCGGTTTCCTCAAATGAGCAGAGAGAATGGACAAAGGTTTGTGGTAATGGAAATTCTTTTTTTAGTAACTCTCCGGATAAACCGGAAGAAAAGACTGGGAAAATGGAAATAACTGACAATTGCCAGATTTAATTCCAGGTAATGAAATATTTAAGACCTTACTGTAGA
>NZ_LN681226.1 GCF_000953655.1 Legionella hackeliae
TGTCAGGAGCCAAATAAAAACCACGATTGCTCAATTCGTAAAAACGCCAATAGCCGCCTTCGTAAGAAGAGCACATCACTTTTAATGTGTTGTAGATTGCTTGTTCTGCTCTTATCATCATGGTGCCAAAATGTTTAGGCAAAAAAGAAAGGCGTTGCTGATCGCTAACTAGTTTTGAAGTAATGATTGTTGTCATTTTTGATCCTTATGTTTTCTATTATGTTCCTAAGTGAACAAATACATTATGGCAAACAATGGTGATTTTGTCAACAAAAAACATCTTTTAAATTGACGGTTTTTTGTTATTGCATGAGGATGCTATTTCATTTCAAGATGTAATTTATTAGCTTCATTGGCATTGATTTGTTGCATTCTTGTTTTAAATTCAGACGCGCTAAGCCTTTGACATTGATCTAGCTCAAACCTGCTTATAGATTCAACAGGGTGAGGGGCACTTTCTTTTTCCCAAGAGACTCGCACAAGGTATTCATTCTGCATTTTTATATAGATAATATGCGCATAAAAATTATTTCCTTTAAAAAGTCGCTTATGTTCAATCCAATCTTGAGAGTTTTTGTCAATTGGCCAGCAAAGTGTGTGTATTTGATACTTTTTATAACGATTTTTTCCTTTGAATAGGTCATTTAAAAAGTTCTTAAGCCCTTGGCTTCTAAAATAAGTATGTCCCTCATCACCATAATGTTTAAAAAATAGCTCGGAAAATCGTTCTATAGGGTTTTTTTCGATAACAAAAAAATATGGCCAAAGGAAAGGTTTAAGAATCAAATAACGTTTAACATCAGGTCTTTTTAGCAACAAATCATTATTGTAATATATTTTTAAGCGTTGGAAACTGAGAAAGCTGTTGATGGAATAACTTAAGGTAATTAATCCACCTACGATATATAGCGTTATCAAAAACTCTTTTACACTTACATCCATTGCTTACCACCATAATTCCTAAATCAAAATATAATCTTTAAATGAGGATTTTTAACGATGGGTTAATTATAACATTATTATGGGTAATTGGCGTGTACTGTGATTCAGTTACGTTACACATTCTGTTAAAATTACATTAATGACAATCAATCGTATTTGATTTTGAGCGCAATCGGGTTATAATATAATTAACCATACCCGCCACGCCTCTTAACAATGCGGACCAGGGCGGGTTATTTATTTTATGCATTCAAAAATGGTTTTTAATAAACCACCTCTTTCCATATCAGAACAAATACGTCACTTACGACAAAAAGGTCTGTTGCTGGATAATGAGCAAGAAGCTAGCCAGTATTTGACGACCATTGGTTACTATCGTTTGATGATTTATTTTAAGCCTTTTCTCATTAGCTCTGCGACAAACACTAGCCAATTTAAACCTAACACGCGATTTTCGGATCTTTTAAATTTGTATGCCTTTGATAGAGAACTACGCTTATTAGTTATCGATGCCCTAGAGAGAATAGAAGTCGCTTTTCGTACCGCCATATCAAATGCCATGAGTTTGAAATATGGCGCACATTGGTATCTAAACATGGATTTATTTTCTTCGACTGAGCAATATCAGATGTTTTTGGAGGAGGTTAAATCACATCTGAAACGTTCACATGAAGACTTTATTAAAACATATTATGCTAAATATCATCATCCAGAACACCCACCAAGCTGGATGGTCATGGAATGTATTTCTTTTGGTACAGTGTCCAAGCTCTATGCCAATATTAAAGATCGTACTGTAAGAAAAGAAATTGGTGATACACTTGGTCAATATAGTGAAATCATCAAATCATGGATGCGCTCACTGACTTATACCAGAAATTTATGCGCTCACCATTCTCGTTTATGGAATCGGTTTTTCGTCAATAAACCTAAGGTTTCAGAAATAACAATATCTTTTGAACATAACGAGAGTCCTTTTTATCTACAAGCTTATATTATTCATGCATTATTAAAAAATAGCTCGCCAGGCAATCATTGGCGCAAACAATTGTTTCATCTTATGCACAATCATCCTTCTATACCCTTTTCAAAAATGGGATTTTCTGAGCATTGGGAACAAGATGGCTTGTGGTTGTTGGAATAGATAATCTCAGATAATGCTTGATGGAAACACCTAATACCTTTTGTTATGGGGTTATAGAGCATAACCCCAATTACTCCGTTATTAATTTTTTATGTCTGCACTAGCTACATTGCCAGTTATAATACTTTGCTGCAATTGCGATGCGATATCATTCGGTAACTGCGGCAATAAGATTGTATTGGATTTGTTATGTGAGCCTATTTCTTTTAATGTATCAAAATATTGAGTAATCAATACCAAGTTCATTATATCTGCAGACGATACACCGGGTACGGACTTTTGGAAATCTTCTACAGAATGGCTTAGCCCATCGATAATGGCTTTTCGTTGATTGGCTGTTCCTTCGCCCTGTAACCGCTTGCTTTCTGCTTCTGCCTCAGCCTTTTTGACAATCAATATTTTCTCTGCTTCTCCCTTGGCTTGAGCTGCAACTTGCAATCGTTGTTGTTCGTTAATTTCATTCATTGCATTTTTTACTTTCGTTTCTAACTCTATGTTCGTTACTAATGCTTTGACAATTTCAAATCCAAAATCTTGCATGGTCTCGCTTAAATGGCTTTTAACGGCATTAGCAATGCTGTCTTTTTTTTCAAAAATATCATCCAAGATCATTGTTGGCGTTTCAGAGCGGACTAGATCAAGCACATAGGCTGTAATTTGTTGGGGTTCTGTGGAAGAACCCCCAAAAGTGTTAGTTCTGAGTTAAGTAGTCCTCCAGAAGTATTGTTTTAAGTGCTTTTCCATCGCATTGACCATTGCAGCCACATCAATCTCACCATTGCTTTTCTTGAAATTATACTTCCCTGTGAAAGCGATATGCGCCCAAGCAATTGGTGAAATTCTCGCAAATTCTTCAATAATTTCTTGGCTAACCCCCTCTTTGAGCATCTTCTCATAAATAGTGTTTAGAATAATGGCATTGTAAGCAATGATACAATTTGCTACTAGACGAACAGCATGTGAACTAACCTGATTGTCTACTATTTTTCTTCCTTTAAAAACGCCACGATAAATTTTCCTGATTAACCCTTGTAATTGGTGGTATCCTTCAGTTCGGTTTCTCGCAGTTCGTAATGCCTTTCGAAGAGCCATATTGTCGATTAAATTTAACACATGTGTGCTTTTGAATATCGCATTATACTCAAATAGTGCCTTTTTTAACTCGGTATAACGAGCATATGAATTGATTTTTCTAACAATGTTCGCCTGTGTGTTTTCTTGGAGAAGCAGGGAGAGTAACACCCTTAATATACTTCTTTCTTGAGTCTCAATCCGGCTTTTATCGATTATCCCCTTTGGAGTAATAATACCAGTGTAATTATCAGGGGTTTTGACCGAATATAGATCATTCGTTGCCTCTTTAATATCTTTAATGCTAGGCACATATTCAACATCGATAGAGTCCAGTATAACAAAGTTAAGTTTATTCAGAGAGTGATTGTCCCCTGTTACCATGTCGATATTAATGTCTGTTTTATTTCCATAAATCACATCATAAAGAGAATGCCCTTCGTATTCATTAAGCCCAATATTCTTAGCATTCACAGCGACAGAATTTGCAACCAAAGTGTATACAGAAAGCCCAGGAGATTTGCCAAGATACTTTTTTGAATATCTTGATTGAATGGTACTTTCACTAGTTGCAAGCTTTTGCCCATCGGCATCTGCTAATAATTTATCATCCATTAAATTCCATAGCTTAAAAATAGGTAGTGAATGGATAAAATTGGCTACTGTGTCATTTGCGGCACACAGGGTCTCTATACGAATGAAGTCTTCTTGAGTTGAACGAAGCAAATTGTAGTTTAAATCAGACATCTCGGCCATTTTTTCTATACCAATACCAAGGGCATCTGATAAAACACATGCGTTGACAGCTAAGGCCACTGGCTTTTTTCTTTTATTATAACGAGTTTTCATGTGGGTGAAGAACTGCCACATGTTAATCCGATCACCAATATGCATCATAATATCGGGTATTTCTACTTGGGACAAAGTTCTAAAAAAAGCATCATCAAGGCTGTCTGAACTATCATAGTCTAAGCTCCAGTCTTGCTCACCCATTTTGGTTTCCTTTATATTGAACGCGGCATTCTCACCAAGATTTATTCCTTTTGTTGTTTTGTCCCAAGCACTATCTAGCATCGTCAGGGCATCATCCAGACGTTGCTTACAATAAATTGGGATTTTAGGGTAGCCAAATTCTTTAGCTATTTTTTCAACATCATCGACCAATTCATCATTTACCAAATCATGATCAATGTCACAATAAGAAATGCTCTCATTACAACAAAGAAGACCTTTCTCTAAGCGACGATATATTTTTTGATAAACATAAAATTCAAATAAATGAGAGTCTACCTGCTCATCACCTTCATTTTTCTTTAAATATGGCAGCATTGTCTTGGAGATTAGAGCTTCTTGTTCTTCTAATAATTTAAATGTTGCCGGTCCTTTTCCGCAACCATAATGATTTTTAAGCACCTCAATAAGGGCAATAATGTCACTATTTTCCTTATAGTAAACAAAGGGTACCGTCAGAACTATTGGCCTTAGATATAGAGCAAATAATCGTGACGACTTTAAATAAAATTCACGCATGGCGGCTTTTTTATCAAAGGTATTTCCTTCTAAAAATTTGGCCAGCATGGGAAACTGTTCTTTTGGCAGTATTTTATAAGCAGCCTGATTTAATTCTTCATGACTTAGCCCGGGTTTACGATTTGGAAACCACTTAAGGAAACGGGCTAGTTTAGGTAAATCAACAGCTAAACCAGAATTGTGAGCAGATAATGCTTTGTCAGCATGAACTTTTGCATCATTCATTATGCCGCTTGTGTGATACAAAAAACTGGTGATTAGGTTATTCATGATTTGTTGATATCGATGGTGGATAAAACAAAGTGCCTGCAACCATTGTTGTGGTTCATCCAATCGCCTTAGTCTAGAAGCCGCATACTGATCTGCCAAATCAGCATAATAGCGAATGGCAATTTTAGATAACAATAGAGTTGGTAAAAAATGTTTTGAAAATTCATATAGTTCAGCAATCACTAAGGCTTTATCTATTTCATCACTTATGGCTGTATATGTGAAATTTTTTTGATCAACCCGTAGCGTATTGAATTCGGTTATTCCTTCGCTTCGACTTATTAAGGCTATTAACTGCTCTTGATGGATTTTTGGTATCAATGCCATAAGCTTAGCAATCCTTTCATTTTCTTTGGCAAAGGCTTTCGTAAATAGATCCTGTAGATTACGGTAGGTTGGAATCACAATTCGTTTATTATCAAGATAGGAAAGTAATTGACGAAAGGTATCATGACCTTTTGGATAATATCTTAGCAATTCACAAATATGAGCCTCAATTAAAATAGATTGTTTTGCTGACCAATCTTGATAATTAAATAAGGTAAGAATCTCTTGTTTTTGCTCGCTAACACACTGACGTGAGATGCTGCCAAGGAGGAGAGCCTCCTCATTTTTAAAAAAATTATCCAGAATGTATCGAACATCAGATTTAACATCATCAAACTTAAAAGTAAAAAATTGGCTTTTAGCTTTGAAGTACGCAAGCTGCAAAATAAAATACACTTTTGTTCTTGTGGTACCGAATTGCCTTAATAAATCCAATTCTGCCTGATTCATTTCAAAATAGAGTCTCTGTTCACTTTTGTTGAAAACTGGTCTTGCATACAGATCAGCAATTTCAGCTTCAGATAGGAGATAGATACGTTTTAGGTTAGCCATGTTAGGTTCAAAAAAACGGAGGTTTAGCTGGACTGAATATTTCAGTCACAAAAGATTGGATTGTACCCTTATTTTTAGTAAGATAAAGCGGTTCAGTAAATCTAGGTTCAAAATATAATTTTTTAATTAGTAAAATGGACTAAGGTACTATGAAAATAGGATATGCACGTGTTTCGACCAAAGATCAATTATTGTCCATGCAGGTGGAAGCATTAAACGCAGCTGGTTGTGAACAAATTCATAAAGAAATTGCTAGTGGAGCAAAAACTGCAAGGCCTGTTCTTGATGAAATTATAAGAAACCTTCGTGAAGGTGATACATTGGTGATTTGGAAATTAGATAGGCTTGGTAGAAATCTAGCGCATCTAATTCATCTCACAACAAAATTGATAGAGAAGAAAGTGGGTTTGATTAGTCTCAATGATCCTATTGATACCACTACTGCACAGGGTAGGTTAATTTTCGGGATTTTTGCATCATTAGCAGAATTTGAACGTGAATTAATCCGCGAGCGGACTCAAGCCGGACTAAAATCTGCCCGCGCTCGCGGGAGGAAAGGAGGCAGACCCAAAGGAATGTCACAGGCTGCTATGGAGAAGGCTGCTATTGCTGAAGCACTTTATAAAAATGGAACTATTCCTGTTAAGAAAATTGCTGAACAGTTGGATATTTCTAAAACAACTTTATATCTATACTTACGGTCTCGAAATGTTTGTATAGGAGAAAAAATTGACGCTCTGATTATTAGGGATTAACCATGTCATCTAACCAAAACCCTGAGCACAACAACAAAGAAATATCATTTCGCTTAGAAAAGGACTACCTACTTTTTCTTAATGGATTAAAAGATAGGATACGAACAGCAAGACTTAAAGCAGCATTAGCAATTAACCGAGAGGTAATAGAGCTTTATTGGCACATTGGCAATCAAATCATTGAAAAACAAAACTGGGGCAGCAAGCTCATCAATACCTTATCACATGATTTGCAACATGCATTTCCTGAAACCAGTGGTTTTTCGGTAAGAAATTTACATAGAATGAGGCAATTTGCCGCTAATTTTCCAGATATAACAATTATGCCACAGTCTGTGGCACAATTACCGTGGGGACATATTTCACTGCTTATTCATAAAGTTAAAAACCAGCAAGAACTTCTTTGGTATGCTGAGCAAGTAATTGAACAAGGCTGGGCAAGGATAACCTTAGAACGTTACATTAAAGACGGTCTATTCCAAAGGCAGGCAATCGATTCAGTAAAGGCTTCAAATTTTTTAGCAAGATTACCGAATCCGCAATCAAAACTTGCACACGAACTTTTGAAACAACCCTATAATTTTGATTTTCTTGGCTTACATGATGAAGCTCATGAACGTGAAATTGAGCACGCATCAATAGAACATATTACAAAGTTTCTTCTTGAGCTTGGAAAGGGATTTGCGTTTGTTGGGCGCCAAATCCCAATTGGCCTTGAGGAATCTGGATACTTTATTGATATGTTGTTTTATCACCTAAAGCTGCATGCCTATGTAGTAATTGAATTTAAAGCAACAAAATTTAAACCAGAACATGCAGGTCAATTGAATTTTTACTTAAATTTAGTAGATGACTTCTATAAAATGCCACAAGATAATCCTTCCATTGGGCTGTTACTTTGTAAGTCACGTAATAAGTTTGAGGCAGAATATGCTTTAAAGGGTATTGAAAAACCAATTGGAATATCAGAATACCAACTTACTCGGGCAATCCCTGAAAATCTAAAATCAAATCTACCATCAATTGAAGAAATTGAAGCAGAATTGAATGAAATGGAGGGAAACAATGACTCGTAGTGATTCAATATCATCAGAAAGTGTTCATTCATTACCAAGTTTCATCTGGCATTATTTGAAAGATAAAAAGCTATATTTGCTTGGGTTTGTGTTAGTTGCTCTGGTATGGGCAATTGAAATGTCATTAAGTCCTTATTTATTAAAAGTGATAGTTGATAATGTTGTTCAATTTTCACCTCATAAAACAGAGATATTTAAAACAATCATCTTGCCTGCTGTTTTCTATGCATCGATGAGCTTAATAATTAATCTAACTTTTCGTTTATATGACTATATTAATTTACAGTTATATCCATATCTTAGAGCATCAATAGAGAGAGACTTATTGGAGTATTTGCTTAATCACTCCTATACTTTTTTTCACAATACCTTTTCTGGGGCATTGACGAAAAAAATTACAGATTTAATGGAGAATATTGAACCTTTAGTAACTATCCCAAATGAATGGTTTTATCCAAGAGTTTTTGCCGCCCTTATTGCTAGTGGAACTTTATTTACAGTGGTTCATCCAATATTTGGTATTATTTTGTTTGTATGGGCTGTTGTTTTTGTATTGCTTTCCTATTTTGCTGCAAAAAGAGCAGAAAACTACTCAAGGGATTTTTCAGAAAATATTTCACGATTGTCCGGCTCTGTTTCTGATAGTGTTTCTAACGTCATGAGTGTGAAATTATTTGATAATGTTCATCATGAAATTTCCAACATAGATAATATATTGGGCGATGTAGTTACTAGTGATCGCACGTTATCTTGGTTTAATTTAAAAATTAATTTCCTTCAGGGCCTTGGTGCATTTATCTTAATTGCCTCCATGTTGGCTGCACTTATCTTAGGCCTACAAAACGGATGGGTGAGTGCAGGAGATTTTGCATTAGTCTTAACGTTGTCAATTACTTTTGCCTGGGGTGTTCATGACATGGGAAAGCAAATGCAACGCTATTCTAAAGTAGTTGGAACATGTAACCAGGCATTAAGTATTGTAAGGCAGTCCCATGAAATTAGAGACATTCCTGGCGCAACAACACTCAAGATCCATAAAGGAGGGATTAGGTTTCAAGACGTGTCATTTCATTATGAAAATAGAGCCGATTTATTTAAAAATTTAACAGTTTCTTTAAAACCAGGAGAAAAAGTTGGTCTGGTTGGTTACTCTGGTGGAGGCAAATCCACGTTCATCAAATTAATTTTACGGCTTCTCGATATACAACAAGGCACTATTTTTATAGATAATAAAGATATAAAAAAAGTCACTCAAGGCTCGTTAAGATCCCAAATTGCCACCATCCCGCAAGAACCAGAACTTTTTCATCGAACAATTATGGATAACATCCGATTTGCACGTACTGATGCAACTGAGGAGGAAGTTATAGATGCAGCTAAAAAAGCTCGTTGCCATGACTTTATTATGGATTTGCCCCAAAGATATGAGTCTCTAGTTGGAGAACGTGGTGTTAAGCTCTCTGGTGGACAAAAACAACGTATTGCAATCGCCCGTGCGTTCTTAAAAAATGCACCGATTTTACTTTTGGATGAAGCGACTTCTTCGCTGGACTCGAAAACTGAAGATGAAATTCATCAGGCCTTACATGAAGTAATGATAAATAAAACAGTTATTGTCATTGCACACCGTTTATCTACATTAAAAGAAATGGATAGAATTTTGGTCTTCGTAGATGGTGATATTGTAGAAGATGGAACATTAAATCAATCACTGGAAAATAAAAATGGACATTTCTATAAATTGTGGCAGATGCAAGTAAATGGATTTATTTCTGAAATTTAGCGGGGTTGAGCAAATTTAGAAAAGGGGATAATTCAGAACTAACACTTTTGGGGGTTCTTCCACAGGCCCCCTTGTTGCGTAGGATCTTCCAATTTATAGAAAGCATCATAAACGCCGTCATCTTTGATGCGATATTGTACGGAAACTTGAATCTGGACAATCACATTATCTTTTGTCTTGGTTTCGACTTTGACATCTAATTGTTGAATTCGTAACGATAACTTACCAGCAATCCAATCAATAAAGGGTATTTTAAAATTAAGCCCTGCATGTGCAATAGAATGATATTTTCCTAGGCGTTCAATAAGTGCGACTTCTTGCTGTTTGACAATAAACAGGCCTGTTAAGACAAAGATTAACAAGAGAACGGCAATACCAATTAATAGTTCAATCATCATTTATATAGCTCCTTATACCCTTATAGTTATAATTTATTGTTTAATTTTAAAAAAAAGAAATTCAACAGTAACAGCAGGAATAGAAATGGCCATACATATTCCAACTTTTCTAGCATGGATTCCAAAATGTCTTTTCTTGCTGCATTTGGAACGTAGTAAGAGTGAGATAAATTTAATACAAGCTTTTTATCTTTTTTATCTCTCAAAGTTACTTTAATGGTGTTATTCCCCCAGGTTTCTGCATAGGTAAATTGATAGGGATGTGCGTTATTAGGTTTCATTTCATTAATATTCACCACATCAAAATCACTTATTGGTTTTGGGCTTTCATCTGAAAACCTGAGCTCATAAAAGAACTGTTTGCGTTTTACTTGGATATCCGGTTTTTCGTTAGTGTTATACGATTTTTCAATTTTTGATTCAATTACCTTTTCTTTGAGTGGAACCAATTGAAGAGTGAATGCGCTCATGTATCTTTTTTCAGCGAACGCAATTAATCTGTTTTTTATCTGCTGATTTCTGCGCTCTAATGCTAATCGCTTATTCTGAGGCAAGCCACCTTGAGCCAATAATTGATTGTTGCGCTCGTATTCACTATACAGCTCACCATCAGGTGATTCAAAATCAAGCTCATTGTAAGAGATAGGATGTCCCTTTTGCGAAAATAAAATAGAGCCTGCGGCTAATCCGGTTAAAAATTTAGAATGTTTTACTACAGGCGATATTTGCTGCGGTTTCGTCTTTCCATAGGTATGAGCAACTCTAAATGATTTAGAATACCCTGAATGAGCAGGAAAGGATAAAAAAGCCCCCATGAATAGGGTGAGGGCAAAAATCCTATTTATAACAATTAAATAGTTATGACATCTTAAATAACTCATGTGCGATTCCTTTAGGTAATTTTCCATCAAACCATGTCCAGAGTTCGAATTTATTCGTTCCTTTTTCAAAATGAAGAAAATCTTCTTCAATTTCGTCCTCATCGTTTATTGGTACACCCGCTAACTGCTCCCATAAATTTAAATAATCCATTGTGCTCCCTCCTGATAGGTGAGTAGGCTAGAAAAAATCTAGCCTACTTAACTGGATTACTCTTCTTCTTTTTCTTCTTCGGTTAAGAATAAATCGTCTGAAACGATTTCTATCACATCCCAATTAATACCTATGGTGGCATCATGATTTTCTTTTAGGTGTTGTAGTACGGTACTTGCCTGCTCTTTGCTGAGTAGAGGCCTTACATCCAACACATCTTCTATAGACCAAACGATGCTGATTTCTTGTATTAAACTATTTGTTCCGTCTGTTGATATATTGCTCATCAAAATCTCCAATTCTTTATTAAACAGTTAATTAGTAATTAGTGGTAACTCCCTGCTTATGCAGGGAGTATTTTCGAATACTAATGATAAGAGGAATAATAAAGAGCAGTGCCATCCCAAAGACTTGCATGAGAGAAGGAATTCATGCGTACTCTGCCTTGCTCGTTTGCTCTTTTTCTAAATGGTTCATCAATAAAACAATTAGGTTTGGCTTTTGTTTTTCCGCAAAAAGCATCGTTTCGTTCAGTGATTTTTTCTTGTGCAATTTCTCTGAGTACTACAGTGGAAGTTCCTATTAGATCAATGACCTGATAAAAATCAATGTTAGTTTGCTCGTAACCCCAAGAAGCATAGAGAATGGAACCGATTTGAAGAGGGTGTTTAATCATGATTTATTCCTTATTTTATCTATTATGTTCCTAAGTGAACATCTATAGTATGGCAGACCACAACTAAATAGTCAATATAAAAGATGTATTTAATCTATCTTTATTATAGATTTTATTTGTTGACAAATTTGGTTCTTGTAAATAAACTAAGTAGTAGTGTCATTAGGACAATGAAAGAAAACGAGGTAATTATGATTCATCTAAATCAAACCAATGCACCACTTGAGCTGGCCTTTTCTTTAAACGATTTATTGAGAGCGTTAATGCTTACATCTTCATCTACCAGAAATCAGAATATTTCTTATTCCTACTGGAATAGGCTGTCCATTAAAAGAAGCCATCGGCACTTATCTGGAATTAAATACCCTTGTTCATTACCCCCAGCTGTGCAATGCACTAAGGCGGTTGGAGCGTTTGGATTATCAGGTAGAGCTTTCTCTTGGGGATATTCCTGAGATGAATCAACAGGGTATTGAGGAGATGATCTATTCTTTAGAGGCAATAAAAAATAAATTATTGGATGCACGAACTCAAAAAGCCACCCTTGATGCTCCATTTGTTTACCCATACGGACAAAATGCAACAGTGCCTGTATTGCATGCTTTTAAATCTTATTATTCTTTGCGAAGAGCAACTTTCTATAGTCAGTACACTACACGTGCCAGAAAAATAAATATTTTCGGTGTTCCTTATTTCATGCATTATCATGGCCATCGATTACAAAAACTAAAAAACCTTTATGAATTAAATGAACACCATTTATTAGATCGATATTTTGATGCAACAAAACAGGATACAACAGCAATAACCCCAGTAATGAGAACTTATTTATTGGGAGGATTCATTAATACGTCTGTGTTTGCATTTCGTTCTAAATACGATTACACAATCTGGTAAAAAAATACTACATTGATTTGGCAACAAACAAAATGTACATGCGATTAAACGATGCAAAAGACTGTGCTTTGCAATACTGCAACAATTCATCACTTATTTTATTAGAGGCTTTTTAATGAAAAAATTATTGCGATTCGAAGTGAAACAAAATTTGCGTAGGCCCTCAAGGGTTTACGTCAAATCAACGGATGGGAAGAGCATTTATGGTTCTTTTCATATGAATGAGCCGGATTTATTCGATGGTTGGAATAATCTTTCAATTAATCAAACAATTGAATTAAAACAGTTCATGCAAAATCTTAAGGCCATTCACCAGCACTTGCATCCTTCACCAACAAGCACGTTGCTCGATTTGCGTTTTCGACTACCTTATGAATTTATCGAAGTTTTGGAGCAGATTGAAATTATTTGTGACGAGCAAAAAGTGGAGTTAAATATCTTTGAACCTATGGTTAGCAGCATGATACAGCAAATTAAAATTGCAGTAGGGAAGCTTTCAGGTTCCAGCAAAGAACAGGCTTTAACGTTACTGAATCAAGTAAACCTTGCCGAATATAAAAAGCAAGATTTTAGTAATCAAATAAAATCAATTTTTTCAGAATTACAAGTCGTTGTTAATCGTTCTGAGAAATTGCATCACAAAGCAATAACCTTATTTGATAAAGATAAAAGCTATTCTCCTATGGCTATTAAAGGCATGGCTAGCGGAGAAACAACACCCTCAAAATGGCTTGTGGCCTGTGCAGTTGAAGTATTGCTCGATGAAAAAAACGATATCCTTTTTAAAATTCTCACCGAGGATGATATGTTTATGTTATGGGCTAAACAATTGCTCGATCAAGGGCATAATCTTAAGAAGATAATACATAAAATAGATGCACTCAATAAAAATGAGTTAATTAATAAGATTAAATGTTATAAAAAATAATATGATAAAATGGTAACCATTTGCATAGATGGTTTTTAGAAGAGAGGTATTGATAGTGTTCTTAACATCTACTAACGGTTGTATCATTGTTCTGGGGCTTGTACTTACGTGGTGCATTCTATTTTCTATTTTCAATGAAAAATCATCGCGGCGTTTGGGTATAAAGCTAGGGATCTTGGTGCTGTTTTTATCTCCCTTCATTTCTAAATTGAGTTATGATTTCTATGCGACTGCTTCACGGCAATTGTTTCTTATGGGTGCCAATGGTGAAATTCAATTAGCGTACTCCCCATTAAAAGTTCCAAAAACCCAAAATAACCATTATTGCGATCGCTTTACAGACAGCAAAGGTAATTTATTGAATCGCTCTACAATAGGTGATAAGCATCTATTTTGTGGTGTCTTTTGGAATATGGCGGAACATGATGTAGTGTTTTTGCCTTACAAACTTTTGGGAAATAATAAAGCCATCTATTGGGCTTCACCAGAGCTAAAAATTATCGGTCCAATGCCTGAGGACCTTTCAGCAAAAGGAAAAGCAAACAATATCGATCCGGTTTCATCAGAAAAACCCAATAGAATTTATGTAGAAGCAGGTAAAACGGCGCACATTATAGTTACAAAACAATTTAAGCTTCCATCTGATAAGGTTCACAAAGAAAAAACAGTATCTCCTGGAACAGTTTTATCAGGAGTTACGCTAGAGCCATTTGACGCATCAGAAAAACTGGGGCATGGACGTTTTAAATTATTCATTGGAAATACATCTTGTATCGCCTCGTCAGATACACATATTAGAGCTGATTACGATACTGCAACTGCTATAGCTAACATCATCAGCTTAAATTGTTTTAATGATGAGGAACATGCGATTCCTATACAAGCAATAGCAACTGTTTCTGGAAGAGCACTATATCCTAAAGAATAAGAGGTGAGTTGAAACGCAGCTCACACCTGCCCCAAAAAGGAAACTATTATTATGCGCATCAATTTAAAAACACTAATACACTACTTATCGTTTTTGCTGTTAGTTTTGTCTTATTTGTCGCTTTCTTTTGAGACCGCTCTAAAATCAGGGGTATTTTCCTCTTATAGCGATTTATTTACCCCAATCACACATTTTTTTTACTGGCCAAGGTTTGCTTTGCTGCTAGCGCCTGCGCTTGTTTTGATTATTTTTTCTTCTGTTAAAATGAAGAATTATGAGTCTATGTTAAAAGGATTTTTCCTTTTAACAACCCCCGTTATTATAAGTAATAATCTCAGTTTATTTTCAGCTTCTAATGCAATTCCCCATCTAAATCAGCCCGAACAATTTATACAGCTTTATTATTATGCCTCATGGATCAAATCAATAACTTGGATGGGAATTATTCTATTAGGCTTGATTTGGACTTTTCAAAAGAAACCACAAACAGTTGAGACACAAACCCATTTGCATTCATTATCATTGCTCAATAAATAACGCGGATAATTCTTTATGGAAGTTAATATATTTTGCATCTTAAAGTATAATGGATGAATTTTATTAAGGGTGAACAATATATGTCTGAAGATTTATTCGTTACTGCATGGAAGAAAGGAATTAAAATAGTAGGCGTTGAATTTTTTAATATAAAAGCATCATCCCTTGATGCAGCCGAAAAAAAATGGCAATTAGAACCCAACTACACTTTTATACAGAGCGCTATGGGTGGATATAGCCATGGGAAACAAGTTTTATTAGCGATGATGTACTCATTTTTTGATCCAGAAGATGGCCAAAAATTTCTTGAAAAAACCCAAACGCCCAATTTTGTACAAACCCTATCAATTTTGAATCCGGAATCACGGCAAATTATTTCTGAATTATGGCTACATTACACTGGGTGGTAAATATAGGTGACCCCCCGTGCAGTCAAAAATTATATTGACTTTAGTGATTATTTTGCTTTAAAATTTGAAATAATATGAAAAAACCGTCAAAAGTAGGTTTATAACGCCATGAAAATTACATCTTAAGTACGCCCATCTACAGGGCAGAGAGAGAAAATCATTTTTGATTTTCTATTTTTTTATTGTCCTAAAAGACATGCTTAAGAGTAAATCATGCACCATAAACCGATTCAATTTAAAGACCTAGGTCTTATCTATCCGCATAAAATCTGTTTTCAAGACTTCAGTGGTGAAATTCACTTTGGTGAGCGTATTGCACTGATTGGCCGAAATGGCTCAGGAAAATCAACCTTACTAAAGATGCTTGCTGGTCTTTGTTCAGCCTCTGCTGGCGAAATTAAAATGCCACAGGATGTTCGTATTGGTTATTTACCCCAAATAATTGAAGAGTGTCCTGATTTAAGTGGTGGTCAACGATTAAACCACGCATTAACCAAAATATTATCTGAAGATCCGAATGTTTTGTTGTTAGATGAACCCACAAATCATCTGGACAGACGCAATCGTCGTTCTTTAATACGTATGCTTTTGCATTATCCGGGGACGTTGGTCATTGCTTCTCATGATACGGAGCTCATCAATACAGTCGCGGATACTCTATGGCATATTGATTTAGGTAAGCTCACTGTATTTAGAGGGGCTTATTGTGATTATCAGCAAATGCTTGAAGACAAGAAAGCATCGATTGAACAGGAATTATCACGGATTTCACGTGAGAAGAAAGAATCACATCTTGCTCTAATGAGAGAACAAGAACGGAATAAACGTTCTCGTGTTCAGGGTGAAAAAAAGATAGCGCAGCGTAAATGGCCAACGATTCGGTCTCATACAAAGCTCGCCAATGCAATAACAACAGGAAATAAACGATTAAGTCAGATTAATCATAAAAAACAACAGGTGCTTGAAGAGCTTTCATCTTTAAACCTTCCGGAAACGATTAAGCCCAAATTTAAATTAAACGGTCTTGACCACCATAAGCCCTTAATCAGGATTCAAGACGCTTCTATTGCCTACGAGGCTTTCGATGTGATTCTTGAAGAGATTCATTTTCACTTGAATGGCTGCGAACGGGTGGCATTGTATGGGGACAACGCATCAGGGAAGTCCACCTTTGTCAAAGCGATCTTGGAGGATAGTCACATTAAGAGAACAGGTAAGTGGACTCTTCCTCAGCGCAATACAGTTGGGTATCTCGATCAGCATTATCAACATCTGAATTGTGACGAAACAGTTCTGGATTTGATGAAAAGTCAGATGCCCCATGCTTCTCATGCTGAACTTCGTGTCCATTTGAATGACTTTTTATTTCGCAAAAACATCGAGGTAGAAATAAAGGTCAAAGATCTCTCTGGTGGTGAAAAGGCAAGGCTTTCTTTAGCCTTAATTGCTGCCAATCCGCCTAAGCTAATTATTTTAGATGAGGTAACCAACAATGTAGATCTGGAAACACGCGCTCATATCATTGAAGTATTACGTGAATTTCCAGGTGCAATGCTGGTTATTTCTCACGATTATGATTTTTTAGATTCCATTCACATTGAAACTAAGTATCACGTTCATCAAGGGAAGATACATCATTTCAATGGGGAACAATCAGAGGGTGTTCATCATGACTCATCGTTTGCCTAACCACATAGGCTCTTTTATGTGGCATTTTTTAAAACCGTATCGACGCATGGTTTTTTTATTTATCCTGCTTGCTTTAATGGCTGGATTTTGGGGACCGTTTAATAGTTTATTGATTAAATCCTTTATTAATACCTTGGCAGCAAAAACAAGTACAGACTTCTCCTCTTTGTATTGGATCGCAGGACTTTTGGTATTGAACTTTATTATCTTTGACAATATCACCTGGCGAACAATCGGGTACTTGAACTATAAATACGAAGCGGTGATTAAAAACCAAATCATTAGCCAAATGTTTGAGTATGTGCTGGGAAGTAGTACGCAATTTTTTCAGGATAATCTATCTGGGCGAATTGCCACACAAATTACCACTCTTGCTGATAATCTTGAGATTATTTTGCATCGCGTGTCTGTCGATTTTCTTCGTGGTGCTTCATTGTTAGTGGTTTCATTTATTACAGCCTATTTTGTTAATGTCCTGTTCTTTTATATTTTATTTCTTTGGTTCATTGCCTTTGCATCATTTAGTATTTGGATGTCGGCACGATTGGTTCAATTGTCCGATGACCATGCAAATTCTGAATCGCAGCTTTCTGGACAATTAGTAGATGGCCTGGCGAATCAATCCAATATTCGTATCTTTTCACGAAAAATCTATGAAGTGGAACGTATGAACACGTTTTTTAGCTTGGTACAACGGGCTTTTCAAAGAAAAGAGCTGTTTATTGTTTTGTTATGCTGCGCACAGGGTGGAATGATTGCGGTAATGATGGGTTTGGCCTCGATTACCTTAATTCACTTGTATGGCAAGGGACTGGTGAGTATTGGTGATTTTGCTTTGATTCTTGGACTTTCCATGGAATTGGGGCATATGATGTGGTACACCATGTACCAAGTGGATCAATTTAACCAAGCTTTAGGCAAGGCAAGACAAAGTTTAAATGCATTGGTCATCCCCCATGAGATACAGGATAAAAACAATGCATCCCAATTAGTGGTCTCGCAAGGACGAATTGAATTTTCCAAGGTAAAATTTCATTACCAAGGCGGTTACTCCCTGTTCCAGAATAAGTCGGTAACAATTGAAGCCGGTCAAAAAGTGGGGTTAGTGGGCTATTCAGGAAGCGGCAAGTCCACTTTTGTTAATTTGATTTTGCGACTTTATGAAGTAGTGGATGGGCAAATTCTAATCGATGGTCAAAACTTATCCGAAGTGACTCAAGAGAGTTTAAGGCAAGCCATTGCCATGATTCCACAAGACCCAACTCTTTTTCATCGAAGCCTCATGGATAATATTCGTTATGGCAGGACTGAAGCCTCGAATGAGGAGGTCATTTCAGCCTCCAAGAAAGCACATGCACATGAATTCATCAGTCTTTTGCCAGAAGGTTATGAGACCTTGGTCGGTGAACGTGGGGTGAAGCTTTCAGGTGGTCAACGCCAGCGCATTGCCATTGCTCGTGCGATTTTAAAAAATGCGCCCATTTTAATGTTGGACGAAGCCACGTCTCAGCTCGATTCTATTACAGAATCCAACATTCAAGACAGCCTCTGGGATTTGATGCAGGGAAAAACAACCCTGGTAGTTGCGCATCGCTTATCTACTTTGTTGCATATGGACCGAATTTTAGTATTCGATAAAGGCCATATCGTTGAAGACGGGACACATGCTGAACTACTAGATCGCGGTGGTTTGTACAAAACACTATGGGATGCGCAGGTAGGTGGGTTTTTACCAGATGAACGAAAAGAAGAGTCTCAAGATGGGGTAGCAAATGAATAAACCACATACAGAGTTTAGGGTAGTGTATCATTTACTTAATGACTTACTATCCGGTTTGCAATCAATTTTAAAGGAAAATTTGCTGGGCATTTATGTGTATGGTTCATTCATTTGGGGTGATTTTGATGAAACAACCAGCGACATTGATGTTCTTGTGGCATTAAATAAAGAAATGACACCAGAAGAATTCGCGGCTTTAGATGATTTTCATGCCAATCTGGTTCAGAATTTTCCAGCCTGGAATGACCGAATTGAAGTAGCTTATGCATCTTATAGCATGTTACAACATTTTAAGACAGAACCAGGTCAAATTGCAGTCATTAGCCCAGGAGAATCGTTTCACATCAAACAGGCGGGGACTGACTGGCTTATTAATTATTATTTGTTGCAAAGAAATAGCCTCATTCTATATGGTCCATCTGCAAAGTCGATAATTGCTCCCGTATCAAACAGTGAATTTATAGAGCATGTCAAAAAGCAGGCTTATGCGTGGCAAGATTGGGTTATTCATACCAGAAATTCTTTAGGGTACCAATATTATGCTGTATTAACTCTATGCAGGGCTTTGTATGTGCTCCAACATCAGGAACAAGGCTCTAAGTTAAAAGCTGGAGCTTGGGCTAAAAATCAATTCCCCAAATGGCGAGTTTTAATTCAACGAGCATTAACTAAAGCTGAACTAAATCATGCAAGCGATATCTTGACTGAAGAAACTTATCAAGAAGTCACTGCATTTGTGAATGAAATGGTTCAGCATATTCAAGAGAGAGAATAAATGATGGAAGTCAACCAACAACAACGGCTTATCGAAGTAGTTTCTTATGATGCTAATTGGTCTATGCAATTTGAACAGGAAGCAGAGCGAATTAAAAAAGCATTAGGTAGTAATTGCATTGAAATTCATCATATCGGTTCCACTTCAGTACCTGGCTTGGCTGCAAAACCAATCATCGATATGATTCCAGTTGTTTTAGATATTAGCAAAGTAGACAGTGCCAATGCTGCTATGCAGGCACTTGGCTATGAAGCCAAAGGAGAATACGGTATTCCTTTTCGCCGCTATTTCCAAAAGGGAGAAAGTCTACGAACACATCATGCTCATATTTTTGAGTTTGGAAATTCCGAAATCGAGCGGCATTTAAAATTTAGGGACTGGATGAGAGCACATCCAAAAGATAGAGAAGCTTATGCTCGTTTAAAACAAGAGTTGGCCCATCAATATCCCTATGACATTACTGCCTATTGTTTGGGCAAAGAAGATTTTATTGCAACAATTGATAAAAAAGCAGGGGTTAATGGATTAAGAGTGGTGAAGGCATTAACGCCGCGAGAATGGGATAAAGTACGTCATTTCAGACAATTCTATTTTTTTGATAAAGCTGGGTTTTCTGACCCTTACACTTGGACTTTTGAGCATGATGCTCATGTTCATTTTGTTTTATCTCAAGGAAGCGACATCATTGGTTATGCCCATCTGCAATTATGGCCTCATCAGAGAGCCGCTTTGCGTATCATTGTGATTGATGAGGAAAAAAGAAACCATCAACACGGTAGCCAATTCCTGGCGTTATGTGAAAAGTGGCTCAAAAACCAAGGCTATCAAAGCTTGCACGTGGAGTCCTCACCGGATGCTCTAAGATTTTATAGAAATAATGGTTATATCGACATGCCATTTGATGATCCGGATGGCTATGAAGGTGATGCGAGAGATACTGCGGTAGGGAAAGTACTATGATTCAAATCGAAAAAATAACGGGTGAACTGGCCAAATCATTGTGCCGAACAATTACAAAGGATCTACCTGAATACTTTGGTTTACCAGAAGCTAATGAGTACTACGAAATAGGTGTGAAAACACGTACGAATTTTGCGGCGAAAGATGGAGATGACACGATCGGCCTCGTTTCTATTGATTTTCCTTATCCTAATAATGCCAATATTTACTGGATGGCTGTAAAACGTGATTATCATCGTCAAGGTGTAGGAAAGCAATTAATCGAAGCGGCTTGCCATTTTGCTGCAACACAAGGAGCTAAAACCATAACCGTTGAAACACTTAGCCCCTCTGAATTGGAAGAGAATTACCTTAAAACCTACCAATTCTATCAGTCAGTTGGTTTTAACGCCCTTTTTGATTTAAAACCTGCAGGGTATGAGTGGAATATGGTGTATATGGTGAAACAGCTTGAAGCTTTAGCAGAAAACCAACAGTTAATTGCCATTAAGCCACTGGAATTATCCGATATTCCCATTTTGGTCAATGCGTTTCAAAAAGCAAATTGGCAAAAACCTTACGTCTTATTTGAAGGGTACCATCAAGAACAACAACAATCTGAGCGAGCAGTTTGGGTCGCCTATGTTCAAGACCAAATTGCGGGCTATGTTACTCTAAAATGGGCCTCACACTATGAACCCTTTGCTCATAAAGAAATCCCAGAAATTATGGACTTAAATGTATTGCCTGCTTTTCGCAAACTTGGAATAGGCAGCGCTTTACTAACAGCTGCTGAAGACAAGGCAGCCAGTCAGTGTGATGTTGTAGGTATTGGTGTTGGGTTATATGGTGGTCCTGATGGAGGATATGGACAAGCTCAACGACTTTATGTTAACCGAGGTTATATTCCTGATGGTTTAGGGGTAACTTATGGTTATAAACCAAGCATTCCTGGGGAAACATATCCCTTGGATGATGATTTAATTCTGTGGTTTACCAAAAAATTAACCAAAAATTTGCATGCAGAAAGTGATGTCGTAACTAAAAAAACACCTGATAGCCACGATGTGTATGTACCAAATACAAACTATAAATTGGAGTTCAATGCAAAAGATTCATTTAAAATTATCGATCAAAAGTTGTTTGAGTTTAATAAATCGTGCGTCCCTTCCACACAAAAACCTGAAGTAATTGATATAAACGTTACGATTAAAAATGGTGATGAAGTTATAGCAGGCATTTGTACAGATGTTTATATATGGAAAATCATGTACATCAGTGTCTTTTTTGTTGAGGAAAAATATCGCAATCAAGGTTTGGGTGCCATTTTACTCAATAAAGTTGAGGAGAAAGCAAAAGAATTAGGAGTCACTTTAATTCACCTCGATACCTTTGATTTTCAAGCAAAAGATTTTTATCGCAAACATGGTTACGAAGCGTTTGGGGTTTTGGATGACTGTCCAAAAGGTCATAAGCGTTATTATATGAAGAAGGTACTATGAGTTTTATAAAAAAAGGAATATACCGTCATTATAAAGGCAATCTATATGAAGTGATTGATGTTGCTAGACACTCAGAAAGCTTGGAAGATATGGTGGTGTACAGAGCGCTTTACGGCGATTTTAAACTATGGGTTCGACCTCTTAAGATGTTTCTTGAAGACATTGAGATAAATGGAGAGATCCAAAAAAGATTTGAATTAAATGAATAGATTAGAACAAGCAAATCGTTTTATCTTCACTGGCACCCCAGGCAGTGGAAAAACTTCTGTTATTTTGGCATTGAAAAGATTAGGGCATGTAGTGATTCCTGAATCTGCAACGGATGTCATTGCAGAAGAGCAGGCAAAGGGAACTATGCGCCCATGGGAGCAGGCTGATTTTGTAGATAAGATCGCCTTAACACAAAAATTACGGCAATTGAATGCTAAAGGTGAGTTGCAATTTTATGATCGATCACCATTTTGTGCTTATGCATTGGGACGTTACTCCGCTCATTGGCATCATCGTGATTTTACACCCTCATCTATCTTAGTAGCTGAAGTTGACCGCTGCCTAAAAGCGGGTATTTATCAACGCAAAGTATTCTTTTTTGAGAACCTGGGGTTTATTGAACCAACTTCCGCTCGCAAAATCAGTTATGAAGATGCTCTTATTTTTGAGCAAATTCACATAGATGTATATAAAGAGTTTGGTTTTGAAATCGTGCTGGTGCCTAAAAAAACGATTACAGAGCGTTGTGAACTTGTCCTTGAAACGTTAGGTATAAAAAAATAAATATCCATTTTATGAAAAAACTGCTTGACCCTATTGTTACTATATATCTTACCTTTGTTCCTAAGGATGTAATACGATGACTCAATGGTTCGTAAAAGACTTAAGCAAATTGACCGGTGTTTCGGTGCAAACATTGCATCATTATGACCGCATTGGTTTACTTAAACCTTCATTGCGACAGTCCAATGGGTATCGTATTTACTCCGAGAAGGATTTATTGAAATTACAACAGATTATTGCTTTAAAGTTTTTTGGTTTTGAGTTGTCACAAATCAAAACCTTGCTCTCTGAAGAACGTCATGCGCTAAACCATTTTGAGGCCCAAGCTCAAGTGTTAGAACAAAAAGCAGCGGCATGTACTTCCGGAGCTAAAACCTTAAGAAGCATTATTAACTCTGTTGATATCAATCAATCCATTCCATGGGAAACCATTATTCAGCTGATTGAGGTATATAAAATGGCAGAACATCTTGAACATGATTGGGTTAAGGAAATATTCACTCCTGATGAATTAAAACAATATGTAGCGTTTGAAAAGGAAATGAAAACAAATAATAAGGCTGAGTTTGAAAAACAATGGCATCAACTCTTAGATGAACTGAAACAAAACATGAAACACGATCCTGATTCCACTATAGGTATCCAAACAGGAAAAAACTACATGGAATGGGTTAACAGCGTATACGGTAAAAAATATGCTCATCTAAGAACCAAAAAATGGGAAAAAGGATTTGGAGAAGGAAAAGGTCTTGATGACATTGGGTTAACATCAGAGATCATGGCATGGTTAGAAAAAGCTTTAGATGCTTATTGGAAGGATAGACTTTATGGCATTCTTGAACAAGTAGGAAAAACTTCAGCTTCCACTGTACTAATGCGTTGGAATAAGGCCTTAGATGATATGTATGGTGAAGAAATTTCACGAAAATATGCTGTTTGTGACATTGCTTTGAATGATGACAAGGTCAGTCTAGAGGCAAAGACTTGGCTTAAAAGTATCTTAGATGCCTACAAAATGTAAACAATAGATGTAAATTTGGATCGGTGCTATTTTTACCGATCCAATCTTAATTAAATATCAACTTAATCCATCTTGGGGGATTCTGTCCGGTAAAAAGCCACCAACCTGAGCATCCGCCAATGTTAAAAAATTCGTAAAAAAAAATGCTGATTGAGAATAAATTTTACGGCATCAGGTATAATTAAATCACTAGTTTGTATTTTGAGCAATTTTATGTCTTATGCAAAAATGGCAGAATTACTTTTGCTGGACGTCATGTCTAAAGCACAGATTCCAGGAGTTTCTATTGCCTTCATAAGCAGTGATGGAATCATATCTACTCAAGAACAAGGCCTTACAGAGGGTTGCGGTCTTTTTGCAATACCAGTTGATCCACTCAAGTGTCTCTTTAATAAGCTGGGACTAGGAACTAAAGATGCTGTAGTTTTATTTGACGACAAACTTTATTATGTGAATCAAACGACACAAAGCATTCATCAAATACAGTTAAATGAAAGTAATCAATCCTCATATCAAAAGTTACGAGAAAGTTGTACTGATACCTATAAATTGGCCGATCCTCAAGAGTCTGAATTAATAACTACTCTAACAGGTCTTGCACCACCTACGAGAGTGAAACCAGAAACCGTTTTTGGAGCAGCCTCGCTAAGCAAACCCGTATTTGCTTATTTAGTGCAAAAGTTGATTCAGTCAAATGCGACGAATCAAGCAGAGAAAGGGACAGGTAAATTTAATTTAGATAAATTCAACCTGAGTCAATTTGATTTAGATACCCCTCTTTTTCATATCTTGCCGTTAGAAGAATTTGAGATAGATGGAATGAAATTTGATATGTCTGACACATCTGCTGTTGTCTGTGCCCAAGCACTTACTGCAAGGATGGTGTTATCACATACAACGGGCCTTGCTCATGGTGAAATGAAGTTTCAGTTCATTCCTAATCCTAAAGAAAAAGATTCTAAAGAAAAAATGCATGGATATTCAAATGTTGGTATCGTGTACTTACAACAAGTGATTGAAAAATTGACTGAAGCAAATCTAGAAACATTGGCCAAAAACCATGTGTTTGATCATTGTGACATGACTCATAGCACTTATGAGCCACCAAAGGCCTATCACTTGCTTTTGCATGCTGAAAAGGAACCCTTGTTTGATGAAATGAAGCCTGGTCAGATTGTCATACTAAAAGAAGATGAGCAACTAACAGCCTATTGGTTAGAGAATGGAAAAATAGTCAATCGTTCTTTTCCGGAAAGAGTAGTTCCAGGAATTCTTAGACAGTTACCTGATAAAGGTAAACTTTCAAACAATTTGGAGTTGATAGAAGCTGTAATCTCGCAATATGGATGTAAAGAACCCAAACCATGTGCCGCCAATACACTACGAACTACAGCAACAGATTATGCAAAGTTTGTCAAACATCTAAGCCATGACAACTCCATTGAAAATCCTTTTGTTCCGCATGCCTTCATGACGCACGATAGAGGTTTAGCTGGAGCGATTGGAATTGCTAGAGACAAGATACCCGAGCTCATTTTAAGTCATGTTGCATGGGGCTTAGGTTGGGGGCTACAAACCAATGAAAAGGAAGAGGTTGTTACGGCTTACCACTCAGGCGACATGAATGATTGTAGAGCGTGGGTTGCCGTCAATTTAAAAGATAAGAGTGCCGTGGTGTTCTTTGCTAATTCGCATAATGGACATATTCTTGCGGAACACATTATCCCTTCGACAATTAAAATAGAACTGGCTTCACACTATTTTTTCCCAAAATGGGGTTTTGCTAGAACTCTTGATGAGCTAGGTGGTAAAACGAATAATTGGGGCATAAATCCATTTCCAAGACCCAATCCATCTAAAGAGCTAACAAGCTCCTTAGGTGAATTGCAAAAAAGAACTAATATCCCAAGTATTGCTACAGCAATTATTTCTGACCGCGGCGTTGTTACTACGCAAGAGGTGGGTGTGACTCATGTCAACAAACCAGAAGAAGTTACTAGTTCAACTGTTTTTGAAGCCGCTTCATTGAGTAAGCCTGTATTTGCTTATATTGTCTTGAAACTAGCGCAAAAAGGTCTCATTGATTTAGATAAACCACTTCATGAGTACGGTGATTTTGGTCCTCCACAGATGCGAGCTGATAAAAATTATAAAAAATTAACCGCTCGTATGATCCTATCTCATCAAGCAGGGTTACCTAATGAATTTTCATCTCCCGAATCTTTAAAGTATGTTTCTGAAGTAGGAAAACAATTTGATTATTCAGGTGTGGCCTATCAATTTTTAGGTGAAATTGTGGAAAACATTACTTCAAAATCACTGGAAGCTTTAGCCCAAGAAGAGTTTGCTAAGCTAGGTATAACTGATAGTAGTTTCATGCCACCAACGGGTTGCAGTCTTATTAAACTGCCAGATGAAGAGGAAGAGCCAACGCCTGAACGCATTAAAAAATTATTAAAGGATACTTTAGATGTACATGGTCAATTAAGTATTATCCTTCATAAGGATAAATTATTTGTTGCTGAACGAGCAGTAAATGGCAGCGTACAAATTACTGAAAAAAACTCCAACCAAATTGAAGAAAAAAGTCTAAAAGAAATCAAAGCCCGCTTTGCTCAAATACCACTATTTTTTTGGTCAAAACCCATACCGGTTGAAGCAAGGGAATTACCCCTTGTGACTACTATTGTTGGCCATCCCCCAGAACATGCTGCAACAATAGCAATAGGTCATGATAAAAATGGTTCAGTAAATCTTAAGCAAAAATTTTATATGGTTCATGCAGCAGGATCTTTGTATACAACAACTTCTGACTATGCAAAATTTTTAAAAGCCTGTGTTAACGATCCCTATATTAGGTGGGAAATGTTCAAACCTGTTGTTTCATCGTTAAGAGATAAAGATACTAAAGCCCTGAGCCAGGGAGTTTCTACTGATATTTTAGATCAAATCTCTTGGGGTCTAGGCATTGGGATTCAGAAAAATACCGATGGAACCCGTATCGCTTTTCATTGGGGTGACAATGGAACTGGATGCAATTTAGCAGCGATTAATCTTACTACAGATGAAGCGGTTGTTTGTCTCACTAATAGCGAGAATGGGCCCGCTGTTTTTCGAGAAATTGCAGAGCCTATCGTTGGTGATTTAAGTGCTATTGGGCAATGGTTATCAATACGAGAAGAATTACCTCTTGAGAAGCGTGTAAAAGAAAAGCCAACTCAAGAAATGAACCAACGTTTACAGGAGCAGACACAAATTAAAACGACAGTCGCTACTATAGAACAGCAAGAAGGAGAGCAAAATCCTTCTGATTTAGGACTGTTCTAAGTATTAATTGGGTTGTTCGCAAGGGTTTTTATCCGGGAGAAAGCCTCCAACCTGAGCATCCTATAGAGTTTATATATAAGCCACTCAAATTCAGTAGTTCAGCATGTGTTTAATTTGCCGCTCATCAAGTATGGCATCTGGAGTTTCCACCCAGAACCCTTATACGGTGTTTTAACTATATAAAATTTTATTTGTTATACCCAATGAATCTTTCTAAGAAACTTCACCACATTAATTTTTCTTTAGAACTATTTCAAGTCTACTATTTTTATAGTAGTATCTACTAAAAATATAGTAGCCTGAGTTTTATTTAAGTTTCTGGAGAAAAAAATGCCAATAAAAAGAGGGGCAAACACCTTTGCTCATGATCGCCTCCTTACAGAGGTAGAACTTGAATTAATGAATATTATTTGGAGCCTTAATAAAGTAACAATTAAAGATATTGTTTCAAATTTGCCCAAAGAAAGACCTTTAGCTTATACCACTGTAGCAACTGTAGTAAAAGTGCTTGAACAAAAAGGATTTTTGGGATGCCAAAAAAACACTTATGCCCATGTTTTTCTCCCAATTGTTACCAAGGCTGAGTATGAAAGTACATGTATTGAGCATATGGTAACTAATGTTTTTGATGGTGAACCTGTAGCACTGGTGCAAAGACTCTTGATGGCCAAAAAGCTACAGCATGATGACATTCAAGCAATTGAGGAAGCACTAAAACAATTAGTAACCTCCGAACAACAAATAGAGGCTTGAGTATGTTATTCCTGGAAATTTTATTGGGCATTCATTGCTTACTTTTAGTAAGTTCATGGGTTATTGGCGGTCGTTGGCTTCTAAATCAGCCATCTTTTAAACTCAAATTGGCCCGTTTTTTATTAATTAGCTGTGTGATTTCTCCATTAATGGTTCATTGTATAAACACCAATCAAAAATTTGAGCAGCATCACTATGCGTCCATTGATGCTTTGCAAGAGTATGTAAATCAACCCATCTTAAAGTCAAAACCCTCTCAAGACATTACTGAATCAGCAACCTCTTTCTCAATAAGCAATACGAGTTATTTTCATCTTTTTTATGTCGTGTTTTGTTTACTCATCTTATTTCGTAGTTATAAAGTATTGTTGAGTTTGGGTAGTTTAAGAGCACTATTAGCTGAAGCAATTACGTATCGAACGTCCGGTAAATTGGTCATTAAAGTTTCTCGACGTTGCCATATTCCTTTCTCAGTTGTTTTATTTAACAAAGCTTATATCGTATTACCCGTATCCTTATTTTCTTCTTCCAAGAATGTGAAGATTGCGATTGCTCATGAAGGTCAACATCATCGTAATGGTGATTGCCTATGGGCCTATTTTATTGAAGCCCTGCGCATTATCTTCTGGGGTAATCCAGGTGTTACTCGCTGGAGTCATATTTTAAGCGAATTACAAGAATGTTCATGTGATGAAGTACTGGTTGGCCAGCCAAAAATTTCGGCACATGACTATGGCAACTGTCTGTTTGATGTAGTGCAGACAGTATCTCGATGTTCTGTGTCATCTAACCGAGAAATTGCATGCACGGTGGGTATGGCCATGGGCAAAGACAATGAAGACTGTACATTTATCATCAGGAGAATTTCAATGTTATCAGCTTATCCACTTAAACCCTCTAAATCCTTATTGCTAAGGGCTGCATTTGTGGGCTTTTCTATTTTGGCCCCAATCTGTGTTGCCTATTCAGCAGTAGGAACATTGACTGGTTCTAAGACAAAAGAAATCGATACATCCCATTTAGATCCTAAAATGCAGCATATTGCAGAGCAAGAAATTAAAACAGCGATGAAACAATATCATGCAAAATCGGGGGTTATTGCTATCGTCAATGCAAAAACTGGTGATGTCATTGCATTTGCAGAAACAAGTAAGAATAAAAATCAGAGCAGTTGGAAATCACGTGTTTTTTCACCAGGGTCCTTGATAAAACCCTTTATTGCAGCGGCAGCAATTGATTCTGGGAGTAGCTCGGAAACAAAGAACTATGATTGTCACGCGCCATACTCTATAGAAGGCAAAACATTTACAGATTACTATGTAAGTCAAGGCTCTACTTCATTGATGCAAGCGATTACACGATCAAGTAATGTTTGCCTTATTAAGGTCGCCCAAGAAACTGGGGCACCTGTAATTCGTAAAAAACTTGCTGAATTTGGTTTTGATATGAACACTTGGTGGCAAGCAAATCAAAGTGATAAATTGCAACTCGCAATGGCTTCTGTTGGTGAGAATATACCAGTCACGATTGATTCGCTAACAAAATCTTATGCCATTCTTGCAAACTTTGGACATCCATTTCAAGGAGGAGAAGCTCCTGTTATTTCAGCAACAACAACAAACTCAATAAATCATATTCTCGAGAACGTTGTGACCAATGGTACAGGAAAACTCGCTGCTATTCCTGGTGTAAGTGTCGCAGGTAAAACAGGAACAGTTGCAGAAAACATTAATTTTGCAAAGGCGGAACATCTTGCCTTGTTTGCAGGTTTTCTACCGGTTAATGAGCCACGTTATGCCATTGTAGTCGTAATTGAAGACGGTCATCTAAGCAAAAATGGCAAGACTTTAACCTCCGGTGGGGAATTGGCCGCTCCGGTATTTCGTAAGGTTGCCATTAATAGCCTAAATAATACGAAGCTATAAATCGCCTATGGGTGCGGCTGATTTGCTGTACCCATATCTATATAAATTCAAATGATGGTGAGTTGTTATGAAGAAATTAAGCGTATTTTTATGTATGACGCTAGTATATTGTAGTACTACATTGGCCCAAAGCACTTGCTTTTTGGTACAGGAAAATCAAACTGTGCTAAAGCACGAGGGTAAAGATTGCAACCAACGTTTTGCACCAGAATCAACCTTTAAAATTGCCTTGAGTCTTATGGGTTTTGACTCAGGAATATTGAAAGATGAACTTCATCCAGAATGGCAGTACAAAAAAGAATACGAACTTTATCTCAATGTATGGAAATATCCCCATAATCCACGTACCTGGATAAGAGATTCCTGTGTTTGGTATTCACAAGTTTTAACCCAGAAATTAGGCATGCTCCGATTTAAGAATTATGTTGATGCATTTCACTATGGCAATCAGGACGTTTCCGGCGACAAAGGGAAGACAAATGGACTAACCAATGCCTGGTTATCAAGCTCTCTTGCTATATCACCTAGTGAACAAATTCAATTTCTACAAAAAATAGTCAATAAAAAATTACCCGTGAGCCCAAAAGCACGCACTATGACTAAAAATATTTTATATATTCAAGAATTAGCAGGTGGTTGGAAACTATATGGAAAAACAGGTAATGGTCGACAGTTAACAAAGAACAAAAGCCAAAAATCACCACTACAACACGGATGGTTCGTGGGTTGGATCGAGAAAGATGGTCGTGTGATTACCTTTACGAAACATATTGCAGACAGTAAAAAACATGTAACCTTCGCCAGTTTCAGAGCGAAAAATGAGGCACTAAATCAATTATTTTACTTGATTAATGAATTGGAAAAATAATACATGAAATCTAACATAGCTCTATTAATAACACAGGCTCTATTCCTATTTTGCTATCAAGCTTTTAGTTACGCCAATGAAATAGCAATTACTTTTGATGATCTACCTGCTTCAATAGAAGAATCTATAGAGGAACAGGCTCTAATAAATCAACGAATAGTCAATGCGCTTATCAAATATAGAGTACCTGCAATTGGATTTGTGAATGAAGGGAAACTCTATCGCACTAATGAAACTCAAGAAAAAATAAATCTCCTAAAATTATGGGTAGATAACGGATTTGATTTGGGGAACCATACCTATTCGCATCTGTCTTTAAGCAGCCTCACTTCTGAGCAATTTAAAGCTGAAGTGATTAATGGCTCTAAAATATCCAAACAATTAATGCAAAGTGCCGGTAGGCAGTACCACTACTTTAGGCATCCCTACCTTGATACGGGTAAAACATTAGAGATTCGTTCTAAATTTGAATCGTTTTTAAAAAATGAGGGATATCTGGTTGCGCCAGTTACTATAGACACTGATGACTGGAAGTTTAATCAGCAATTACATGAGTTCCCTCAGAATAAAGACAAAATCATTCAAAGTTACCTGAAGCATACACGTGCTAAATTTGCCTTTTATGAAAGCGCATCCAAGCAAATATTTGGTAGAAATATTAATCAGACTTGGCTTTTGCATGCCAATCTTATTAATTCATTAGCCATTGAGTCGCTCTTAACTATAGCAGAGGAATACGGTTATCATTTCATCAGTCTTGATGAAGCATTACAGGATAAAGCCTATCTGTCCGCTGATGCCTATTATGCCCCTTTTGGTGTTTCCTGGCTTTATCGATGGGATTTTACTCGGGGGAAAGTAGTTGATTGGTCTAAAGATCCTGAACCTGATAACAATCCATTTATCACAGTTAATACCATTAAATTTTATGATAAAGACCGCAAGCGCTTTATTCCAGTTAAAATGTATGTGAGTAATGAATCACAAGGAAAAGCAAATGCAGGCATCCTTAAATTGCCCGTCGCCATCATTAATCACGGATACACAGTGCGCAATACTGAATATTCATTTTTAGCTAATGCACTTGCAGGAAATGGTTATTTTGTTGTAAGCATCCAACATGATCTAAAATCAGATCCCCCATTAGCTCAAACTGGCAATTTATTTGAACAACGGAAACCCTTATGGGAACGAGGAAGTGCCAATATACGTTACGTAATCAAAGAGCTTAACCGCATCAACCCCAGTTTAAACTTGTCTAAAGTAACATTAATTGGCCATTCGAATGGTGGTGATATTGCCATGCTGTTTGCAAGCAAATACCCTCAATTAGTGGAAAAAATTATATCGCTGGATAGCCTCCGCATGCCTTTTCCACGCACCGGATTAACACCTATTTTATCGCTACGTGGAAATGATACTAAAGCAGATGAAGGCGTACTGCCTCCTAAAGAGTCGTTAAAACAATTAGCCATAACAATTATCCCACTACCTGAGGTCAAACATATCGATTTATGTGATCGTAGTTCGAAAGTAACTCAGCAACAAATTAATGATCTGATTTTAAAGTTCTTACGGGGCTAGTGTATGAAAAAAATACTCGCATTGTTCAGTTTAGGCTGGTCTTTAAACCTCATGGCAGCAAATGACATATCGACCATGAAACAAACCAATACTCAAGCAAAAAAATACACGAATGAGTTGTTTTTACATCATACTTTAACTAAAGAGTTTTCCTCCAAGATCAATAGGATCAAATATAATTTATACATCAGCCTACCCAAAGGATATTCCTCTAACAACAAAAGCTATCCAATTATTTACTTATTAGATGCTGACTACAGTTTTGCATTAGCGAAACAAATTAGTGAGCATTTATCCGACCGAAATAGAATTAACGACTCCATTATTGTTGGAATAGCCTATGCAAATCCTAATGAGTATAAGAAAAACAGAACCAGGGATTATACCCCAAGTTATGTTAGCTCAGGGGGCTATGGATCTGAATATCAAAAATACTCGGGTGGTGCCGAAGCATTTTATCGATTTATTTATTCAGAACTTATTCCCTATCTTCACCAGACATATAGAGTCAATCAAAACAGTACTTTTGTCGGTCATTCTTATGGTGGGTTATTTGGGGTGTATTTATTAATTCATCATCCTGAAGTATTTAATCATTACATTATCGTCAGCCCCTCTCTCTGGTATGATAATCATTTGGTGCTAAAAGCAGCTCAGAGGAAACGGAATTTTAATCTACAACAAAAAACCCGTGTTTGCTTTATTATCGGCGACCATGAAAATAAAGGCGATTACCGCATGATAGATGATTTAAAATTATTTAATGAAATCATCATGAGCAAGCCCCACAAAAATCTCAGCACTATTTTTAATATTCTAAATGATATGGATCACGATACTGTTTTTCCAGGGGCTTTAAGTTTAGGACTACTAAGGTCTTCATTTGACTTAAACAAGTGAATCAGAGTGTGATGACATTAAGTTAAAGCTTGGTTCTCAACCTCATTTAGCATTTTACCACTACCATGTGATCAAGTATTATTTCGATAAAAAATGTAAAAACAAATAAAATGATAAAATCATTTTATTATAAGGAAAAACCATGTTAAAAAAAGTAGCGTTCACCATGTATCCTGTCGAAAATTTAGATCGAGCGATGGATTTTTATAAAAAAAATCTTGGTTTAACGCCTAGCAAAACATCTGCGAATGGTCATTGGATAGAGTACGACTTACCCCAAGGCGGATGCTTTGCAATCACAACCCTTGCGGAAGGTGTTAAACCAAGTGCTGTGTCCGGAGGTAGTATTGCTTTTGAAGTGGAAGATTTGGATTCCTTAACGCAACAATTAAAAAAGAATGGGGTAACATTCAAATTGGATACTTTTTCATCACCTGTATGTAGAATGGCAATTATCATCGATTCTGAAGGAAATGCTATTACACTGCATGAGCTCAATCAATAAGTCTGTATAAAGAGGATAAATGATGATGTTTGCTAAATGTTCTGTTTTTATTGCTACAAGTCTTGATGGCTTTATTGCAAGAGATAATGGTTCTATTGATTGGCTAACGAAAGCAAATGAGCTTGTGCCCCCAGGTGAGGATGGTGGTTATAAAGAGTTCATATCTACGGTCGATGGACTCATTATGGGGAGGCATTCTTTTGAGAAAGTTTTATCATTTGACCCTTGGCCTTATGGTGAGCTTCCTGTCATAGTGATGAGTAGCAAACCTATAGAAATTCCTACTCATTTAAAATATGTTTCAGCATCTTCCGAAGCACCCATCGAGCTCGTTAAGCGGTTAACTGATGAAGGATTTAAGCATCTTTATATTGATGGTGGGATAACTGTCCAAAATTTTATAGCCGCGAATTTAATCCATGAATTAACAATAACCATCGCACCAGTCTTGCTAGGTTCTGGTCGTTCATTATTTGGACATTTAACACAAGACATTGAACTGGAGCATCTTGAAACCAAATGTATTGGCGGTGGTTTTGTTCAGTTGAAATATCGGACTAATCCCTCAACCCAAAAAAGAAATAAAAATAATGTCTATCTTATTTATGATGAAATCTCCGAGTGGTTTGATAGTCATCGCAATAAAGAGCTCAAGATGGAGCAATCTTATTTAGAGTTATTGCAAAATAAGCTTCCATCAAAAGGCAAAATTTTAGATGTTGGCTGCGGTACAGGCGAACCCATGGCACAATTTTTAATTAAACAAGGGTATGAAGTAACAGGCATTGATGCAAGTCACAAAATGATTGAGCAATGCAAAAAACGATTCCCAAATGCAAAATGGCTACTTGCTGATATGAGGACTTTAGATCTACAAGAGAAATTCGATGCGGTCATTGCCTGGCATAGTTTCTTTCATTTACCTCATGACGATCAACGAAAAACATTAAAATCACTTGCCTCTTTAGTGGAGCAAAATGGTTTATTAATATTTACTTCCGGACCGGGGTACGGAGAAGTTTGGGGTGATAATGGAGGATATGATTTATATCATGCCTCCCTTTCGTCCGAAGAATATACTCAAATCCTTCTAGAGTGCCATTTTAAAGTCCTTGTACATAACATTAGGGACCCAGAGTGTGGAGAAGCAACGGTTTGGGTTGCTCAAAAAAATCACATTTGCCCAGGATAAAATGGAAAAGAAACTTATCAAAGCTCCTTCAAATCTCATACTCAAAAATAATGGGATATCTATTTGGCATCATAGGAGATTTTTTAACACCAATTTTGATGCATCCCATTTTCTTGTAAAATGATTCGGCACCAGGATCGCTCCATAATTTGAACCTACTCACGCCATGTGATTTAAAATCTTCAACCATCATAGACCACATTTTTTTACCGAACCCCTTACCAATATAGTTTAGATCAATAAAAAAATTATCCAGTTCAGACTCTTTTTTTCTGATGCTAAAACTATAAAAACCTATCGCTTTTTCGGGTTTTTCAGTATTCCTTTCATAAAAAAGTTTCACTGTATTTTTTTCAAGATAGTCTGTCGTCATTTGAAAAAGCTGCATGAATTTATCCATAAATGCTTTATCATATCCCCAATAAGATTTTGAGCGATACATTAACTCATTGATCTGTTTTAATTCATGTACACCAGCTCGTAGACATTTTACAATCATCTAAACCCTAACCATTTTTAATAGAAGCGCTATATCCGAATCGCCATAGAACCAGTATTTAGCATCATCAGTATATTTCAGCCACTAATTTTACATCATACTGACGCTACTGGTAAAATCGGAAACCAACACTTCATCCTCTAAAACAATGACTATTGAACAGAATGAATTAGAGATTAAAAATAATCCACATCAAAGCATCACATGGGGACAACCTATTCCACTTTCTCCAATCTTAGCCCCGGACTGTCCTTATCCAGTTGAGGCACTTCCCTCAATTGTTAGAAAAGCCGTAGTAGACTATCAACAATACGGACAGCAACCCCTGCCTTTGATTGCATGCAGTGCCTTAGCTAATATGTCTCTATCATGCCAATCGCTTGCCAATGTTGCGCGAGACAACTATTTAATTAGTCCTGTATCGCTTTATTTTTTAATTGCCAGCGGCTCTGGCACCCGAAAAACTGCTGCAGATAATGTTTTTTCTAAAGCAGCGCGTCACTGGGAAACACTTATTCGTAAAAGGCGCGAACCTGAAGTGTTATCAGCGCTAACGCAACACCAAGTATGGCAAATGGAAAAAGACAGTTTATTCTCCCAAATCAAACGTGCAACTTATACGGGAGAAGATTCTGATTATGCCAAAGAAATGCTCGATGAATTAATTCATCAAGAACCGGAAATTCCTTTGCAACCTACTCTTTATTTTGAAGATGCTACCCAAGAAGCACTGGCTATTCATTTGGCCCAAGGTTGGCCTTCTGCTTCCTTATGGTCTGATGAGGCGGGTATCATTTTAGGTAGTCATAGCATGCAAGGCAATCCAACTCGTTTTGTAGCATTGCTTAATCGTTTGTGGGACGGTAAGACGTTCACAGCACATCGTAAGACAACGCAAGGATTTACCATTGAAAATCGGCGTTTAACACTTAACTTGATGATGCAACCGCTTATCTTACAACAACTTACCAAGCAAGCATCGGGTATTAGTCGACAAAGCGGTTTTTTAGCTCGTTGCCTGATGGCTTATCCTGCCAACAGTATGGGAAATCGATTTTACCAAGAGCCGCCTGCTTCTTTACATTCTCTAACCCATTATGAGCAACGCGTCACTGCCTGCTTAAACCAGTCAGAGCAATTAAGCCATCAAGGTTGTATTCAACTTCCATTATTGAAAATGAGTATGGCCGCAAAACAACAATGGATTTTATTTTTTAATGCAGTGGAAGCTGGGTTAAAACCTCAAGGACAGTGGGTCGATGTCGTTGATTTTGCATCAAAAGCGGCTGAAAATACTGTGCGCCTAGCAGCACTCTTTCATCTCTTTGAAGGACGCCATGGGGATATTAGTGTCGAGCATACCGAAAATGCCATTGAAATAATTAATTGGCATTTGCAAGAAGCACGAAGAATTATGCCTACTGAAACCGTTTCTTTGCAGTTTTCCGATGCCCTCAAACTAATGGACTGGTTTATTGAAAAAAATATTAGCTCAACAACGTTACGAACCATTCAACAATTAAGCCCACTGCGAGATAAAATAAAACGCGACTTAGCTGTTGAATTATTAGTGGAGCACAATCAAATACGCATTGTAAAATCAGGTTCAAAAACGATGGTGGAAGTGAATCCACGCGCATGCAAAGTGCCAACATGAGTTTTGTTTAATACTTTTAACTTTATCACACCAATTTACAGGAGAAACTCGTGCCCTCTAACATGCTAAAAGAATGGTTGAGCAATGAAAAAGAAAGGGGGATTGAGGACCCTGCCTGTGCTGTTTTAAGCACTTGTAGCAGTTCTGGTGAACCTCATAGTCGAGTGGTTGCCATTCGCGAAATTGAAACAGAGAGTCTTTTATTTTTTACGCAGCAAAAAACACGCAAGGTTACTGAATTATTAAATAACCCTAAATCCTGTTTAAATTTTTTATTTGCGATGCAGAACCGACAAGTTATTTTAGAAGGTACAGCAATACCCATTTCTCAAGAAGAAAATGAAGCTTTTTGGAGTACTCTTCCTCGTGAACGCCAATTGAGATTCTCTGCTTATGCTCCTACTTCAGGACTTGTCATTAAAGATTTAAACCAATTGGAAACCAGGAAAAAAGAATTGAGTGATCAATTTGCAGGACTTCCTATCCCTATGAACGAGTATTATTTCGGTTTTCGCTTTATCCCAAAAACATGGATTTTCTACACGGTCGGCTCTATTTCTTTTTCTGAAGTAATTCGCTATACGAAGATAGAAGATTCTTGGAAATCAGAATTAATTTCCCCATAGGTGATATCATGTACATGCTTTGTTTTTGTGTTCCAGAAACCCATTTAGAAATTGTTAAAAATGCTATTTTTGCTACAGGCGCAGGGAGTGTTGATCATTATCAGCATTGTGCTTGGCAAACATTGGGTGAGGGGCAATTTATGCCATTACCTGGAAGCCATGCTTTTATTGGGGAAATCAATCAGCTTGAAAGAGTACCTGAATATAAAGTAGAAATTATCTGTACTGAAGGACAAATCACAGTGGCTGTTGCGGCCTTAAAGAAGGCTCATCCCTATGAATCACCTTCTTATCAAGCGTTTCGGGTTGAGAGTATCTAATAATAAACAATGCTTCCAATATGAACCAACTTACATTCAAATAAGGACCTAAAAAATGTTACCCAAAAATGCCAGTTTGGGACATATAGCCCTAGCAGTTAATAAACTTGCTGAATGTGAGCAGTTTTATAATTTATTGGGATTGCAAACAGAACTTAAAACGATGGGCTACGTTTATCTTACAGGCAATAGCGACAATTGTGAAATTGGGGGAAAATCGTTGAATCTAACGCTCTAATATAAATAACAATGTTCTCTTGTATGCCACTTTTATCACGATCGTTACTTCCAATACGGTTGTAACCTAAAATAGTAGCGACGATGCAAAATTTTATTCACGAACACTGCGCAAAATTTTCTCACCATGGTTAATGAGCAACGAGATATGTCCTTCATGATCCAAAACTTTTAGTGAGGCGTTAGGGATTAATTTTGCATAAAGATTGGCATGAGCTAACGGAGCTTGTTTATCTAATCTACCTTGCCAAATGACAACAGGGCACTTTATATGGCTCATATCAAATCCCCAAGGCTTTAGGCTTAATTGAATTTCTTGAGATACGCCTGTAATACCACCTTTAAAAGCCTCTAACGATGATTGGATAAATAAATCACCAGCTTCTGTGTCACCTAAAATACGCTGATCTACCTCTGACATTTTACTCGTCATTTTTTTTAATATCCCGGGTTTTTTCAGCATCAAAAACATGAGATTTACCATTACGGTAGCAATTGGGGGTATTGCTTTAATCATTTTATTTATAAACCGCTGTCCTCGTCCTAGACTTGCTGTAGCCTCAGGTATTTCAAAAGGCCCCATACCTGAGACAATCGCTATTTTATTTAACCGATGAGGTATTTTATATCCACATCCTGCAACAAAAGGAGCTCCACCAGAGTGACCTATAATAGAAAATTTAGGGATACCTAAGTAATTGGCAAGCGCCTCAACATCATCAGCCCATGAAAGAATAGTGCGCGTTGGATGTTTAGAAGATAAACCCATTCCTGGTCTATCAATACTAATTAATCGATAATGATTTAAACATGCTATATTTTCCCAATGCCCAGCCTCAAGCCTAGAACCTGGAAGTCCATGAAAATAAAAAACTACCTCTCCTTTTGGATCTCCAAACTCAGCATATCCAAGTGTTCTGCCATCGTTTAACAGAATAGTAGAATTAGTAAAGCAAATTTTGGTATTCATAATAATTTCCCAGAAAGATAGTGCTCTACTGATGCTTCTATCAGCAGAGCAAGATGATCACGATAGCTTACGTTCAGCAAAAACTCTCATAGCAGCTACCAAATAATCAACCAAACCAGGGTGATATTTATTATAAAATAATCGAAAATCTGGATGGTCCAGGTACATTTTTCCAAGTCCTAAATATGTCTCCTTTGTTGGTGTCCAAAAATTATTAACCCAATCGTAATGTTCTTGGATTAATGCCTGAACCTCATCCGAATCAGTCCTAACTCCTTTTGCTAATGCATTGGCCAGCTCAAGATTAAGCTTTTCACCCGCATTTTTAAACTGTTCCCAATTTGATTTTTTCCAGTGAGAAACACGCGTCCAACTATCATCAATTTGCTTTTGTGATATCACTCCTGTTTCGAGCATATATTTTTCGTGCTCTTGTTGTTTGATGGGATCGAAGCCATCATACATTTCCGCATCACGCATAATTATTTTTCCTCTTAAATGTGAAATGGTTTTATCAATCGTCTTGATGAGCGTTGCTGTTCGTTCAAGACTAGATTCCAAAGCAGATTTATGTCTTTTTAATGATTCTATTTTATCAAAATCATCACTACTCATAATCTGTTGGATATCATTTAGAGGAAAACCAAGCTCACGAAAAAATAAAATCTGCTGTAACATAAGCAGCTGCTCTTCTTTGTAATAACGATATTGATTGCCACCATAGTAGGCAGGTTTTAATAAAGCAATTTCATCATAGAATCGCAGAGTGCGGGTACTGACCCCTGAAAGCCTCGCCAATTGATTAATCGTGTATGCCATTTTGCTCTCCTCTAATTGACAACATACACGATAAGGGTTGACGTAACGGCAAGGTCAATAGATATAATAATTTTTTTAAACCTGTTAAAACGACCATTAATCCAGTCATCAAATTGATTACATAAACTAAGTTAAATTAGCAAGTTTCTGTAGTTGTTATTTTTAAGAATCACTTCAGGTGCACACCATCAAATACCCTATTCATCATCAGCTTAAGTCCTATCTTCTGCTGACTCATAGACTTTATTTTTGTTTCGCTTGCCTACAGCAACAACAAGGAGAATCATTTTATTATCGTTAACTTGGTAGACCAATCTATAGCCGGCCTGATGCAATTTTATCTTATAGCAATCTTTAAGATGGCCACTAAGTTTGGCAGAAATAACATGCGGATTTTCCAGTCGCCGTTTTAATAGTTTTTTAAACTGTTCCTGCAACTCCTTCGATAGTTTCTTCCATTCTTTTAACGCAAGCGGATGGAAATGTAACTCATAGATCATCAAGCGCAACCTTAACTGGCGTAAAGGGCTCTGAAAGGCGTTGTTCTACAATGCTTTTTAGCTCGCTTTCGTCAACAGCATCCATCAGTTTTTCAAAAGTTTCTGCTGGAATTAAATAAGCAGCAGCTACATTATGGTTAAGAATCACCACGGGCATCCCATGAGCATCATTAATAAGTTTTGTGGGATTTTTCTTTAATTCGCTAATGCTAGCGACTTGTGTTGCATATAAAGTTTGCATTTTAATGACCTAAATAAATACCTTTATTATGACTTAATTATAGTGCTTTTTATAATAAAAGGTCAATCATCACGAAATTTATAAAGGGGATTAGGGAAGTTGAATCAAAAGATTTAAGTATCCCTAAGAAAAAATTTTAAGCAACATCTCTTTCACGATTGTGCGCCTGCTTGCGATCCCTTTCATTTAGGAGAAAGCCAATGAGATAAAAGTTGTTTTTTCTGTGTTAATTCTATTAAGTTACACCTTCATTTACATTTGATTTTTTTATTTCTTATCCAGTCTTTAAGGCTTTCTAATGCACAAGTCCAATCCCAACCTTCTTCAAAAGATTCAAGAGCCTGTTCTGCCTGCTCAAACATATAATCAGCAACCTGCAAAATAAATTGCTTGTCTCTATCTTTATACAAGAACTCAAGCGCATTAATCATTTCATAAATAATGAATCCATACCCATTTTCTGTATAACGGATGTACTCAGGGAAATAAAATGCATAGTCAATGGCTTTCTTTATCTCTTCCCAGTCTCCATTGGCAAGTCGCATTCCAATAGATGCACTTAAAGCCCTCCATAAGACAGAATTATATTGTGCATTTAAAAGAACAATTTCAGCCAAATGTTCTTTAGTAAAAGAATTTAAATACTTTTTCAGCTGATGCATATCCACAGGTGATTTAGGTCCTCTGTTAAGGTACCGAGATTTTTCAGAAGGCATTAACTTCCCCTTGATTTAAACGTTATTCTAATATTCACCCATTGAGCACCATGCTACTTTTGCTACTCGTTGACAAACGAGCATACCTATATTGATCAGATAATACAGTGTTCACAAGGATCATAACAATATTCATCGCATCAAAATGAATGCATTTATGTAGCAATTATATTGCTACATAAATGCTACATATCGCTACAATTTCAGAGATTAATAAATTTCACTGGATCACGTCTTGTTTCTGCCATTTTCCTTATTTATAGAAAATTATTATAAATAAGGAACTCTTTGCAAAAAACAAAAGAACTTAAAAAAACAAAACATGAAGAAACCAAAGCCACAACTGAGGACATCCTCTTTTGTCTATTTCAGGATGTGTTTTACAGCATTTGAAATGTAGCGTGTCGTAGCAATACAGTAGCAACTTTTTTGCTACAAATAATTAATCGGATTTTTAACAAAAAAATGCGTTACTCTATGAATTCATAGATAATTTCATCTAGATGGTTTGAATGATTTGATGAACGTGTAGCAATGTAGCAGAATACCTGGAAATGACTGAATAAACCTTAATGAAAATCATACTAATGGCAGAAATCTTAGTCTCCTGCCCTCTATCTAGGCTAACTTTATTAAGGTGCAAGGATCTTTTAGATTTATTGATAACTTTTGATCCGTAATTCTACTTAATATAAAATCAGCACAGGGTTTTACAAGCACATTAATATCATCCCAATATTCATCTTCCAAACCAATGCATATGTGTTTCGCTCTGTTCATCACGGGCTGATACATCTTAGGTAGACGATCAATCACCCAATCGGCGGCTATAGGTTTCGATCGAATCTTATTAGTTTCTAATGTACTCCAAATCCGTGCATAGGTTAGTAATACATTTCGAGTGTCCTGTTCAAGCTCAGCTGAAAGTCTCCCAAGATCATGAAGCATCGCTTTTATAAAGTCGCTATATGGGACAGGGGCTAATAGATGTTCAGGTCTTTCACCCAGCAATGTATGGCTCTTTAATAAGACTTGAGTGATAATCAGCGCAAGATCGGGCATTTCACGACCAGGCCATGGTTCAAAACTACCCATTTCAAATGATGGACGAAGCCATTCACCGTATTGAAAATCAAACAGAGGAGGATAATGCCAAGGATTGATAGCCTCCCTTTCCACAAGGGTCATTTCTATAGGTGGCTTCGTACTTTTCATGTAAATGCCTGATATTTGGAGAAGATGGTTAGTCAACTCCATCTTTTCTTTTGAAGTTGTGGTACGATTTGTTACAACAAATAAATCAATGTCACTGTATTTTTGCAAACCACCTACAAGATAAGAACCATAAAGATAAACACCCAAAAGATCTGCGCCTAAAATCTTTGTTAGTACCTCAAGACATTCTTTGAGTTGTTGCTTTACATCACTGTTGTTTTCCATCTTTAACACTCAGCCATTTTTTAAAATCCTTTAACAATGCTTCTGCTTGAGCAATACAAGTTATTACTGCACTCTCAGGAATAATATCGCCAGAATAATCTGCAATATTGCGTTGTTTACGCATAGCATCCAATATAATCACTGTTTTTTTATCAATACCTAAAGTCTGAGGCAATAACTGAATCATCGTTTGATGATGTCCTGGTTTAGAAGTCAAGGTTCGATATCCATGAGATTGAAGTGCTGCATTTGCTATTTGCATAATTGCTTTATAGGCAGCATCAAAGCGATTCTCCGCGCTAACCAAGTCAATTTTTGAATCCAAAATATTACGTTCAGCCGCATGCAAAAGCCGTTTTATTGTATCTGGGTGAGGTGGTATTTTTTCCAGGCTGATGCCAATTAAATTATCCAAGGTCATGTTCAGCTCCCATAATAAATAGCTTGGGATTATTTAAAACCTCCTGAATGAAAAGATCTTGTTTTTGTAAAGATGCCTTCCATTGTTCCCTGGAATATATTTTGGGATTAATTTCTCTCCCTAAACTAGCTTGAGCAGCATAAAGAGCCTCAACTGCTTCTGTAAAATCAACCTCACCAATAATAAGCACATCAATATCACTTCCAAGGTTTTCAGTTCCTTTGGCCACCGAACCAAAAACAAAAGCTACTTCAATTTTTTCAGCTAATGGAGTTAAAAAATCAAACAACACATCCACCAAACCAGACGTTTTCTTTAAAATACTTGTAAGCTCCGTATAAATAGGAAAATTTCGATTTGCTTGGTAATAAACTTGATTACCACTCTGCTCGCGCAGAAGTACTTTGGATTTAGCAAGTTTGGATAGTTCTCGATGAAGTGTACCCGCTGTGGTATTCGTTAACCGCGCAATCTCTCGGACATGATAACGCTCATCAGGATGAAGCAATAAAAGTGCCAGCACACGCCGCCGATATTCAGAAAACAATATTGAAGTATCAAACATGATTTTTATATTGAAGCCAACTAAGCTTCAATCATAGCCTAAAAAGCTACACCATTCAATCAGATAAATAAGAAAACCAGAAAAATAAATATCAGTTATAAATCGACTCCCCACGGAAGAGCATCAACACTACAACCAATGACCTCAACGCTCTTGTGTCAAGACTTAAGGGCTCCGTCTTGGAGAAAGCATAAAATGGTATTTCCCAATTACGTAATCGTATTATTGGATACGAAATGGTATCTTGAATAGTTCTTTTCAATAATCAATAAACCCCCTGCTCTTTATTACCACGGCTTCATATTAAAAGGAGATGGGTTAAAAATTTCTTGTTCCCCATCTTCAGATTTATTATGTATCTCATTAGCTTCTTGTGTGGAGGATTGATCTTTATTAGACGGCCTGGGTTCCCTCGAAAGTGGGTGTGGAGCAAAGCTTTGCTCTTTTGTTACCTCATCTCTTTCTTGTGCTTTCGGACTGGGTACGGGTACTAAATTATTTGCTAGCTGTTGGATAAATGCATCGTATAAAGCTAATGTGGGCATGGTAATGCGAAGAGAACGTATGTTTCCCTCCTCATCTTGAAGGATTTGTATGCAATCATCAGAAAGATGATTTTCTTCTTTAAATTCACTGAATTCGTTTATAATCGCTTCCATGAATTTTTTTAATTCATGTCGTTGCTTTGGAGTTAATTCATTAGGATCACATTGTAATTTAAGCTTAAGAGTCATTGATTCACGATCACTATCAACCAACAATTTCCCATCAGCAATTAATTTTTCAATTATTTCTGGGTCAAAACCAGACTCTAAATCAAGTTCTTCTGAACCAAATACTCCTACCAATTCATCTTCAGACCCAACTACTTTGCCTGATTTAGTTAGGAATTTATCTTCACCAGGACTCGCTTTTTCCTCAGATGTCTTCTTATCAGAGGTGGCACTATCACCTCCGCTACCACCTGCACCATGTCCGGAACAAAGGCGCTTAGGTGCGATTTCTTTAAAACAAGTCGGACAGCGTACTTTTGCACCTTCCTCAGCAGCCTCTTTTTTTTCTGCTTCCTTTCTAAATTGTTGTAAAGCTAATGCTATAGAAGAGGTTTGGGGTTCATCTGCCGTTATGGATTCAGGGACAGGCTGATGTTTTTCTTTGTCTTTTTTCATGAGAATACTCCAGTGCAAGTTCATAATGGTTTCATCCGAATAAAGATTTACTTATCTGTTATTATACCGAGTTAAAAAAACCCAATTGTATATAAATTGTACATTTATTGGGTTACTCGTTTTTTTGACTTAAAACATCGAGTACATAGTCCCAAATTTTACCTGCTACATTAATTCCTTTCCCATCAGACGGATTGAGATGTAATTCAATGTAAGGGAAGCTATTATTTTCAATAATTCCAAATTGTTGCTTATGCCATGGAAGAGAAATGTCCTGACAAATAAAATCAAGACCCGTAAGCGGTATATTGAGGATTTTATGTGCTTTTTCCAATAATAGTTTGTTCTCAGGATGTATCAGATCGGTAACATCACTGATTTTTGCACCACTACTCATAGTAACTTTTTTTGCAATAAAGATTTGTTGTCCCTTGTTTATTACCGTATTAAGAGCAACTTCCTGGGATGACAAAATTTTGATCAAGTTGCTATTTGGAGTAATTTTATATGGATATTTACCATGACTTTCTTTCCACCTAACTTTATTTTTTTTATCAATTAACTCTTGAAGTGTAGTGACACCATCGCCAACAATGCTCTCAGGTTGTCGCCTCACACAAGCGATTAATGAATCATTAATAATTAATGACCGATAAACATCCCCAGGTATGTGTTTTTCAACCAGCACGCGAAAATCAACTTGCTTTACTATGTTTATCGCTTCTTTTAATTCATTTGGAGTTTGAATAGTACATGAAGTGTGAATACTTAGAGATTCAGATAATGGCTTAACCACAAGAGGAAATCCCAATGAAATGCCATAGTTGTAGGCTTTTTTGCTGGAAATAAAAACCCTCCCTAAGGGGCAGGGAATTTGGCTATCTAATAATTTTTTCTTGAGGATCCATTTATTATCATATTTAGTATCCTCATCAAAGCGTGTATTTTTTTGAGAAATAAGAGAGATTGGAGTCTGTATGAAATAATATTTTTTCCTATTGTAGACCAACTTAAAATACAGAGTATGCAAGTTAGATTCCTTAAAATTATACAGCTCTAGCCCTCTTTTTTGTGCTTCATCCCAAAATGCAAGGACACTGTTATTGAATTGTTTCCTATCAATGGTCTGAGTCTTGGTATATAGTTTTAGTTTTTGAAAAATATTAATGACCAACTGATTTAATAGGTTATTGAATCGTAAAAAATCATGCTCTGATAGGAGAAAGAGTTTAGATAAAAGATAGATAAATGGATTGAATATAAAATAATGGAATAAATTAAAAAATTTTCTTCGAAAATGAGAACGTTTTTCGGGATAGCAATGCTCACAATGTTTATTGTCCATATATGCTGTGGGAACCGGTTTTAATGATTTGCAAATGTCACGTGAAGATTTGATTTCTTTATGTTCATCAAAATTTTTAACATAAGCGCTCATAATTTATCTCCACAGATTCGCCCATTAGCTATCATTATATCGAGTTAAAACAGATCAATTGTATATAAAATGTACGGATGCACCGTGTGTTTGCTTACCTACTGATATCTATGTAACACTGAACTTAAAAATCAATTCAGACTAAATTTGTTTAGAGAGTTTTCTTATTTAAAGAGGCTTAGACAGAACGAATGAAAGATAAATCAATATTGCTTGTAGAAGATAACGTTAAGTTAGCCAATTACCTCAAAGAAAGCTTACAAGAAGCAGGTTATGATGTTTCTATTGAAAAACGTGGTGATAGAGCGGTCTATCGCATCATTCGTGAGCAACCTTGCCTAGTAATATTAGATATAATGCTTCCTGGCATGAATGGTGATCAAATATGCCATACCATTAGAGATGAGTATTTGGGGAAAATACTCATGCTAACAGCAATTAATGATATTGAAAGTGAAGTATCCTCTTTAAATTTAGGAGCAGATGACTACTTAACTAAACCTGTTGCAGACGAGGTTTTGAAAGCAAGAATAGAGGCATTGTTACGTCGACCCAATTTAGTTAATAATCAAAATCAATTTCAATTTGGCAATTTTTCTATCAATTTTAGTACTAAGAGTGTTCATCTCTTTGATGAAGAAATTTCAATAAGTACCAGTGACTTTGAAATGCTTGCTTTGTTGGTTAAGAACCATGATAGGTTGCTGAGTCGAGATAGCATTATGTATGCTCTTTCTGGGCATGAATATGATGGGGTTGATAGAGGTATCGATTTAAAAATATCACGTTTAAGAAAAGCATTGAATGATAATAATAAAAAGCCCTATCGTATAAAAACAATTCATAAAAAAGGATATGTATTTGTATCAGCGGCTTGGGAATAAATACAGATCACAGCCACCGATCTTATGTAAGACTTATGAAAAATAGTAAAAAATTCTTTTGCCTCGACCTTGAGATTTTTCGTCCAGTGATGAAAGCTTCACCAAATATATCGCAAATCTATAATCATTTACCCTCGACAAAAGTATCATTTTAGAACGTTTGTACAATATATATACATTTGAGCTGAGTGTTTTTGATAAAATCAACCTATTATTTTAAGTAATAGTTGAGATGAGCCATGAAAGACGCTGCAATAGAAATCTTAATATATAAACCAGATCCAGATCATCCACTGCCTGAAAATCAGAGAGGTGTGGTGGTAAATCCTCACTTAAAACAACGGTTCAAGCAATTTGTTCCAATTGGCGTCTATTTAGAAGGCTCTGATTTGAAGTATTATTTTTTCGATCAGTGTGATAAATCCCCAAAAATCTATAGTAGTTTGGATGAACTCAAACGAGACTTACCGGAAGAACTAGACAATATATTTGAGAAGAACCCAAAATTATTTATTATGGGCCATGCTGGTGGTGGCGAATATGGTATGGGTAATTGCCATGGCCCAAGTGAGCAGTTATATGATAATCATTTTGATAATTTATTACATGGTTTTAAACGAGCATTGCCCGCACATCATGGTGAAGTTTTTGTGACTTTAGAAGGTTGTAATACAGACAATCAACTTAATGCTGCAGCAAACTCACAGAAAAAAACATTTTTAGAAAGAGTATCAGTGAAACATCCAGAAATCACGTTTGGTGGAACTGGACCATGGAATGCGCAAGATGTACAGACCGGCTTCCGATCCCTTTCGCCGGCATCCCCTATCACATCGATGGCAGGAAATATTTGGAAGGCTGGAAACAGTGTTATTTTTCATCATGGTGAATATCAAGTTGCCGTTCGAAAATCTTTATTTGCCTCAACACAAACAGCTAAAGAATTAAAAGTGAACACCATAGAATATGCCCGTGCAATTCTAGGTAAAGACGGAGCCGATGAACTGATAGCAAAAATCGCTTTAAATCGAGATATTCTAAACATTCAAGATTTAAAGAAAATTGAGGGTTTTCCAGAATTGCGATTTGAAGGAGAAGATGTTGCAAAGTTTGTTGAACAGGAAAATCAAATATTAGGTAAAGAACAAGAAAATTATTTAACACGTGTCCGTGATATCTTAGGTCGGGCGGACCCTATAGAACAACTGACCGATAGAGATGTACTAGAACTTCTCTTAGGTTTAAAAGAACCTTCTGTATTTAAAGGTCATGAAGACTTGCTAGAGTCAATTCTAGCTAATAAAGCTTTGTTAAACCTGGCAATGGTAAGTTGTGGAAAAGTCCTTATTGGTGGCCCAAGTAATGATAGCGTCATTGCTTTATTATTAAAACATGGCGCTGATATTAATAGTTCTGATAAAAAAGGCATGACTGCTTTGCACTATGCGGTACAGAATTTTTATAATTATAGAAAAGAGCCGTTACATCTCATTAAAAAGTTATTAGAGTGTGGTGCTAGTCTTGAAGTGCGAAATGAAAAAGGACAGACTCCTATCGAGACAGCGCAAGAACATAGCAAAGATGGAAGAGTAACTGCTAGTGATAAGCTTCTCGCATCTTTGAAATCTAGCAATTCGCTACCAACTCCCTTAGAACTAAAACAATCTATTAGACAAATATTTCAGATGAGTCAACACAAGGCTGATGAACTACTTTCATTACCTATTGCGAAACGTGAATATAGCAAATGCAGTGAAGGCACTCTTTATATTCCTGAAGATGTAGTGGAAAAATTGCATGGAATCTTGCAATCTGCAACGGGGAGTAATGAACTATTATCGGCGTTTGAATCAGAGCTTAGTGTGGTTATCAGCGCTCTTGAAAAAGGCATTGGAACTGGAGAAGCAATTGATGGTGAGGAAGATGAATTTATCCCTAAACGTTTTGAAAATGCAAAACTCCAGTTAACAGCGGCTATCGACGCACTGGTTGGGATGAAACAAGAGATGGATACTTCAAAAGATGCTACAGTTGAAGACCAACTTCCAAAACTAAAATCTTAATCGTTAAGAATATATTGGAAGTACTATGGTGAATCGAGCACCTTTTAATATCGGTGATTGTGTAGCCATGACCTTTCCTCCGTGGAGATTAACAACTTTTTTAACAATAGCTAATCCTAACCCAATATGTTTATCTCCAATTCCTGCGTCTTCAGCAATTGTATATTCAGAAAAAATGTCATCCGCACCCTCCTCCGGCAAGCCTGGGCCATCATCGTCTACGTGAAGTAAAATATGACTATTATCCAGCGAAATGGTTAAAGAAATAGTGTGCTCTGCAAATTTCATGGCATTTGTAATCAAATTGGTAACAGCGTGTTTTAAAATATTTTCATCTATGTATGCTTTCAAAGAATTTAACTCATTAGAATGAAATGTAATTTCAAATGTTGAGGAAGAATAAGACTCTAATAACTTTCTTAACCATACTATTATATCGGTCTCAGACTGTTTTAATTTCAATTCGTTTGAATGCATTTTTGAGTAAATCAAAAAAGTGCTGACGAGCCGATTCATATCTGCAATATCTTCTTGTATGCTGTTTATCTGTTTATTGAGCAATGCATCTTCAGCGTTTCTCCTTTTGATACTATCCGTCGCCATTTGTATGGTTGACAAAGGAGTCCTAATTTCATGCGCGACAAACCGGCACAATTGTTTATGTGATTCAATCAGTTCTTTTAATTGCTCACCCATTTGGATGATATTTCTATACAGCCCATACAAAACAGAGGTGGTACCAATTTTCCGATGAAAATCAAAGTTACCTTGACTAAAATTTTTTGTTATCTGATATACCTTTTTCATATTTCTAACAAAAAGCAATGAAAATAAGGCAATAAGACAAAGGGATATAAAAAAGAAAGTTCCTATAAAATAATACATAACATCACTGATTCTTGCCATAACTGGCAGATAGCTTAGTGGGCCAATTTTGAGTATTCCACCACTAAAACGATAATAGAGAATAACAATTTGTGACGAGTTTTTATTGGTTTCAAGTACTAGACGCTTTGTTGATAAAGAATTAATTATATTACTTGGCAAGAGTTTACTCTTGGTTTTATAAACATGAAGAGGAAACCCATATATTTTTTCTAAACTTAATAGTTCATTACTCCACGTATTTTTTGATTTTGATAATAAATGTTGAACGATTTGTTTTAAAACAGGATTCATATAATTAAAAATAATTTCGTCAGGATCTGAAAAATTGTAAGCTAATGCATATGGGGTATTACCAATTTTTTTATACGCCGTATGTTCTACAATGACCTCGTTTAGAAATTGATAGGTTGTACCTGATAAAAAAATGATTTCACCATTATTTAACTGATTATTCTGCGCCAGGGTGAGTTTTAGACTGTCGATTGCTATAAGATGAATAACATTATCTGTTTTCTTCTTTATTATCGCATCCCAGTTTGATTTCGGGTTATTAATTAACTCTTTTTCTAAACTAATTAAAAGCCCTTGCGAGGTCGTTTTTCCAGCATTAACAACTATCTTTGTCTCAACTGACTTTAAATATTTAAAAAATGCCAAAACAAGAATTAAAAAAATCACAAAGAACGCAGTCAAAATTTTAATATAAATATTAAATTTCATTACTAGGCACTCTAAATAAAAATAATAGATACCTTTTCACAAGAAAGTACTCTGGATTATCTTTGATAATTTCAATATCTAATTCTGGCATAATTATCCTACGTTTTGTCTATCTTTATAACTCTTGTAATTAGCCTATTTAAGGCATCCAAATTATCGATATTCGTTATGGCCTCATCAAATAATGATAAAGTCTCTGGATCGTGTGTTTCTAAATACTTGAATGCTTTTTTTGGACCTTGATAACGCAATTCTTTGAATACAAAATAATCCTCTAGAATTGTGAAGATTGACCAAATATGGCGATATTTTCCTTCTAAATCTCTAGTATACGCCCTTGCCAGCATTTTTTGATACCACACTCTACGTGCTGTAATTTCATCAAGAGGGAGGGACTCAGGCAATATTAAAAAAGCAGAGAGTTTTTTTAATAACTCTGTGCCAAAATGAGCTTTTTCAAGAACAACGATGCCATCTGACATACATAAATGTTCATCAGAAATTGAATCAAAAGCATTCTCGGGATAAACAAAAATATCATGATAAACTTGATGTGCTTCATCAAAGCGTGCAATTCGTTGCTTATCTCCTTTTTCCCTAATCCCTGCAACATCATAATCACTGGTTACTGTGAAGTCTCCTCGTGCGCGCGAGCCATATAAAATAATTGTATGGCAATGATGTAAAGATATTAATTCATCAACAATGAATTGCAGAACAGCATCATTTTCTAATGATATTTTCTTTTGTGTCATTCCCTTACCTTCTTATTTTGTAACCATAATACCAACGGCTTCCTGTGGTGGAACTGGTTTGAACCGTATGATCTACTCCTGCTGGAATCAATACTTCTCTCCAATAGCAGGTTTTAACGTTTTATTGCCCACGGTTAAAATAACTTCACCTTCAAGCAACATGAATAACTCATCCGTTTCATGCCTAAAATCCTTCCAAATTTGACCTGGGGGATCTTCCCAAAGCTCAAAACTAAAGCCACGAGAGCGCCAATTGTTCTCAATTATTGTTGTATCCAGCATTTTAGGCTCATTATTTAAAATCATTCTTTAAATTTTACACCACTGAAGAGCATCAACACCACAACCAATGACTTCAATGATCTTGTGTCGAGACTTAAGGCCTCTCTTTATTTTAATTTGACTTTTAGGGACTTTGAATAAGACAGACAGGTATCGCACTAATTCCATGTTGGCTTTAACTTCAATAGAAGGTGCCGCGATTTTTATCTTTAGTTCCTCTCCAACAGCACCTACTACTTGATTGCATTTGGCACCGGGTTGAATAAGCAAACTAAGAATTAATCCATTATCCTTTTGTTTATACCACGGATATAGGTAAATCATCTTGCTGTTCCATTATTTTATCCTGCTTTTACTATTCTATTGAGACTCGCTTTTTTATGTATAATATTCTCTTGGTAACTATTTAAAGGGAAGTTTTTTATGTTAAGTAAGACTTATATTTTTCTCGTCATTTTTTATGCATTTTAACTTCCAAAAATGAATAATCTACTACCACTTTTCAAATGGGGAACCGATTACCTGGTTTCTAATGGCTACTCAATAGAGCACTCACCAGAAATTGTATTGTCAACACCGTGGTCTCATGTGATCCGATTTGCAACATCAACAGAGAATTTTTATTTAAAACAAACACCACCCTCTCTTTTTCTATCTAATGAGCCCAAAATCATTCGAGTATTGTCATCCCAATTCCATGCCAATGTGCCCGATATAATTGAAATTAATGAGGATTTACATTGTTTTCTAATGAGGGATGCGGGTATTTCTTTGCGTCAAACGCTTAAAACCAACTTCAAGCCAGAGCTATTATGCCAAGCAATAAAGCAATATGCCACAATCCAACTCAGCGCAGAAGAATGTATCGTGACATTTCTCAAACTAGGCGTACCTGATTGGCGATTAAATCAATTACCCTTTCTTTATGATCACATGTTAAAGCAAACTGCTTTTTTAAAAGCAGAGGGTCTAACGGATAAAGAATTGCAAACATTACACAGTCTAAGTCCGAAATTTTCAGCGCAGTGCAAATTATTAGCAAGCTTTAGGATTCCTGAAACCATAGGTTATCACGATTTTCATGATAAGAATGTTCTTCTTGATCCAATTACTAAAAGAATGACGTTTGTTGATTGGGGAGAGACCGCGATCATTCATCCATTTTTTTCGTTACATACCTGTCTAGAACAATCGATTACTCACTATGGAGTAACAGAAGGTGATTCAACATACCAGAAACTTCAAGATGCTTGCCTCGAAAAATGGTTAGGATTAGCGACAAAGGAACGGTTATTAAGTGCATTCCTTTTAGCGAAACAAATCCGGCTATTTTGGAATATACTCGCGTCTAATCAGTTTATACTAAGTGTGGATCGACAGGCCTACCAGGCCTACTATCCCAATCAGCATAGCCCGATCGCAGGTGGCTTTAAAGCGTTTCTTGAGGGCATGCATTAAACCCAAGGTTCGTTGCTATTAGAATAATCATAATAAGCAAATTATTAGTTCTATAAATATTCATGATACACTACTGACATGATTTGGCAGCAGTATTTATTACAATAATGTCTCGAACTGAACGTTTATTTGATTTAATTCAATTACTACGACGTCATCAATTACCCGTGAGTGGCAAAAATCTTTCAGAAGAATTAGGCGTGAGCCTACGGACTCTTTACCGAGATATAATAACCTTACAATCCTTAGGCGCGCCAATTGAAGGCGAGCCCGGTGTTGGTTATGTGCTTAAATCTGGTTTTATGTTGCCTCCTTTGATGTTTTCAGATGATGAAATTGAGGCAATGGTGCTAGGGTCACGTTGGGTTGCACAACGAGCGGATACTCAACTTAAAATCGCAGCTCAAAATGTGCTTGCAAAAATTTCAGCAGTCCTTCCTACTGAATTAAAACACCAACTAGAAACTTCAGGACTCTTAGTTCCCCCAGGAAAATGTGCCGAAAGTAAGGATAGTGATCTTATTCTCATTCGCAAAGCGATACGTTTAGAACGAAAAATCGAATTAGAATATCAAGATCTCCAAAACAATCATTCGACACGAATACTCTGGCCTATTGCGCTCGGCTTTTTTGATGAAGTGCATCTCATGGTGGGTTGGTGTGAGCTAAGGCAGGACTTCCGTCACTTCAGAACCGATAGAATTCTTCAATTATCCATTAAAGAACAAAAATATTCCGAACGCCGACAATCCCTTTTAAAGAAGTGGCGCACCCTACATAATATTCCCCAATCCTATTGAATGATGCTGACAAAAACTGTCACGACCCTACCGTATATTCTCCAACAGGTTAATAAATAAAAAACAGGAGAAAGCATGTCATTCGATCCCAATTTAGTTCTATTTTATGTGAGCAATATAGAAAAAAGTACTCATTTTTATTCAGAATTACTCACTGCACATCCTATACACACCGAGCCTGACTATGTGATGTTTTTATTAAAATCTGGCTTACGACTAGGTTTGTGGTCTCAAAATTCTGCCCAACCAGCCCCCACTACGCTTGGTGGCGGTAGCGAGCTCGCCATTTTGGTTGGCTCTGAGCAAACGATTGATGAACTTTTTGGAAATTATCGAAATAAGGACTTTAAAATAATACAAGAACCGACTCATATGGATTTTGGTTATACCTTTGTAATCTGCGACCCAGATGGCCATCGCATTCGCTTTTTTTCAAAGAAATGACCATGAATCAAAACTGGCTCGCTGTCGCCTGTGCAACACATGTGCGAATTGGAGTGGAAGGAGAATTTATGCAAGTTTGCCATGGTAAACTTGCACCTCTAAAAAGAATAAAAGCGGACGATTGTATTATTTATTACTCGCCAACCTCGCACTTTGGCGGCACCAAGAAAGTGCAGGCATTTACGGCAATTGGAATAGTTCTACCCGGCGAACCTTATCAAGTGGATATGGGCAATGGTTTTTATCCTTTTCGACGCAATGTGCTTTGGTCCAATAAAGCGATTGATGTTTCAATACATACACTGATTGAATCGCTGGAATTGACAAAAAATACCAAGAATTGGGGATATCAATTTCGTTTTGGCGTATTAAAAATCAGTGAACACGACAAACGCATCATTGCCCATGCCATGCAAGCTTATATTAATTAAAAAAAATCTACTTGGAGCTTCTTATGACTGCTATCATACCTCAACTAACCCAAATTCAAGCACTGACAGTAACTGGAATAAGTGTGAGAACAAAAAATGAGGAGGAGCTTAATCCTCAAAAAGCACAACTGCCTCATCTTTGGGAACAATTTTATGGCTCGACAACAAATGAAACACAACAAAATAACCCAATTTATGGGGTGTATCACCACTATGAGTCCGATTCATCAGGACATTATACAGTAACTGCAGGAATAGAAATTCCGAATGAGTCCAAAGCCACACACTTGGATAGAGTTATCATAAAAGCAGGAGATTATCTGGTTTTTGAAGCAGCAGGGACTAATCCTTCAGAAATCATTAAAGCCTGGCAAACTATTTGGAACTATTTTAATGAGACATCAACATACCAACGAAGCTATCTTACTGATTTTGAGCTCTATAAAACTCCTATTGAAAGCGCAGTGTATATAGGCATTAAGTAACCAACATAAGAGCACTAACTATATGACAACAACCCCAATAATAGATTCACTTATAAAACTTCAAAGCGAGCTTGAGCCACTCAAAAAGCCTGCGTCAGAGCAAAAGGCAACCTATTATAAAACTGGACCAGGAGATTATGCGGAGCATGACCAATTTATAGGAGTTAGCGTCCCTGATTTAAGAAAAATTGCCAAACGCTATCAGGAGTTACCTCTTCTCTTGTTACAAGAATTGCTGTATTCACCCATCAATGAAGAGCGACTATTAGCCTTGTTGATTTTAGTAACCCGTTATCAAAGAGGAGATGCAGACCTACAACAAACGATTTTTCAATTTTATTTAACTCACATCAATCAGGTTAATAACTGGAATTTGGTTGATGCTTCAGCTCACTGGATTATGGGTGCCCATTTATTAAAAGAAGATAAAACATTTCTGTCCACACTGGCAGAAAGCACTAACCTTTGGGAAAAACGTATAGCGATAGTCGCCACTTGGTATTTTATCCGAAACGACTCTTTTGAATGTACGCTTAAACTTGCAGAAAAACTGCTGTGTGACCATCATGATTTAATTCATAAGGCAGTAGGCTGGATGTTAAGAGAAGTCGGGAAACGCAACCAATCCATCCTCATCGAATTTTTAAATCGCCATGCGTATCAAATGCCAAGAACCATGCTCCGTTACGCCATTGAACGATTGATGCCAACAACGCGAAAAACTTATTTATTAGCTAAGAAGCAAATCCTGGATAGTGAAATATAACTTTCTTGGCTAAGGCTACATGCTCTAATACTACACGCAGTATGACCATCCCCAATGAGTTAAAAAAGTATTTTTATCCTCTTCTGATTGCTGATCAGTTCTATTTTTTCCAGTCAAAACCTGTTCAAGATAATAGCGTCCATCCTCAAAAAATCGTTGAAGCTGATAAAATCGACACAATTCATGGTTAATGCTGCATTTGAGGTTTAATTTTAAATAGAACTCAGCCAATGGAGCCTGTTCATAATGCCAAAGATCTCTCTCAATCGGTGCAATTTTAACTCCGTCCCAATCAACCAACCAAACATCAAAAGGAGTTTGTAGTACATTATAGTGATGAGGGTCACCATGAGTTAAAGCAAAAGGGATTGACTGCTGACTGAACTGCTTTTTCCATTCTTGTAATTGAGATAGTCCTTGTAACAATTGCTTTTTATGACGTTTTAGTTGGGACAACATCGATTCTGCATGCGTTTCCTCAATCACCTCAACTGCATTGTTAATCCAACCCTTTATCCCTAATGCATAATTGATATCAAAATGTTCTGTTTCAAAAAATGAGAACTCATGAGCTGGAATTTGATGTAATTGAAATAGAAGAGTAGCCATTTTATCGGCCAAAAGCTGATTGGGCGTATAGGCTGGATGAATCCCTTCAATGTAGTCAAACAATGTCAAAATCAATTTATTGCTCCTAAAACAATAATGACCCTGAACATCTGAAATCATATAAGACAAGTTCTTCATGCCAAATTCGTTTCTTAATCGATTTAAAGCGATACCGGTCTGATTAAGTGATTCAATTGTAGGTTGGATTGGAACCAGCGATTGGCCTTCAGGATAAACTTTTAGAAAATATTTTTTAGTCGTATTCGTCGAAATAACAAATCCATAAAAAGACCCCACCGCAACAAAATGGAGCTCTGAGGCCATAATCTGATAGCCTTGATATAAAAAATCCATCAGCTGTTCATCAGAATAATTTAATTCTCTACGGCGCATCTCTAGCCCTCTAAGATTATTTGTCTAAATAGCAGGTGTAACGTTTACCATGCTTATTCATAAATGCCTCACATCGAAATCCACATTGCTGATAAAAACCGTAAGCCTCATCATCTGTTTCAGCGCGAAGCATTTGTATTGAAAAATGATTGAGTACATACATCAGCATGTTCTTACCTATTCCTTGGTTTCTATATACTTCAATTACCGCAATATGTCTGATTATGGCAAAACTCTCCTCTAAATGAAGACCAATCACACCAACTAAGTCATTTTTTAAAAACGCCCCTACAAGATGCTGGCCTGATTGAGTATAGGATAGAAGTACTTGTTCCATTTTTTCAGGTGTTGGGCATCCAACGCTTGGTTCAAGGAGATGGGACAATCCGGGATAAGAAAATGAAATTTCTTTACACTCAATCTCAAGCTGCAATTTTTTCCTAACCAACTCCATAAGTTCCATGACAAGCATATTGATGCTGTCCTGCGAAGAATCAAGAATAACGCCACCCATTTCAATAGTTTTCTCTTTAAGAAATAGAGCCCAATTGTTCATGTGGATATCTGCTAACTCAGGTTGATTGCGAAGTACACTCAACCGATGCTCTCGCATGGCTTGCTCCGTGTGTAAGCAAATCAGTAAATAATTTTTTATGCCGTGCTCTTTAAGTGGTATTAAAGCAAACTCGGGATTAAATTGCCCTTCAAGAAAAATCAGCTTTTTATCATGAATCTGACTTAAACGCTCAATCCAGCGTCTTGTAGTGACCTCTTGCCATTTTTCGGTTGAGCCATATTGTTGGATCATGTCATCAAAGCTGGGGACACCAATGCTGTCAAAAAAATGAGAAGAAATGGTCTCCTTGGGATATTGCTGTTCGATTTCTTTAAGTAGCGTTGTTTTCCCGATTCCCGATGCTCCGGTAATGAGTACAATCAATGGCTGTAAAGAAGACTCGCATTCATACATTATTTCAATCCAAAAACATTAAACTTCGATTATTATAACTGATTTGATTATCCTGCCGAAAATATCACCATTCTAAGTATGGTATACTAGACTTCCTAAGTTACCTTGAATCAAGGCAAGCCATGCAAGAATTTTTCTCCATCAGTTTATTAATTATTTTAGCCGCTATCTCTCCGGGCCCTGATTTTGCTGTAGTGACTAAGAATTCCTTATTCCATTCCAGAAAAACTGGAATTTATACAGCACTAGGAGTTTCTGTGAGCTTATTGATTCATGCTGTCTATTGTATTCTTGGTCTTGCCTTGATTATTTCTCAATCTTTGTTGGCATTTAGTATTATTAAATATCTTGGAGCTACTTATTTGATTTATATTGGTATTAAGGGATTGATAGCTAAACGAGAAATCACAAAATTAGATGATCAAAAATCTAAACCTTCACTCACACCGTTATCCGCATTTTACCAAGGATTACTATGTAATCTCTTAAATCCTAAGGCCATTATGTTTTTGTTGGCTTTTTTTACTCTAATTGTTAAACCGGGCCACTCTTTATGGGTTGAAATGGCTTATGGTTTTGAAATCGCCATCATTCATATGATTTGGTTTTCCAGCTTAAGTATGATGATGACGCATCTTGCGATTAAAACGAACTTAAACCGAATTCAATTTTATATTGTGAAAGCAATGGGTGCTGTTCTTGTGGCATTTGGTGTTCGTATTGCAACATTAAGTCAAGCAATAATGTTACCAGCGGCAGTCTTGGAGTAGTTAATCCTCTGGAAGTGAATGATTTTTAAAAGGAAAAATAAAAAATTTATCGAGACAGATAACAGGATAATGTTTCATGACAAATTTTCTCGAGACAGATAGGTTGATAATCAAGCTTACATCACTCAGTGATTTTGAAAATATTCTTGCGCTTCGATCTGATCCTGAGGTGCAGAAGTACACCACACAGCCGCCTGCAACAAAACAAGATGTGCAGCGATTTTTAGATTGGGTTATCCCCTATCAAAAAAAGCACGGCCATGGGATGGCATCTGTATTCGAAAAAAAGACGGGGGATTTTGTTGGGCAAGCAGGTATTTTTCACATTGGCCACTGGGATCTGCAGCCGGAGATTGAAATTGGCTACCGCTTCCATGTAAAACACTGGGGAAAAGGGTTTGCCACAGAAGTGACTCGGGCGCTAGTAGCATGGGGATTTGATCATCTTAATATAGACACAATTGTTTCTTTCGTGGAAACAGAGAATTCTGCATCAAAACGTGTCTTGGAAAAATGTGGGTTTCATCATATTGGGCTTAAACAATGTCACTATGGAATGCTTGAAAGATATGAGATTTATAGGCAGAAGTAGTTTCCATGTTTGAAATAAGCAGGAAACTTGGGATTGATTGAGCATCTGTGAGAAAAATATTAAATGCTCTTTTAATCAATTGATGCAACCATCGAATGATCTTGAACTCTTCGCAGCGCCTCATCAGTTACCAATAAACCTTGACGCTCATATCTTTTTCTTGCACGACTGAATTTTACGACTATTAATGACTTATCAGAGTATTTCTTAGCTCTACGTGTAATTAGTGCATCCCCAGCAGGCAAGAAAACTAAGTCTTTATAAGGGGTACAGGCCATGCAATAAGGATTGTTTTCATCCATCATCAGAAAGCTGCCTTTTGGTAGGTCTTTTTTACATTGAGTGCATTTGGATTCGCTCACAATAATGTAAACAACGGGTTCAGTGGATTTTTCAACCTTCTCCATTAGCCGTTGTTGTTTTTGTTGCGTGAGTTTTGGTGAAATGTAATGTGTGCGATAGCGTCTTTCAATAGTGTCTTGCCCGCTTTTGCTAAATTTTAAATGAATGGTGCTCGAGCACGCTTTTTGTACGTATGCAGTTTCTCGTGGCAATAATCCGGTTTGCTTTGCCCATTGATGGAAACATTGTATCGCAAAACTTAATTTGTTCAGATTGGCTTGTAGCCGTTGTTCTAAATAAGAAAATCGTCCACGTCGCCAATCATCTAAAATACTAGGCGATAGGTAGCCAAGCCCCAGTAAAATATCGATGCTTGAAACATATTGTTTTTCTTGTAAAACTCTATTGACAATGCCAATCACTTTTTTAGATAATTCTTGGCGATTCATTGTGTATCCAGCTATTTCAAATTACCCATGTTGTTAAAAAATGAGAAGAAATGGTCTCCCGGGCTATTGTTATTTTCCCAACTCCAGATGCCATAGCAACAAGTGCAACCAATGGTTATAAAGATTCGCCGTAGTGCATCATTTCGACCCATTAGCATTAAATTTTGTTTATTATATCTGATTTGAGTTTTGTTGTGAGGGTGTTACCACTTTTCTGTGTTCAAAAATGGTTTGTATATGAACAGGCAAATTGGCACACCAACAACCATAATTATGACCGCCAATAAATTCAGACTTATGGATAAGCATTCCTTTCTTTTCCATTAAATCAGCAATTCTTCGATTCGCTTCAAACGTGGAGATGGATTGAGTAGAACCATCTTCGAATTCTAAGTCTACCGGGATGGTTTCATAAGTACCAATATCAAAAATAAATTGCGTATTAGGATTTTCTTTATAGTGTTTTTCAATCTTTTGTTCTAAATCAGTCAATTTTTGCATTTCCAAGGAAGGTGATAAAGAAATAGCATTGCCAAACATCGTTGGATTGGTTAAAGCGGCATAAAAAGCAGCTAAGCCACTGGCACTTTGCCCAACAATTGTTATTAACCTTGCGTCTTGAGTGATATTTAATTGGTTCTTATCATGTAACATCGGAACAAAATCATGCACTAAAAATGAGGTGAATACGTCATTACAGTTGTATTCATGCATACGATGAATGCTTGAGTATTCGAGGAACACCGCAACACAAGGAGGAATATTTTCCTCTTGAATGAGCTTATCTAAAATAAGCGGTGCCGGCATAGGATTTAAATAATCACTACCATCTAAAAATAAAATCATAGGGTAAGGTGTTGCCTGTTTATCGTAATCAGGAGGCAAATAGACCCAATATTTTCGTATCGATTGTTCAGGATTTTCGTAATAGCCTGGAACATTTTTTAAACGAGTTTCCAAGAAGTTCAGCTCGAAAGAAAAAAATCGATGTTCTTTTTTACATCGCTCACGATGTTCCTTTGCTTTATCTAAAGAACAATCAGTTACAAAAGTTGATACATTAGGTAGCTCAATAATGGATTCCTTGCCAAAAAATTCTCCGGGATTGTCATAATCCATGTAATAGGTTATTTCCCGTTTATTTCTTGGATCAGTTTGAACGCAGCCTTGATTAAATAAGTGCATTAATAACATTTGTGATTCTTTGAATTTTCCTGTTGGAATGGGATAGAGGCTTTCAGTGTTTTCTTGTTCAGAGAATTCCACTTTTGCAGTATCTTTATCAACAATTAGTACGTTATATGCAGAGCGAAAAGTACGGGGCAATATCAAAGTTAAATATCTAATATCAGTGTTTGGAATCGCCTTAAATTGACTTTGCAAAGAACAAGGTAATCCAGTAAAGGTAGACCACAAATAAATTGTTTTTTTATCGCTTTTCTCTCTATATATAAAAGTGACCAAACACTGCTCTGGCTGATTTGAAACATCTTCAATAATGGGTGTTTCAAGCCTTTGCCAAATTTGATCGTTTTCTTCTGTAGAAATCGCTACAGCTAATTTCTCAATAAGATGTTGTAAATAAGGTGAATCATATTTTGGCATAGATACTCCATGAGAATTAGCATTACATCATCCTATCCATTTTAGAACATTTTAAAGAGATAGGGTTAGCTTTATGGTTGTTCATGGTATAAAGCAATTAATTCTTTACTCGAAGAGCATCCTAACGAATCCATCAATTTAGCAATAATTCCTTCGACTGTCCTATAAGAAACATGGGCTTCACGCGCAATTTCCTTAGCCGTTTTTCCTTGAGCCAACAACTTAAGATATATGGCTTGTTGCTCAGATAAATCAACTCTCGTATGAGATACTTTATGGTATAACGTGAAATCTTTTTTCTCCAAAATTGTTTTTTGGGGCAGCATTTTTTCATTTCCCAAAATAGCTTTCGCAATACAACGCGTATGCTCTTCTAATTTGCCATCATCTCCATGAACAGTCAGCGTGGCCACTTCTTTATATAGGCTATCGCGCTCGTCATGTAATTGGTCAAAAAAGTCTCTCCAACTGGGTACAGGCAATAAATTTGCTGAATTGCGTGCAGTGCGCTCGATCTGAACCGGAGTACTCACATCCAAAAATACAGTCATTTCATTTCGCAATAATTGACAGTTTTTTAAAGCTAGAACAACACTAGAGTCGGTGGTTACAACAATGTGCTCTTGCGTGCATAGAGACTTTAATATGTCAAACTGACACTCATAAAAAGCTTCACTTCCGTGGCTTCCGAGTATTTCATACAAATGACGTCCAACATGAGACTCTAATCCTAAATCTGCATCGACAAATTGCCATCCTAATAATTGGGCTACGGACTTTGCTAATAATCCTTTACCGGCACCATGATGACCAACAATAAAAATTCGTTGAGGTTGATTCATTCTTACTATCTCCTAATCCAAATAATACAATAATTATACAAACAGACCATAAGATGCATCAATACGTAGAACTACGTGAGTATCAAGTACGGGATTATTATTTTAATCTAACAGAAGAATTAGTTTTGGGAAAAATAGCAATGTTTTTCTCTTACAAGCATTCACTTGAGAAGATACTCATTGCTAAAATAACAAACAAATCATTGATAACAATTTCTACGAGTAAGTATTCTATGCCTAACTATCTGCATCTCACCTTACAATCCGAACGCCTTCAGTTAATTCCTGTTTCACTAAAATATGCAGAAGATTTATGTAAAGAATTTACTGCTGAAATTACAGAGCACATGTGGCCAAGTGCCCCGAAAACACAAGAGGAAATTAATCAGCACATTTCTGAACAGCAAATTAAAATGCAAGCAGGCTCAGAAATCGCATTGGCCATCATCAATAAAGAGAACCAGAATTTTTTAGGATATGCCTGCCTACACCAAGCAAATACGAAGACACCTGAATTAGGCATTTGGTTAAAGAAAAGTGCTCATGGATTTCATTATGGTTTTGAAGCGATGAATTTATTAAAAACCTGGGCTGAAACTAATCTAGTTTATGATTATCTAAAATATCCTGTTGTAAGACAAAATATCTCTAGCCGGAAAATTGCTGAAAAAATGGGTGGCATTATTGAAGATGAATACATCAAAACAAGTGAGTCAGGCAAGTTGCTTGATGAAGTAGAATATCGATTTTATGGTGCAACAATGACGAATACACAATCCAAAATAAATATTACTGCAGCCTTAGTACGTGAGCTCATTACACAACAATTTCCACAGTGGGGTCAGCTACCTATTCAAGCTGTAAACAATAGCGGTTGGGACAATAAAACCTTTCATTTAGGTACAGAAATGCTCATTCGCATGCCCAGTAGCGCCGAATACGCAGGGCAAGTGGAAAAAGAACAAACATGGTTACCCAAATTAGCCCCACTTCTTCCTCTTCCAATACCCGCCCCACTTGCGATGGGAAAACCCAATGAACTGTACCCTTGGAAGTGGTCCATTAATCGTTGGCTTCCTGGGGAAACGGCAGCAGCTACTCCCATTAATGATTTGTCTGAGTTTGCCTATGATTTGGCCTTATTTCTTAAGGCACTCCAAAGCATCAATTCAATGGGTGGACCTATTGCCGGTCCCCAGAGTTTTTATCGCGGCGGTGATTTAGCAGTCTATGATTCAGAGACACGAAAAGCCATCGAAGATTTGAAAGACACTATAGATTTCCGTGCTGCAACAGAAATTTGGGAAAAAGCATTATCCACTTCTTGGCAGAATCCACCCCTTTGGGTACATGGTGATATCAGTGTTGGCAATTTGTTACTTTCTCAAGGAAAATTAAGTGCAGTTATCGATTTTGGCCAACTCGCCATCGGCGATCCTGCTTGCGATCTTGCTATTGCCTGGACATTATTTGAAGGAAAAAGTCGGAGAATTTTCTTAGAAACTCTGGAACTTGATCCAGACACTTGGGCACGAGGACGTACTTGGGCTTTATGGAAAGCAATGATGTATCTTGTTAACCAACAAACCGAGATGAATTTTGAAGCAAAAAGAGCATTGCGCACGATTCATGAGTTGGTCGAAGATCATAGGCAATGATTATGAAGACTTCTTACATAGAATGGGCTCTTAGTGCCTTAAACGATTCAGGGTATCTACTTGAAACCACGAAACCAGAAATAATTCTCGCCACAGCTTGGTCAGAAGTGTGTCGTTTTCAAACAAATCTTGGGTTGGTCTATTTGAAGAAAGTGCCTCCTGCATTGTCATTAGAAGTCATTGTCATTCAGCTATTGCAGAAACGATTCAATGCTCCTGTTCCGCAAATCATAGCTCATAATCAGGAACTTCACTGTTTTTTAATGCAAGATGCTGGCATTCCTTTGCATGAGGTCTTTAAACAGGAATTTAAACCCAATCTTTTAATTGATACGATGCATCATTACACCATGCTTCAAATAAATTCCGCAAATAAAATAAACCTGTTTCTTGATTTAGGCGTTCCCGATTGGCGTCTACCACAATTGCCCAGACTTTATCACCAATTAATGAATGAAGAGGAGTTATTGATGGGAGATGGATTAACTAAAGAGGAAATAAAACAATTAAAAAATTTAGAGAGTACAGTACAAATCTTTTGTGACCAATTAGTCAGTTTTAAGGTGCCTGATACATTTGGTCATGCCGATTTTCACGATAAAAATATTTTAATAAATCCAAATACTCATCAAACCACGCTGATTGATTTAGGGGAAGTTGTCATTACTCATCCATTTTTCTCATTCGTTAATTGCTTGTATCGGGCCACAGAACATTTAAAACTACCAAGCAGTCAATATAGGAAATTACAGGAAGATTGTTTTAAAAACTGGCTCTCAATAGAGTCATCGGCACATTTGTTTGAGATCATTGCAATTATTGAACAATGTTGGGCTATTCATGCGGTGTTGGGCGAATATCGCTTAATTAAAAGCATCGACCCAATCGCATCAATGAGGCTAGGTCGACAAGGTCGATTTGCTGGAAAATTAAGAGGTTGGATAGAGCAATTCCTTAATTGAGCATTTTTAGCTATCACGTGAGGGTCAATACTTAATTAGTAATAAAGAATAAAGGAATTTTTTTTTCATGTTAAAATGTGCGACTCAATAGTTATATTTACTACATAGCGGCTATTATGAGCTCAAATTCTATTCAATTAAATCAAAATCATGGAGGACCGCTCCATTATCTCGGAAATAGGTACCTTACTCTTCCCGATTTAACAGGGCATATGTCCCCTGACACTAGCTGGTTGACTGAACATTTCTCTGTATTATTGGCAAATAGTAAGGGCCAAAAATACAAGAAAGCCATTGAGCCTTTTGCAGGTTCTGCTTCTTGGAGTCTGGCTGCAATGGAGATTGACCTTGCAGAAGAATATATTATCAATGACAGCAATAAAATTTTGATTAATACACTTCTTTTAATTAAAGATAACCCTGCTCTTGTCAAAACTTCTTATACTGCCTTAATAGAAAAATATGATGCCTCCCTATCGAAGAAAGATTTTTTCCTTGAAGTGATTGGGAATTACAACCAAACAACTGATGAAGAAAAAGCGTTACTGCTCCCTTTCATCATTAATCATTCATGGGGCGGAATCCTTTTTTATGATAAGGAATTGAATATTATCTATCGCGAAGGTGAACTCTTTGAAGGAAAAAATGCTAATCGATTTCTTGAGCATGCGAATTTGTCCCTAGAAATGTTCTTGAGTGAGATTGACCGAGTATCTAACCTTCTTAATGCGAATCAAGTTTCATTCAGAAGTGGTGATTTTATGGACGTGATTTCGATTGCGACACCTGGTGATTTTGTGGCACTGAATCCTCCTTATCCAGAGAATGAACATTCGACGCTTGAAAAAGCTGGGATGTATATTGAACTTTATTCGCCTGAAAAACTGCACCAGAATTTGGTGCAAATCATTCAACATCTTGAAAGCCAAGGTATTCATTACTACATGACTTATGGATTTTATAATCCAAAATTCAGAAACTATGTCTTAGCTAATGAAAACCAGCGACCAATTAATTACTTTCGTGTCCTAGGCTATGAGCATTGTGCTTTTGGAATAGGTCTTGATCAGATGTATTTTACGTCCCAATTTTCAATTCCCAAAGGTATAAACATATTCAAAGCGGAGGGAGTTTTGGGTGCCCAGGATATAACGCCTGAAGAAGCACTCAAACAATTTAAGTTGCTTTCAAAAAAATGTTTTGCTGTTATTTACCGAGCTTTTATTAAGCCTGAGCTTGAGATGGAGTATCAAAAGGCCTGGCATCAGGTCGCTTCCTATTTTGTGCAATATCGCGGCGCATTAGGTTCTTGCCTGCATAAAACTAACGATGGTATGTGGCTTGCCTATTCTCGTTGGCCTGATAAAGCGACTCGAGATGCTTCTTGGCCAGGCGACAATGCCCCATCTGAGATGTTACCCAATGAAATTAGAAAAGCGGTTATAACCATTCAAGAATGTATTGATCAAACGCAAAAACTACCCGAAATTACTATGGAAGTTGTCAATGATTTATTGTATTCAAACTAATAGAAGATATAACTCATGAATCAAGCGCAAATAAATTACCAACTAGAGCTTGTTATAGACGCTAAGCTACTAGAGCAGCAAGATAAAATTATTCGTGATGGGATAGTAAATTTTAATGCTCCTTTTACAGGAACCAAACCAGAGCGTTACTCAATCTATGTGAAAGATAACGAGGGTATTATTATTGGCGGAGCTATTGTGTACGCTCATAAAAGCTCAATATATGTTGATGTCCTCTGGGTTAAGGAGGAATACCGTGGTCTTGGTATCGGTGCTGAACTATTGCACAGCGTTGAAGCCGAAGCAATTACACGAGGAATTCCAGCATCAACATTAGATACTTTTTCTTTTCAGGCAGAAAGATTTTATTTAAAACAAGGCTATCAGCATTTAGGCACAATTAAAAATTATTTAGAAGGGCATGATCGGATCTATTTTAGGAAGCAATTGTAGAGTGGAAAGCATATCCCCCATAAGAAAATATGCCTTGAAAAAAGAACAGAACAAACGAAGCATCTATTCTCCAAAGTTAAACTTTTATTGGAAATGCTCGTAAAAGTTCATAAACAAATTAGAAAGGAAAAGGAGGTAACTGATTCCTATCTTTAAGCCAAAATGGATGATGCCACTCTTCATAGATGGAAACTGGCATATTGCTTTGCTTAAATTCATCAAAAGATAAGTCGCAAAGAAACCATTTAAGGAATTCCGCGCAAGTCTCTGGACTTATTAATTGACCCGACTGATAGGCCTCATCAAACATTTTATGTAAATGAAATGAAGTTGTTTCTCTTAAAATTTTTTGAATTCTTGTATCCACTTCCCCTGGAATAATACAAGACACACCAATATTTTTCTCTGCTAGCTCTTTTCTCACAATAGCAGTTACTTCATCCAAACCCGCTTTGCTGGCACAGTATGTTGAACTTTCTTTAAGTTTCAGAGTAGCTGCTCTTGATGTAACAAATAAAATCCGAGACTTCTCAGGCATCTGCGCGGCAAGTAGTGCTGTAAGTTTCATTGGAGCTAATAAATTAACCTGAAAAACTTCGTCAATACTGTCACAATCGTATTCGGTCAACGGACGTGGAGGACTTTTCATTCCTGCATTTTGAACTAAAAGATGAAGCGGTATTCCAGAATCATTAATAATTTTAGCAACCTGTTCGATATCACTATTGCGAGTAAAATCCGATTGAATGGGAACAAAACGAGGATATAGCGCTTTAGTATCCTCCAAGCTGCTTACATCCCGCCCTGTTCCATAGACAACCCAGCCGTCACCTAAAAGAATTTTAGCAAGTTCAAGACCAATTCCATGGCTGGCTCCGGTCACTAATGCAGCTTTATTATTGTTGATGTTCGTCATGAAGCATTCCTTGAAACTTAAGTTACTTTCGTGCGGTATGGTAATCAAAGTTGGCGAAAGTTAAAAGGTTATTCCTAATTCATGTGTTACTAATTGAATTAATTCTGGAATACTTGCCTTAACTTGAATAATAGTAGGTAAAACCTGAAACACCTGCTCAATACCCGCAGGCATCGTTTCATAAATAACACTAAACTGACCATCATTTTTTAACCACCATCCATCAGAACCTTGTCCCCACTTAAAATAAGGCGCATTGTTTATTGAAACAACCTCTTCTCTAACCACAGATTCTGATACAGGCAGTTTTGGTTTTTGACTTAAGCTCGAGACTGAATCACCATTTAAGAGTCCGATTTCTCTTTTTGCCTGAAATTCTTTCCGCAAAAAATAGAATATAGAGTTTTTCTGAAACCCATGCCGTTCAAACTCAAGTTCAAATCCTAATTTTTTATAAAATCCTATTGCTTCCCAATCCATAGTATTAACTGTTGCAAAAGCACAACCTTTTTCATTGCCATACCTCAATGCCGCTTGCATGAGCTTCGTTCCCCATCCTTGATGTCTGATGGACTCACTCACCCAAAGATTATCAACATGAAGACCTCCATAGAGCGTTCCGCCACTACAACCACCCACAATGCTATTGTCTGCATCACGAATAAAGCATGCAAAGAAATCTAAGGATTCGAAGCCTTTTTGTTGTTTGGCGTACGCCTTAATCCCATTCGTTAATATTTGAACATCATCAGGGTTTGGATTTTCTAAAAACGATAATTTTAAAGTCATCTGATTTATTCCACTGTTGGAAGCCAGGCACCTTGCTCCACATAACTTGCCTCATCACTACCTGACCAAGGTGGCATAGTAACGCAAATAAACACCAAATCTGCTGCATCACTTCGATATTGAAAATGTGTTCCTAAAGGAATATCGATGCTGACTCCAGGCGTTAAAGGGGTAATACTCTCTTCATCGTTCAACTTACGCCAAATAGCTCCTTCCCCAGAAAGGACATGCCAAAATTCAGATACAGTTTTATGACGAACTGCTTTGGAAATTGTTCCTGCCTTCAAAGTACAGTGAGCCATTCCACCTAAATGATTATTCATCAGCAATCGAACTTCAGCACCTGCTGGAGAGATATGTTGATGCTCTTTGGGTATTTCTTGTGTATTCATTTATGCCTCTATTAAAACAATGTTCTCATCAGTAGTAGTTATTTTTTTTAAATTTGAATTGTAACGCAAGTATTATCTGCATCTAAAGTAACCACTTTGCCAATTGGAAGAATACAATTTTGCTTACCGTGCCCATAGGGAAACTCTTTAATGCAAGGTACTTTTATTTTTGCAGCCCATTCATTGATTACATCTTCTACCGTACCATCGTACGGATTCGATTTCTTACTTTTACAGTGTTCAAATGTACCAAAAATAACGCCAGAAACTTCATCAAAAATTCCTGCTAAATCTAGTTGGGAGAGCATGCCATCAATATTATAGGGCTCGACACCAACGTCTTCTACTAACAAAATACTTTCTTTAAAACTAGGTAGATAAGGTGTGCCCATTAAATTAGTCATCAGAGTTAAATTTCCACCAAGTAAAGGACCTCGACTAACACCTGCATGAACCTTTATTCCTTTGGAAATCATGTACTCTTGGCCTAATAAAGAGGAAAGTAATGTTTTTTTAACCTGGTTACTTAAATGAATAGTCAAAGTAAATCCTGTATAACTTACTAAGCCACTGTTTTTAAATAGGCCTAATTGCAACGCGGTGGTATCACTAAACCCGTATAATTGTTTTGGATTTCTCTGAATTAATTCATAGTCCAAAAAAGGTAAAAGACGTTGTGAACCTTGTCCGCCTCGGGTTGCAATAATTGCTTTCACTTCAGAATCTTTAAAGAAATCCATCACATCATTTGCACGATCACTGTCTTTTCCTGCTAAAAATCGTTCTGATGCAAGCATATGCTTTGCATACTTTACCTTAAATCCATGCGACTTTAATAAATGCACTCCCGCTTCTATATCCTGTTCCATAATAGGGCTCGACGGTGAGATAAGCCCGACGATGTCTCCTTTTTGCAGTGGTGTTGGACATAGAATATTCATTTTTATCCTCAATTATTTTCTACATTCAAAAACAATACTTTCGTCTTTTTCATCAGGTGATGAGTTTCGGTCAAATCCTTTAACCATCCGTACATTGCTGAAACCAACCTCAGTAAGCAAATTGCGCAAGAAAGAAGGGTCTTGATAAATGCGAATTTTGTATTCCTCAACCTCTGTTTGCACTACACAGTTGTTATCAACCAAGTCATATTTGCCAATAGAGTAACAAACATCATTATCAAGCGTGGCTAATTGGCTTAAGACTATAAGTGTTCCATCTTCTTTAGGCCATCTTGAGCCTCTCCATATACCTAATTCTTTAGGCACGGCTTGACGTGTTTCTACTTCAAATACAAAGAGTCCTTTATCTTCCAGATGTTCAAAAATGATTTTTAAGGATTTTTGGATATCCGCCTTTTCTGTGATGAGGCCAAATGAACCACTGGGTATAAAAATTAAAGAATATTGATTGGATTGATTTAAATTTTCAATAAAACCATGCCAGACTTTTGGCTTAAGGTTTTTGCTAATAGCTTTTGCATGCAATCGTTCTAGCATTGGCTGACTTGCATCAAAGCCATGAACATCAAATCCTTCTTCAACCAAAGGTAATAAAAAACGACCTGTGCCGCACATAGGTTCTAAAATGGGGCCCTTAGCTTCTACAGCATAGCTTCGATAGAATGAGTACTCATTTTGTGGTGCATTAGGTTTACTTAAATCATATACTTCAGTACACAGGCTCTGATAGGTATCTAGTTTTTTCATGGGTTCCTCTTTAAAATCCAATACCATTAAATATTCATCATAGAAGGTATCATTAATTTTAAGCGCTTTAGGTTCAGTGCCATAAATTCGAAACCCTTGCTTTTGATAAAAAGCGCGAGCCACAAAATTACTTACTACACAGGTTAGGTGCAATTGAGTGACGCAGGTCCTTGCATGCTGTATCAGGGTTTGAATTAATGCTGTTGCAATACCTTTTCCTCTGTATTCAAGACGAGTATACATACCCCAAAGTACACCTCGGTGTTTGGTTTTAAGTGAATTAAACGTATAGAATCCAACACAAGACACCAATAAATCGTCAACAAAGACACCCAATACAAATCCTTTACTTAATCCATTTTGAAAGTCAGCATCGGACATATGCACTTCCTCTTCATAAGAAGAGCCAAAATTTTCAGGTGAATTCTTTAGCGCTTCTAATCGAAATGATTTCCATAGTTCCCAGTCTTCTTGCATTACCCTTTTTATCTTCATAAACTGATCTCCATCACCGTTACAGGATGAGATTTAAATTCATCCATACCGATTTTTTTCCACCCAAGGCGCCTATAATACTCAGGTATGGTAGGATCAAGAGCAAACAAGTACAGTTTTTCAAAGCCAAGTTCTTTTGCTTTCTCGACTGCGGCATCAACTAATATTTTTCCGATCCCCTGTTTTTGATATTTTGGATCAACCACCAAATCACCAATCCACGGCCCTAAATCTGGTCGAATATCTTCGTTTAATTGCAAAGTACAAGAACCTACAGGAATTTCATCGTATAGCGCAATGTAAGTAAAAGGCATATCTTGGTTCAGCTCTTCGTAATACAAAGATTCTATTTCTTCAATTCCAATCTCTGGCATCCAGATTTTACCTAAAACTTCATGCCAAATCTTAGCAAGCTTTGGAATACAGTCTGAATATTGTTTTAGGTAGGCTATTGTTATCATCATAATACCTGTTTAAAATGGATTATTCCTCGCACTCGTGGCAAGGCGTTCCTTGATGAAACACCATTTGCCAACGATTGTGTTTGTATTGCCAGAGCGAAGAACGTAAAGAACTTTTTGAGGCAACAGTAACCTTATAAGTTGCCAACATGACTTCAGGCGACACCTCTAAAACTGAAAAATCATTAACCATATAGCTTCGTTGCTCTTCTTCTGGAAGAGAATCAAGTAGGTCGTTCTTATTGTAAATTGAGCCAGAGGCCCCATACTCGATAAATTCATCAGCAATCAATAGTTTCAGTTGCGCAATAGATTTTCTCGTTTCCGACCTTAATAGAGAAATTTCTAGCTCATAAATCAATTGGTGTTCTTGTTTCATAGCGATTTTCTCATCAAATAAACGTTGAAATCCAAAAAACAATTATGCTCTGTCATGGATATGACAACATACCCAAGCTGTTCATAAAAAGATCTTGCCTGAAATTCGGCCGTCTCAATGGTAATCACTTGGCAATTCTTTTGTTTTGCAAAAATTTCCAGTTTTTCCATGAGATTTCGTCCTAATCCTTTTTGTCTAAAATCCGGATGAACCCAAATGCAATCGACATAGCAATTGGCTCGAGTGACATCCCCATAACAACCTGCTAAAACGGTCTTGTCGATAGATTTTATATAGATGGTAAAGGGAGTATGATTGTAAGCACCAATCATTTCTTCATTGTAGATCTTTAAGCCGTCAGATAAAATGGCAGTGATTTCTTGGTTGGTTCGTTCTTCGAAACAAATCTCATAGTCATTGTTCTTGGCTAAAATTATAAGCTCTGGTATTTTTGCATCTTCTGGTGCATCGGAATGATAACCGCTCCAAAGAATACCTCCATAAGGTTGTAGTATTTTTTCAACCAACTTTTTTAAATGAGTTGAATCACCTTCCTTATAAACTCGATTAAAACTTTCAGAAAACTCCCTGGCTAAATCGGGATTTTCTTGATGCAAATAGCGAATGATTGATTTACCACTGGCGCACCATTTATTTTGAGCTCTAAAATAAAATTGAGACAATGCTTCAAAAAGCCATGAGGCTGAGGCAATTTGTTCTTCATAAGACTTAGGAGATAAAATATCTTCTAAGACATCCGTAATTAAAAAACGCTCTTTATCAATTTGATTTTTATCCCAAGAAAGAGGTCCGCGCTTTAAGTAAAGATAGGCCTCCTCTCTAATCCCGTTTGAAAAATCGCTAGCTGGCATCATATCTTTTCCCGACAAAATCATTTGAATGGTTCCTGAAATACCGGAATTTATTCTCGATTCTTCAAAAAAATAACGAATGGATTCTCTGTCGTGTACAAAAGCATCAATAGGCCAACCTTCATAAACAAAGGCTTCACGATAAGCTCTGATTAATTTTTCATAGACGATTACGAGATCTAAATCTGAGACTTGGGTTTCTTCCCCTTGAGAAACCGAACCGGCCCAAAAAACAGCACGTGCTTCTGAGTAACGTTCATGAATTAACTTTTGAATTGTTTCTTGAGGTGAGCAACGCATTTAATCTGTTTCCTTTTTTTTCGCTAAAATCACCTGATTTCCAGGTTGATCTATTTTATTTGATCAGTCATTTCGACATTACCATCATTCGGTAAATCTTTTTCGCATTTTTTACTTTGTACTTTTTCTTCTTTTGCAACAACGACGTGACGGTGATTTGGCAGAAGTTGGGCATTCAATTCTTGCAATGCAGAACCAATAATCCCTTTTTGTGGCTTTTTATAACGATAATACAACCATCCTTTCTGTTCTAACCATAAGCAGAACCGATTAAAAACATATGCGGTAAACAGAATCCCAATCAGATAAATAAATAATCTCATAATTCTCACTATTTCATTAATTTTCGCCAAACTCAAAAAAGTCTGGCGAGTTAAAAACCATTATTGATGTGTTTCTAGTGCTTTACTTATCCAAGCTGATGCTTCTGCATTGAACAGTAATTTAATATGCCATGGCTTTATCATCTCCTGAGGAGGCGGCATTGTTTTTAAGGCTTTTACTTCATGCTCTTGTCGCGAAATTTCTTGCCATAATAAAATACCGATTAAGTAATCTCTATTTCCTGCAGCTAAATAATTATCGATTAAGTCTTTCCATTCTTGAGCAAGCCTTTTCCCATGCTCTCCTTCAGGTGGAGAGTTCATGTTATCGATGATTTGGTTGTACAGATTATTCCAACGCTTCAACGAATAGGCCATCATCGCACGCGACAACCAATAAGCACCTTCCGGGGTGATTTCCAATTGGGTTAGTCTCCCAGATTGTATGCTTTCCAAAAGACTGGCTCCCAATTTGACTTGCTCAGTAAAAAATTTCTTCATTTTTTTTGATAAATCTTCCATAACAGCAGCAATTCGCTCACCATCTGGTCCTTCAGGATCACCTACCTTTTGTTGGTTAATTTCCTCAATAATAGAATCTCTAAGTGCAAATTCTTCAGGAAATTGCTCGTAAAGAAACAAGTAGTCTTCAAATTGAGAAACAGTTAATTGTTTTCCAGCCCACGTTTTTTTCAATTTATCTCGTAGATTTTCTGTCATTTTATACCCCTCTATGAGTAACAACAAATCTTGCCAATTAGGAAACATTGATGCAGAACGGCTTTTTAGAATTTCTTCAAGCACTTGATTCACTTTCAGTAAATCTTCACTTTGCTTTCTGATTACTTGGTGTTGTGCTTGCAGGTGAGCATAAACATTGGAATGTTTTTGCAGAATATCCTTTATTTTGCTTAATGAAAAACCAAAATACTTCAAAGCAATAATCTGCTGTAACTTTGCCAAATCCGGCTCGGTGTAACAGCGGTAACCATTGGGCTCACGATAAGAGGGTTGTAACAAACCTATTTTGTCATAATGCCGCAACATGCGAACCGATGTCTGAGTTAACTCACTAATTTCTTTTATATGCCATTTTGTCATCATGTCTCCTCCCAAGATTGAGAATAGGGCATGACACTATGTTAGGGTCAATAGTCAAATTCAAAACCTGTTATCCAATGAGTTTTTTACCAAATAATGGTGTAAGCACCATTTGCATCATTCCATGATGCCACTCATCGAGTGGCTTTACTCCTGATGCTGTTTCCGGAATCTGTCAATAAAAATGAATTATTCCGTCTTGTCTAGGCGTGCCTTCTTAAGCACTCATTTATCGAATAATTAAATATTCTTTTATTATTCTTGTTCAAATGCAGTATAAAATTTCAGAAAAGATGTTTCAGGCCAACAACGTTTTAATTCAGCTAACATGGCTTGAGCCATCGCTCGTAAGTAGGGTAAATGTTGATAAGCATTGCTACTATCTATAAATGCTTGCAACCTCGATAAAACCCTAGGTCTAACCCAGTTATCTTCTTCATTCCATAAAGAATCCTTCGGTACAGGACCTGAAGGTCCGATCCTATCTTTTTCCCAAGTTGAATTAATAAAAGGTATCGTTTGTTGTAAAAGCCAAAAACCGCAGGCATAGGTATAAGCTTGATTGTATTGTTTATCATCAGTTGCTTCTGAAATCGTTTGTTTGAGTTCCTCCCTATAGATTTGTTCCATATGCTCAATAACATCCGTAGGAATGGCTTTAGCACACCAGCACGTTGGCATACTCATTCGCAAATAAGTCCCATCTAACAAAGCATTACGCACAACACACCATTCAAAATCAATAAGCTGCAAATCTTTAGTTTCTGCATGATCAAATACATTATCAGGACAAATGTCCCCATGAGTCAGAACAGTAAAAGATCCGGGCTTTATTACATATTCAATTAAAGATTTCGCTTCTTCAATGCATTCATGAGTTAAAGTTAAGCCTAAATTTTTATTTGCCAATCCCAGTTTCGGTAATAAATCATTCAATGCGAAATTAAGCTCATCATCAACCGTTTCCGCCTCAGGATGAATCATTTGCAAAATTTGTTCATAAAGCCCGGTATTTCCAAAACTTGCTGCATGAAAACTTCCCAAGGCTTTCATAAAACGGGTTAATGCAGCAATAGCTTTTTTGCGATCAGCTACAGTAAGTGAATCGACTAAACTAACATGCTGAACTCCTAAATCTTCAATCAGAATAAATCGATACTCTTTACTTCCACCAAAAAACTTTGGGACATTATGCTTGTTTTGCTTAATCTCAGAGGCAAATTCAAGACCTGCCCAATCCCTTGCAAATCGTGCATAAGCTTCCTCATCATTAGCATCGGTGTCTTCTCGTAAAGATTGTTTTAAAATAATACTTTCAGGGATTTCTTTCGTTTGGCTTGATAAAAAGAGTCTTACTACGCAATTTCTCCGTTCAGGCTCACTTAAAAACTGAGTGGAAATTATCTTAACCTCTGCATCAAATCTCTTATTTAATATATAGATGATTTTATCAAGAAGATTAGAATCAAGAATTCTGTGTTCATTTATGGAGCTTGCTTTCATCTTTTAAACCTAAGTTGGGATCAAGGAGCTTTATTTCTATGCGTTCTTTTCCGCTGCCAATATTAACCCTTTTTAGGGTAATGAATCCAACTTCCACGGTTGATTGTACATGTGTTCCACCACAAGAAACATTAGAAAATCCTTCAATCTCCCAATAACGTCTTTGACTCTTCTCATCAGAAAACCCAGTGCGAATAAGCATATCTTTTGCAATAATTTGATTGTATTCAAACAAAAGAGAGTCAAAAATATCCGAGATATTGTGCTGATAGCTAAAGTCGATTCTAGCCTTATGTTCAGCAATATGCGCACCTATTTTTTCAATGGGAAGCATTCTTTGGACAAGTTCCAAGATTAATTCAGCAGCAAAATGAAGACGCATCAATTTGTAGCGACGAACAAAGTCGATTTCCATAAGGACAACATCGCCCTCAGAAAGCCCATGCTCCGAAGGTAATGTATAATAAATCAAGTCATCTTCTATTTCAGAATGAGTGACCATCAGGCCATTCACGCGAACTGTATCACTTTCTTGACCACCGGAAAACGAAAAACCAATAGTCTCTGCAAAAAGTAGTCGGTTCTCATTTACCGACACCACTTTAGTCATTAATTGGCGTTGATAGGGATTATCCCAAAATAGTTTATGCATGATTTATTCTCTAATCTTAACCACTATCCCATTCGTTATATATTTCAGTTCATCAGGAGAGAGTGAAAACACTGCATTGGGCGTTCCAGCAGCTGCCCATAGAACTTCATAGCACAACAAATCTTCATCAATAAGAACCGTATTAATAACGTGTTTATGGCCAACTGGAGGAACTCCACCAATCGCAAAGCCAGTTATTTCTCGTGTAAAATCTGCATCAGCTTTCCCAATATCTTCATTGATAAGGTGCCCAATAAGGACCTCTTTCACACGATTAACACCACTTGCTAATACCAATATCGGCTTGTTGGTTTTTTCAGTGCGAAATAGTAGTGACTTCACAATTTGAGCAACATTACACCCCAAAGTATCAGCGGCATCTTTTGCAGTACGTGTACTCGAATCAAGTTCCTTGACGTCACACGATATTCCCTTCTGAGATAAAAAATCCTGTATGATCTGAGCGCTTTTACTTAAGTTTTTATCTTTATTCATCATGATTACCATCCCATCATCGCCACAAAGAACACTTCCTAGTGAGTTCTGTCACTACGTCCCAATCCCCAAATAAAACAATGCCATAGTAAATCAGATCGTTCTCTTTAACCTGTGCCGTTCTTTCAATTTGCTCTTGATAGGTACCCACAGTCATCGTATCGGTAAAATCATTAAAAAGAACATTTTTTGCTAAAGCATTCTGGCGTAATGATCTAATTTTGTTGGAGTTCTCGCAAAGAATGATAAAGGGTATTTCTGAAATATAAGGGTGAGCTCCTCCATCTGCATCTCGATAATCGGTTAAACGCAGTTCTTCATTACCAATCACAGCACCTAAACCAATACACATATGAGCAAGTGCGTTCATCACTTTGCCAGGCTCAATATGCTTATTAAGTACCGCAACCAGTTTGTTTTTAAAAGGGTGTTCAACCATACAGTCCTCCACAATTTACTTCACAATTCGTGCGTTATAACGCATAATAGACCAGTATATACCTGTGCGCTAAAACGCACAAGCTTTTTTATTAAGAGATATCATGCAAGAAATTTCAAAACGTATTGCAAAAACATTAAAATCATTAAGACAAGAACGAGGTTGGAGTTTAGACAAAACAGCGCTTGAAACCGGCGTTTCTAAAGCGATGCTCGGGCAAATTGAACGAGAAGAATCAAGTCCAACGATTTCTACCTTATGGAAAATTGCGAGCGGCTTTCAAGCCTCCTTTTCTTCGTTTATTGAAGACAGTCTGGATAATTCAACCAATCCTGTTTATAGGGCGGGACATGCTGAAACCTTGCATCCAGATGATGAAAAAATACGAGTACTGCCTCTATTTCCTTTTGATGAGCAGTTACATTTTGAATTGTTTGTTATTGAGTTATTGCCCGAATGTGAACATCTTTCACCTCCCCATAAACATGGAGTCATTGAGCATGTCATTGTTGTGGATGGAACCATTGAGCTTTTGTTAGGCGGGAGCTGGAAAAAACTTTCTAAAGGAGAAGGGCTTCGTTTTAATGCCAATCAACCGCATGGCTACCGGAATCCAACCAATGAACTATCGCGCATCCATGATATTATTCATTACCCACCCCAATATAAATCGCCTTAATCGATTATGGTACATAAAACAAAGGCGTTAATGCCATAGTTTTTAAGTCATGAAGCCACTCATTGCGTGGCTTTCCTCCTGGCGCTGTTTCTTCAAACCAGTTGTATTTACACCAAAGGTAGATATCCAAGCTTTTCATTTGCGAAAAATGATTCATTTCTTTTAATTCGTCTGAACTCAATGGCCGGATTTGCCTATACCCTTCTATAAACCATTCAAACAGGGGTTTCCAGAGAGGCCATGGCTTATTGCATAAGTCCAAAAAAGGTTTAGCGATATCGGCAAGATACCAATGATAAACTGGCTCATCAAAATCAATCAGATGAACGCTCTCACCATCATAAAGCACATTCCCAGGACGATGGTCCCCATGGGTTAGGCCAAAATGTGCTGAGTTGATTGAAAAAGTTTTGAAGCGTGTCGTGATGGTTTGGTATAAATCCTGGATCAGAGCCTCTTCTTGACGCGCATAATCCCAAGTTTCACGCCACAAATCTTCCCAAGTTAAAAAATGATGTTCCGATGCAACATAACTTTGCGAGGCTTGATGCAATAGACCTAGGGCGCGGCCCCATGTGAGATAAGCTTTTTTATCTGGATAATCAAAATTCATGATTTGCCCTGGCACCTCACGGCAAACATGAACAAAAAATTCCAAATCATCTTGGTGTACCGTTTCGACATCATTTCCTTCTTGGGATACAACCGGTTCACAAATAGGCGTACCACACAAAAATAAATGCTTCTGAAAATCAATGGCACTCAAAAGTTCGTGAGCTTTTCGTATTTTTTCATGCGTCATGCGAAGGTAAAAGCCTTGGTTCTTAGATTCAAATCGATAAACACAGTTAATTTGATTATTGATAAGCTTAAGATGGGTAGGTTTTTTTACCCACTTATTAGCAGCACGATTTGCCGTTTCATCCGTAATTTTTTTTAATGTGGTCTCCCAAATCATTCTTGAATACTCTTGTTTTTCAAATAATCAGCCCTAGATAATCGATAAAGCACATGCCGTCTCAAGGGACTGTTTTGCTCCAATTTGGGATGGTCAAAATCATCCTTTGGGTTATGTTGTAAACCAATTTTTTCCATAACACGTCTTGAAGCTAGATTATTCACTGCTGTAAATGAAACTACTTTGGGAAGATTTAAAGAGGTAAATGCATAATGCAAAACCGCTTTTGCTCCCTCCGTAGCATAACCCTGATTCCAATGCATTGAGGAAAGTCTCCAGCCAATTTCAACAGCAGGGGTAAAGTGCGCTTCAAAAGAAGGGGTCATTAACCCTAAAAATCCTATCATTTCTCCAGTATTTTTTAGTTCAACAGCATACAAAGAAAATCCCTTCTCTTTATAATGTGCAATCATCCGCTCAATGCCTGCTTTTGTAGCACTCCTGTTCCCTATTCCTGGTAAAAATTGGCATACCTTTTTATCTTGATCAATAAGTGACATAGGATCAAGATCAGCTTCTCTCCAAGTACGTAAAATCAGACGGGAAGTTTCAAGAATATTCATAGGAGCCTCTATAAGAAAGCATGTTTATCATGAGTAGGTAATTAGCGTCTTCACTGTATTGCGTGGGAAGAAAACCAGCCTTTTGATAGCACGGAATGGCTTGCTCATTTCCAATTTGTGGATCAACCACAACGGCTTTAAATTTGTAGAGTTGTTCGGCAATAAAACGCCTTATAATTTGTCTGCCCAACCCTACTCCACGAAACGATGGCTCTGCAATAAAAAGGTCGATACCAGCCAATTGTTCAGGTGTTGCCTCGTCAAACAAGGAAGCATTATGTCCTGAAATTCCTTCGGGTAAATGGTCGGAAAGACAGTAATATTGAATAAAACCAATTGGTTTTTGATTTAAATAAATAATAAAACTGGGGATAGACTCAATGCCTTCAATTCGGGGTGAGTACTTTGCACTAATATCTTCCAAAGAAAACTGTTGATTTCGTGCGTACCCTTGTTTTACCGTAGGCTCTGCAAACCATTGGGTCATTAAGTTCAAATCTCTTTGACCCAATGGTTTAAATTCAAGATTCTGATTTTTACTCCCATAAACTAAGGAAGTCCAATCCAAAATACGACGCGCTGACTCCTCTGCTGAAAGACAGCTAACATCTAGAGTCATTTCATACGGCTCTTTGCTAAAATAAACGTCTTCTTCAAACAGTCTTTTTGTAATGAGTGCCTCATCCTGTGTTTTAAAATAGCCTTTTCGATCTGAATATTTTAAGCGTTTAACAAGCTCTGCACCATTACAAATCAATCGGATAGGAACAAACATAGCTTCCCGTTTTTGAGCAACGGCTTGTACTTGATTAAAAAACTCCTGATGCCAAGAATTATTCGCTAAGAGCTCATAGGTAATAACAAAGCTCGTTTCTTTAGAACAAACCTCAGTCATCGTATCAAAAATCACATCTCGGGCCTTGTTAAGCGCTGCCCATCCTTTATCATCAAGAGACCAAAATACTTGAGCATCGTTACCTAGAAGTTTTAGAACCGGATCGATCCAAGCATGGTGATGCGCTAATCGAAACTGAGAAGCCAGTGTTGTAATTGCCTCGCCTATGGTTTTTTTACCGGTACCTGCAATACCCATCAAGAGTATCATCATATTCGTCGGCATCATTTATTAAAATCCTGTCACAATACTGTACTCTTCTTTATGTGTAAGCACACGCATCAAGTGCGCCACATCATATGGACTACGCAGCTCAATGAATTTCACTTTTGGATATTGGTTCTTTAAAGCATTTAATAAAGGGTTAATCCGTTGTTCATAGTTCCACATATAACTTAATAGCGACCATCGTACCGTTTCATTGCAACCAGCGGCTCTATCATCGATTTCTGAAGCCTTATAAAACAAGCGCTTAAATACCCGCCAATAACATAGCCATTTGGGTAAATTAAAGTACAAGCACATATCGGATTCACGATAACGTATCTCGAATGATTTACTGGAATTACCATCAATAATCCAGCAAGGCTTAGCAACTAATTCTTTTTGGAGTGACAAAAAATTCTCATATTCTCGTGGCACCCAATCGGCAATAAAAAAATATTTATCTAAATGGAACAAAGGAATATTTAAACTCTTTTGCAACATAACAGAAAAAGTGGACTTGCCACTTCCTGGTCTACCAATAATCATGATGCGTTGTAAGTTTATCATTTCATTCAGAGTTTAATTTACAGTTTTCTTTTCTTATAGATGCAAATGATTGTTGTATTCATCCGCTACACTATCTAAAACTTTAAGTAGTCTGTTCTTCACTTAACTGTTTAAGTACGGTTTTTATCGTAGCATGGGAAAAACCTCGGCCACTTAAGAAACGAGCCAATTTTGTATTTATCGCCTCATCTGTATCATTTTTAAATCCACGCATTTTTTTCCGAGCTTCATCTAGGGCGCGAACTTCTTCCAGTTCAATATGTTCTAAGATTTGCTCAATCACCTCTTCTTTAACGCCCTTTTGTTTTAATATTTGTTGAATAAAACGGTTTCCTTTATGGATATAACGGGCACTTAATGATTCAGCCAAACGATTATCATTAATTAAATGTAATTCCCGAAGGCGAACTATGGTTGCATGAATCTGAGCATCTAACTCGGGCACATGCGAAAAATCCCTCTCTAATTGCCTTATGAGCTCTTTTTCACTGCAATAATGATTGGAAAGATATTTTATTGCTGCATCGATGAGTGTATTCATACTAAAGTTCTACTATAAACCACAGTTTTATTTTTGCTTTTGCCAAGACAGCCTAATTTATTTAGAATACCATTAAAACAGGAAAATATTGAGTCTTTTATGCCAAAAGAAGGAAAAGCCAGGGTCTTAAGTGAGACAGAGTTTAAGCGCCTGCTTATTGTTGCCAAAGATGGGCAATTCGCTATAAGAAATAGTGCCCTTGTATATTGTTCTTTTGGACTTGGATTGCGAGTGAAAGAAATCGCCTCTCTCACTATTGCAGATGTAGCCGATTACAACTATCAATTACTCGAAGAGATTTGTTTGAAGCGCTCAATGACCAAAGGTGAAAAACAACGTTACGCTTATCTTGCCAATGAAAAAATCCGCAAAGCACTCCAAGCTCATCTCGATACCCTAAAACATGTTGCACGAGACAAACCCTTATTTCAGACCCAACGTAAAAGTCGCTTTACGCCTAATAGTTTGCAAAAATGGTTCAAGTCACTCTATGATAAGGCAGGAATCATTGGGGCAAGCTCCCATTCTGGTCGACGTACTTTCATTACCCGCTTAATTGAACAAGGCGCGGATATTAAAGCTGTCTCTCGTCTTGCGGGTCATGCTAACATTGTCACCACCGCAATTTATGTTGAAGACAACCCTGATCGCCTAAAGCGCATTGCTAATTTGGCTATTTTCTAAATGACGCCATGGCTTACCGTTTTGCCTTAGCTGATTTTCTCTTTTAATATCGAATCCATCTATGTTTAATGATTATTTAATATATAGAGTTATCATAAACGTGTTTTAATAGCGCTTAATGAAACGACGTTTTTTATGTAACCAAAACCATTGGTTGTAGTCAAAACAACGCTTAAAACTAAAATATGGAAGTTGATTTTTTTACTTAAACGCATAAAAATTGCCCTTCGGTGATATTTTGCTAAACAGCGCTCCCTTATACAGAAATCATTCAAACAAAGTCACTTTAATAATTGCTTTTATCTCTTTCTCTTTTCTAACACCGGCTTAATCCTATTTTTTATTTTTAGATAAATCTTCTAATAAAATTTTTCCCTTTTTGGACAAGCGATATTTTTGCAATCTACTTTTAGGCTTATCTGGGATAGTACGCTCGATTAACTCATCCCTGAGCAATTGATCAAGATAATTACGTTGAAAAGTTTCACGATGCCTGATCCCAGCAATCTCTTGCAGTTCTATACTTTTCAGCTCTCCTTTTAATTCGCATGCTCTGAGTACCCGCTCAATCCATGGATCGACTTGTCCGGTAACTTGTCCGGTAACTTGTCCGGTCATCGATGATGATTTACGCCAAATGGTTGTCTTGAATCCATCGGAGATAGAAAATTCAGGCTCAGGCAGTCCAACCTCACGGCAACTACGAATCATATCGCCTGTACCAGTTCCCATGCGCTCAATGTATTTCGTCAAATACAAGGGTTCAGCAAGTAAAGGGTTCCTTGGAACAGAACCATGTGGATGACGTAATTTTTCTAAGGTTAATGATGGAGGGAGTCCTCCTGGATTCCAAATTTCCAATCGATCTGCAAACAGCATAACCTGCACACTTCCATTACTATCATAGTCACGGTGAGCAACCGCATTCACAATCGCTTCTGCGACAACTTCCTGAGGAATTTCATAGGCAACAGGCACTTCCGCCCCGCCCTCTCTGGTTCCCACCCAAAGATTAATTTTGGACATTACGAAATCAATCGCCTGATCGACCAGTGAAAATAACGTGCCTTTATATACTTGATATGAAGGAATGGGTTTGGCTACTTCTGTCCCGTGAAAATGAGCACATTTTACCTCGGATGACATAACAAACCGTTGTGGTTGTTTTCCAAAGAGTAACATTGCTGCATGTGTAGGCTTATCCTCCTCTAGCAAATTCAAATGGGACAGTAATTCAAAAGAGGTCGCATCGATAGGCAGTGGAAATCCACGTCCTCGTTTTGCTCGACGTAAAAAAGCCGTCATCCCCTCTTCATCTAAATCTAAATAATGTTGCTCCTCGACAAGGAGCAGCATCAAAAGGGCTATTTCTGATTAATTTTCGTTCTTCTAAATCATGTATTAAAGCCGCATAAACACTGGAAATAAGCTCGGAAATAGATTGATAACGCCTTCTGATTAATTCAGTTCCAACACGAGTAATAAGATTTTTCATTTTAGGGTGACGTTTACTTTCTTCATTTCCCTTTATAAAAATTAATCGGGTCTTATGTTCCTCGGAGGCTAGATTGTATTCTTCCTCAGTAGGGGAAACACCTTTTGCATTCTCAAAGCCATAATCATAGCCAAAAAGACCAATATAGATATCACAAGCACGTACTTGTTCTAGATAAACTTGATCTGCCCTCCTATCATGAGCAGGCAATTCTTCGAATAAAAATGGATCAAAAAAACGACGCATTAAGGGATCATTTTTCAACCAATGGCATATCTCTAGACGATCTTCTTTAAATTCTTGTTGTACGCTACTGATAAAAATACGCAATGGTCTCATCATTAATCCAAAAATTAAACACGCTCTTCTTTCTCATTAACAGGCTTAATTACGTTATAACCCACGATTATCACACAACGTTATCAACAGATTTTGTGGATAACTATCCTCTTTCGCTCATTAGTTTGATCAACCAATCAACCTCACTAGCAGAATTCACCTCGATAATCACTTTTCCCTTACCTTCAGCATTTACTTTTACAGAAACATTTGTTGTAAATTGTTGAGATAGATAGGTACTCCACTCCTCACACTTGTCATGCCGTGTAGCAAAAGAAAAAGTCTTGTCACGTTCATTATTCCCTGATAACTTCAATCGGTTTGCTAATACCTCCGTGTCCCGCACATTGAGCTGTTTCTCAATGACGGTGCATGCAACCTGATATTGATGTTCTGGCGAAAGTTTCAAAAGCGATCGGGCATGTCCCATATCAATTTTACCCTCGTTTAGCATCTCTATTACTCTAGAATCCAAAGATAGTAAGCGAAGCGTATTAGTAACCGAGACTCTAGATCGCCCTATCATTTGTGCTATGTCCTCATGAGTCATTTCAAACTCTTCGCGAAAACGGTTTAATGCTAACGCTTCTTCAATCGGGTTAAGATTTTCACGTTGAATATTTTCAATCAGTGAAAATGCAAGAGCAACATTATCATCAATATTTCTAATAATAACTGGCACATAAGTTAATCCTGCTTTTTTTGCTGCTCGCCAACGTCTCTCACCAGCAATAATTTCATAACGTTCTTCTGTAATCTTTCTAACAATAAGTGGCTGAATAATCCCTTGGACTTTGATGGAGTTTGCAAGCTCGTCTAAAATAGATTCATTAAATTGTTGTCTAGGCTGATATTTGCCAGAATTTAATAACTCAACAGCTAAATGAGTTATCGATTCGCTGGGTATAGATTCTCCATCCTGGAATGAATTGTCTAAGGCTCGAAGCAACTTCAATCCCTTCAATTCTATATTTGACACAAGTGTCTCTCCTCAATTATCCCTGCAAACGTCCCACCTTACCTGTAAACGTCGCATCATCAGTTATTTTTCTTATTTTTGCTTCCCGAAAACGTCTCACCCTATCCTGTAAATGCCGCAACCATCCCTGTAAACGTCCCTGACAATTCCCGTAAGTGTCCCCAAGATTCTTTTAAAACCCTTAAGAACATTGACTCATCCAACTTCTAAACAACTAATAAAATGATCTTAAAAAAATTAAAACACGTTGTGTTTCTATAGTAAATAGAAATTTTAATTTTCTGTTGCATTTTCAATAAATCACAGATAAATTATAAAAAATGTGAAAATTAATTATTTTAATAAAAGGGAAATCATGCTTGATCCTCAAATCATTACGTATGGTACAGATCATCCAGAACAATTAATGGATAAGTTCTATCAAGCGGGTAACGAAATGTTACTGACATTAAGAAATTTTGTAATTAATCCCGAAAAAAGAAAAAAACCAAGAACTTGGGGAGCAATTGAAGCCGCAAAAATGGTTAAGGTTTCTGACCCTACATTCAGAAAATTATTAGAATCCTCAGATGATATACCAGGAGTAGTAATCGAAGACTCTGAAAATGGTAGAAAAGTAAAAAAATATACATTAGCTGCCATCAATGCGCTTAGAGATAAAGCAGAAACTCGATACAAAAGACCAAAAGGTTCGAAATGCTTAACCATAGCTGTTTCTAACTTAAAAGGCGGAGTTGGGAAAACTGAAACTACAGTTGATTTAGGAAAGAAAATTGCCATCGAAGGTTTAAAGGTTCTCCTGTTAGACTTCGATGCACAAGGAACAGCAACTTTAATTAGTTCAGGGTTAATCCCCGATTTGGAACTACGTTATGAAGACACAATAACCAATGTGTTAATCTCAAATCCTAACAACATCAAAAATGTAATACTAAAAACGCATTTTGATGGTTTAGATATCATCCCTGCTAACTTAGCCATACAAGATTGTGATCTTATATTACCTAACGAAAAAGAAAACAACCATGAGCGTTTAGGTTCTCCTTTTATTCGCTTATCTGAGTCATTAAAGATTATTAAAAATCAATATGATGTTATTTTGATCGACTGTGGCCCAAATCTTGGCTTGTTAACGCTCAACGCAATCATTGCCTGTGATGGAATCATTATCCCTATTCCTCCCAGTATGAACGACTATTCAAGCTTTATTATGTATACGGCTACCTTACGAAATATGTTCAAGGAATTACCTTCAAAAAAATTGGAGTATTTGCGAATCCTCATTTCCAAGCACAGCGGAAGTAACGAAGCATTACAGATGGAGAATATGATGCGAGAACAGTTTGGTAGATATATTCTCACAAATCATATGTGTGAAACCGTTGAAGTTGCAAAAGCAGCTAATGAGATTGGAACCATTTATGATGTTTCAAAACCGCGTGGTAGCCGCGAAGCTTATCGCAGAGCTTTGCAACATTTGGATGATGTAAATCTTGAAATTATTAATAACTTTAAAGAAATCTGGGAAAAGCAATCTAAAGCATCCTTTGTAAGTGGAGAGTAACATGGATAATAGCAAACGTAACGTTCATAATTCTGGCCCCTTAGGTATGCTAATGAAAAGTGGTCAAGTAAAGAAAATAGAGACCGCTGAGGAAGAAGTTGTTTTAAAACAAGCTGCTCCTAAGGCGCCATCTTATTTTAAAACCCAATCTGGGATTGAATTTGCTGAACAGGAATTAATTTACGTTAACCCAGAAGAGTGCGAGCCATGGAAATATGCTAACCGCCAAGAAGGTGAGTTGGGTGATATTGATGGTCTAATTGATTCTATTAAATCAAATAAGCAGTTACAGCCAGCTTTAGTAAGAAACCACCCTAATCCTCATGGGAAAATAAAGTATGAGGTTATTTTCGGCCGAAGAAGACACATCGCCTGTATGCGATTAGGAATTCCTTTTCTTGTAATTAGAAAAGATATTCCCAACGTACAAGACGCGATTGCATCGCAAGATGCAGAAAATAAGCTAAGGAATGATGTTAGTAATTATTCTAATGCGATGCTTTATAAACGATTGTTATCAGATAATGTATTTAAAACAGAAAAGGAACTTTCTGAAAAATTACGTATTTCCTATTCAACATTTAATGAATTGATGGCTTATTCTAAAATTCCAGAAGATATAGTGGACGCTATCCCTGATGTACATACCCTTTCTAAACAGCTTGCTGTAACGATTGTTCAATTACTTAATAAGTCTAAAAGCAACTACGATAAAATGCTCTCTATTGCGAATCAGTTAGGTAAGACAATCACCTCACAGGCTAAATTAGAAAAAATATTTGAAGAGAAGACATTACTACAAAAAAATGAAACTAAAACCACGAGTAATGCTAAGTCTTATATTTCTATAAATGGAAAAAAATTATTTACTTTTAAGTCAGATTATCGAGGACTTCCATCTATTGTTCTTAATAAAGAGATTGCTAGTTTTGTTAATGTAGAAGATATGTGTAAACACGTTTCAAATTATTTAGAGCAAATTGTAGCAGAATCCGAGTACTCGGATTGAAAGCTAATCCGAGTACTCGGATTACGTGTTTAGTAGCATGGAGAAACGTATGGGAAGCGTAGCAATAAATAATAAGAGTCTCGAACTCAAAAAACATGTTAACGCAATACATTGTTCTAATAACCTGTCATTAGTTCAGCGAAAGCTGTTTAATGCCCTGCTATTTAATGCATATCCAGATCTTCCTTACAAACAGCAATTCGAAATCAGAGGAAAGGATCTATATCAACTGATTGGTTACAATAGCAAAGATACTGCAAAGTTAAAGGAAGCTCTCATTGGATTAATAACAATAGCTATCGAGTGGAACGTTATTGATTGTTCAACAGGACAAGAAAAAAAGTGGAAGGCAAGCTCAATATTGGCTTCTGCGGAACTTTCAAATGGGATTTGTATTTATGAATATAGTCAGGTAATGAAAGATCTCATGTATCAACCTGAGATTTATGGTCAAATCAATATCGATCTAATTTCAAAGTTTAAATCAGGTTATGGTTTGGCGCTTTATGAGAACTGTATTCGATATAAAGGACTTGCGCAGACACCATGGTTTCCTATAGAGATTTTTAGAAAGTTAATGGGCGTATTTGATGGAAAATATCAAGTATTTAAGGATTTTAAGAAAAGAGTACTTGATGTTGGGGTAAATGAAGTAAATACCGTATCACCTATCCGTATTGTTCCTGAAATAGAACGAGTTAATCAGAAAGTTACTAGAGTTCGATTCAAACTAGAAAAACAGGTTGATGAATCTCCAATTCAGCTAAATAACTTATCAATTGATGAGGAGTTAAAACAAATATTGATTAATACTTTTGGATTTTCGACTCAAATGATTGATGAGACATATGCAAAATATGATAGTGAGTATATTCGAGAGAAAGTAGAAATTATTACTCAATCAGAAAGTTTTGTTGCTGGAAAAATTAGAGGATTAGCTGGCTATTTGATTGAAGCATTGAAAAAAGATTATAAGCTAAGCAGATCGAGCAAAGCTGTAATTAATGAGCGTCGCAAGATCTTAGAGGCTAAAGAAAAAGAAAAGAAAGAAAAATTGGAAGAACAGTCAGAGCGTTACAAGCAGTATGTAAATAAAAAGATAAACACTTATCTAGATAAATTAACAGAACATCAAAAAAGCGATTTAAACAATGATTTTGAGGAGTTCATAAAAGAGCAAAGTAGTATTCTTAAAAATTGGTATAAAAAGCATGGCCTAGATCACCCTGCAACCAAAGCCTCTTTTCATAGCTTCATTAAAGAAAATAAACATAATGAAATAGGTACTATCATATCAATGGAAGATTATATTGAGTTGGTTCAATAGAAATTAAACCTTAAAGATGGGACATTTACGGGGATTGGTATTATTTTATGGTGGGACGTTTGCAGGGAGTGTTCGTTCCATAATTTCTATTCCTATTTCATACCAAGCGCTGTTTGTATGATACAAAGTAAGTAATAAAGGGAATGTGTAATGAAAACAATTTGTGTATACCTTGGCGCTAGCTCTGGAAGTAATCCGGCATTTCAAAAAGCTGTTATTAAACTTGCTCATGAAATAGTGGCTCATAGACTTTCCCTAGTTTATGGTGGGTCAAGTCTGGGTATGATGGGTTTATTAGCAAAAACTGTAAAAGAGCTAGGCGGTAAAGTAGTCGGGGTTATAACCACACATCTTTTAGACAAGGAAAAACCGTTAGACATTCTAGATGAACTTCATATAGTTTCTTCCATGCAAGAAAGGAAAAGAATGCTTCAACAACTGGCAGACGCATTTGTCGTTATGCCAGGTGGTTTGGGAACATTAGAGGAAGCGATTGAAACATGGAATGCCATAAAAGTTGGAGAGCTAGACAAAAAGATAGGATTTCTTAACGTTGATAATTATTTTATAAAGCTATTTAGTTTTATTGAGCATTGTAATAAAAGTGGATTTATATTGGCCGAACAAACAGCTATTCCATCAATGCAAATTGAACCTAAAAAATTGTTGCGGGATTTAATCCTACTAAAATATGAAGAAATTGATTGTGTGATGTAACAGTAAAGAATTTTTTTTAATAAGGATATGAAATGCATGCTGTAAGAGGTGAGAAAAAAGGAATAGTGTATTTACATTGGTTAAACGCAGTAACTACATTTAGTTTTGCTATTTTATTTTCATCATTATCCCTTTATTTGACAAAGAACATTGGCTTAACTCAAATGCAATCCAATGGGGTCGTTGGATTTTTTCTTGCATCAAATTTCATTTTGCATTTTGTAGCTGGTTACATTGGGGACAGATTTTTAAGTAATCGATTGCTATTTGCCATTTCAACACTAATACAAACTTTAGGCCTAATAGTCCTTAATTTTTCTGAGTCATTTGTATATCTAGGGTTAAGTTTGTTTCTTATCGGTTGCGGATTAGGATCTACATGTATTAATTGCCTTATTACCCAACAATTTACTAGTAACGAAAATGAATTAAGAGAAAAAGCATTTTTTTATAATTACAGCGCGATGAATATAGGGTTTCTCTCTGGTTATGTCATGAGTGGGTTTATTGATATTAACGATAGATACGATCGTTTATTTGAAGTAAGTAATTTGATTAATTTAATTACGGTGTTTTTCATAATTAAATCGTGGAGATATTTTGCAAAAGATAACGTAAATATCAGAGAGGAGATAAAGAGGGGGCAGCTAGGACTGGTATTAATCATACTAATTATACCTATCCTTCTAGTAGGGTTTTATTATTCCTGGTTAGCAAATAGCCTCATACTTTTTATTGGTGCTGCGGCATTATTATATATTACATTACTTGGACGTAGTTTAAGTCCGCATAATGCACGGAAAAAAATTTATTCTTTTGTATTTTTAACTGGAAGTTCAATTGTATTTTGGATGCTTTATTTTGTAGGACCGATGGGTATTTCTCAATTTTTGAAGTACAACGTGAATATTTACATGGGTTCTTATTATATTCCTCCACAATGGTTAATGAATTTAAACTCAATTTTTGTAATTATTGGCTCACCTATAGCTGTCAAACTATTTGATAAATTAAGGAAGAAACAAATCACCATTTCCATATCAAAACAATTTATGAGTTCCTTACTGTTTATTGCTTTGTCGTTTTTGGCATTGACTGTTGGCATAGAGAATTGTGGTACTGATGGATTAACTAGCATGAGTTGGATTATTGTGCATTATCTTCTTCAAGCAATAGGGGAGTTGCTTATTGCTCCTGTTGGTTACGCGATGATAGGAAGTCTTGCACCAGAAAAATTACAAGGGCTCATGATGGGTATATGGATGATGGCTTCAGGAATAGCAGCCACAATATCCAATTATTTTTCTAATTTAATGACTCAATCTGAATCATTAAATCCTCTTATTAGTAATGAACACTATTTGGGCGCTTTTACCCAGCTAGGTTTTTATGCAATTTTGGGTGCACTTATTCTATGGTTTTGTTCTAAAACGATTGAGAATAGTATACAAAAAAACTCGACCGAAGCTATCAAGGGAATGGCATAATCTATTGTAACGATAATTCGGCCTGTAACTTAGATAATTTTGTTTCTTCTTGAGCTAATATTTTAAGAAAATTATCCAATATATTACGGTTTTTTATTGTTTTAATATCTTTTTTAATACCATTAATAAGGCTTTGTTGAATTTGAAGGGATTTTTGCAATTCCTTGTTAGTACTTGGATGATGAGCCAATTCATAACCATTGCATAAACGGTTATTCGTAGCTATCTCATCTAATCCAGAATAAGTACACTCTTCTTTCTTCAATTGCAGGCGGGCCGCCTTTTCTTGATCTTGCTTTTCTTGGTAATGTTTCCCTTCAGGAGAGTATTTATTAAATCCTTTGGGTGTTCTCCAGCGATTAGTGCGAAGAAGTTGAGAAATTATATTAATTTTGTGTTGAAAAGTGCCAATTTTTTGAAATTGCTCTTGGTTATTTAATGAAAATACCACCTCATCGAAGACTTTTTGTGGTGAGGATAGTTTTACTCCGTGTTGCTTTTGAACATTCAACAACATCCCTTTAACGATATTGAGCTCAGTAAATGGTAGTTTATTGTCTGAATTAGGAAAAGTAATATTATTAATTACTCTATTTTTTTCTTTATTAATGGTATCTGTTGAAACAAGATAATCCATTCTCTCGTTTATATCCGGTTCAGGGGTAATCTCCTTTTCTTTTATCTCTATAATGGTTTCTGGTTCTTTGTAGATCAGTTGTAATTTGTTTTGAAGTGTTTCTGTAATAGCTATAAACGATCGAGGTACGCCGTAATATTTAAATCGTTTTCGAATAATTAGGCCTTCTTCTTCTAAGCTTTTTAGGTAGATGTATATTCTACTTTCACTAAACCCAAGTTCTGCAGCAAGATCAGGGATTTTCCTTGTAAACCATAATCTATTGTCACGCTTTAAAAGAGTGCCTTGATGATGAAAAATTATTTTATCTAAGAGAAGTGCTTCTTTAGAGCATTTGGTTAATGAAAGAAGCTTGTTAAAGCCTAAATAATAAATCGAATTATTCATAATACATCCATGTAAAAAATATTACTTAATTAACCCTGATGTAGTCAGCATATAAATTAACTGAGGCGTGGTTTTACAATTAAAGCTTGTTTTTAAGTCACTGAGTCGATAAAGAATGTATCTTTTTGACTTTTTTGTATCTTCTGCAATGTCATTCACATGACAGCCGCTGACTATCATTTTTATGATTTGATTATCCACATGATCGATTGTCATTTAAAACTCCGTTTTTATATAAAACGCATTCCATGTGACATAATTTATAACTTGAAATGCATTAATGCAATAAAAATTATTATTTTTACCGATAAATTTTATTACATGAAATACAACTTGATTGAATACCCTCATCTTCTCTTGTATGATTCAGTTATTAATAGGATTTTATATTGATGCCATATGAGTGAATTATCGTGGGGTAAGGTAAAAACGGACATAGCTCGGGTTAACAAACGCCTCTATGAAGTATTGGAAACTATAGACGGTATTCAAAATATGCTTTTTACTGTTCTTGAATATCAGTATGGGCAGATCATTGCAGATGAACACCATTTCTATTTACCAAATACGGGTGGCAGACTGTCTTCAGTTCCTTTTTCAATGGTTTTAGAAAAAAATCTTGAAATGTTTATTGAATTTAAAGGGAAGTCGAGTACACACCAGGTCTATAGAGAAGGAGATTTTTTAAGCGTTAGTTCACTTTATAATGCTTCAAATACTCATCATCCTACTGATATATTACAAATATCCTCGGGCGCAAGGAATACATTCTTACTCTGTCCTGTGGCAGATGCAAGGCCTCATGCGAGTTTAGAAAAGTATTTTAAGGCAGATATTCCAGTCCCAGATGATCTTGGAAAACATTATTTAACCTTCAAAAGCTTATGTGATGCGGCTAATTGTAACTGGCGTTCAAGATTATTGGTATTTCCTTCTGAAATTGTAACCTTAATAAAAGAGAATAAATTACCTACTCTTTTGAGTTTAGTGATGGAGTTTGATTCTAATCAGACAGGATATTATGCAAATCTACCTTTTTATAATTATCTAATGGCTTATGTTCGGGCAAATAACCCCGAAATATCTCAAAATGAATTCACTAATAATGCGATTAGCCAATTAATTACCATAGGAACGGGACAAGTTCCTGGCTACGGATTGGCTGTCGGTGATGATTTATTGCCCTTAGACTTTATTGTTGACTTATATCGCGATATATATAAATCCAAATACACTCCCTTTGTTATGGAGCCTGTGCATTTTGATAAAAATAAAAATGATCCTGTTTTTTATTCAATACTCAAAGAAGAGATGGCTTTCAAACCAACATCATTTTCAAATAAACCACAGCGTTGTGAATTAATATTCGATACTTATTTACAATATGCAGAACATATAAATAAATTAGGTCATTTCAAGAGTACGCCTTTTTTTGAAAGCGCAACGAATCTGGAGCTAACCCTTTTTCATGAAAAGAACAACCAAGTGACTAATAACCTATTTAAGCTGCCTAGAGAGACAATTTTTTCTTACGATCCTCGTTTTTTAGAAGTAACTGATAAGCTTGGTTATTCAGTTGAGCAGTTTCCTTCGAAAACAACATTTTTAGTAGGATGTTTTGGTATTAAATATAATGAAAATAAAGAAACTGTTATGCATTGATCCCCTTCAGGATTATGAACTAATTGATTGTGATCTACTCATTCAATTAGGGATTTCTCCCATTTTTTTGATTAAAGATGTATCTAAATTTGTTAAGGACAGAGAAAATGTATTAGTAAGCTCATTTTCATTTGAAGATCTACTAGCTATTTGTGATTCGATTCGCCCTGATTATATAGTCTGTTTTTCGGAAGATATGTTTGTTGATATAGCAAAAGTCAGGGAAAATCTAAATATTGCAGGTATGAGCTTGAATACATCGATGCTATTAAGTCATAAAGATCTTATGTATCAAAAATTGGATGGTTTATTTTCATATCCTAAAACAACTACATTGATTGAATCTTCAAACCTAAAATCAATCAAAGAAAAGATAGGTGTACAAGAGATATTTATTAAACCTATTAATTCCTCTGGTTCTTATGAGACATATCATATTAAAACCGAAGAGGAGTTTTGTAATTTTTTGCTCAATAAGAAAGAGAATGAGGAAAAATATATCGTTCAAGCTTATGTGGCAGATGATTTATACCATTCAGAATTGGCAGTATTTGATGGGAATATATTATTTGTAGAAGCCAGAAAATATACTCATCCAAATCATTTAATGGTCAGTAAAAATTTGCCTATATTTAGTCTGAATATTTTAGATGCACACCAGCGACAATTAATTTTGGATGCTTCGATTAAGGTGTGCCAGTTATTAGAATTCAATAACGGGGTACTTCACACTGAGTTTTTTATGAGTAAGGATGGTTATATTCAATTTATTGAAACCAATCCTAGACCTCCAGGTATTGGTCTAAATAAGCTATACCAGAAGAAATACTCCATAAGTCTTGAAACAATTTTATGTTGTATTGTTTGTGGGATTGAACCTCCTCGCTTGGTAAAGAATAAAAGCTATTACGTTTGTGGTTATTTTCCTACAAAGAACGGTGTTATAAAAAGAATTAATAAGCCTGAGCTTTCTGTACAAAATGAGTGGACACTTTTTGTTAGGCCAGATGATACCAGTGAGCAAATGGCGCATATGTCTAAGTCAGCGCTGGTAATTTGTTGGGATGATTCTATTACTGAAATAAATCAAACAGGAAACTTTCTTGCAGAGCAAGATATTGTAGAAATATATTAATTCTAAAAATCGATTATAGCCTCATTTTGGCTGCTGATGAGTTTTTAGTAAGGTCTTTAAACAGTTGTTCGTTCATATTTTCGTCACAATTGTTAAAAATATAAGTAAATTATATATGTCGTTTATACAAAAATCTACGGGTTATAGGAATGCATAAATATCAATTAATAGAGTTTAATTCAGATAGAAAACAAATCCAATTGGTTTCCAATAAATCAAATTTGCAACAAGTATTAGCAGAATTTTATAAAGAAAATTTTGAAAAGATGTTTGACGACAGTGGTTGTTCAAAGGGATATATTTCCGTATTTGTTAACTCAGAACAGATATCATCCATTAAAGACATTACTCTTAAACCTAATGATGAGGTGTGTATTGTAACTTCAATTTCAGGAGGGTAGTGGAGTGGATAGATACAAACGCCAAATTTCTGTTATTGGAGAACAAGGTCAAAAACTAATAAATAACGCAACAATTATGATCGTTGGACTCGGCGGGATAGGCAGTCCAGTAGCTCAATATCTTGCCGCAGCTGGTGTTGGAAAGTTAATTCTTGTCGACGATGATAAAGTAGATCTTTCTAATTTGCATAGACAGATCTTATTTAATGAATCCGATATAGGGTTCTATAAGGCAGAAAAGGCGAGAGATGTTTTAAGTAAAGTTAATAAAAATGTGGTTATAGAGGCGCACACTAAAAGATTTGATGTGGATTTTGGCTATTCCTTAGTATCCGATATCGACTTGATCATCGACGGAACAGATAATTTTGAAACAAGATATCTTATTAACGATATTTGTGTTTTAAAGAATAAAGTATTTATCAGCTGTAGTATTTTGGTCAATATCATTCAGCTTGCTTTATTTGGTACAAAGCACCTTTGTTATCGTTGTCTATACCCTAATCCACCACCTATAGGTGTAATACCTAATTGTTCTGAAGCGGGTGTGTTAGGCACTGTGACAGGAATAGCAGGAACCATGGCTGCTAATCTGGCGTTAAATTACTTACTCAAGATAGAGAATGAGAAAGTACCACAGATACGAATAATAGATACAAAAAACTTCAACATCTCTTCGATGCCCATAAAGCAAAATAATAACTGTTTTGCATGTAAACAAAGAAAAATCAGCTTAAGGTATCTGCAAAATCAAAACGCTGATTATGGAATTTCCTTGGAGCAACTTGATAGAACCAAACATTTTCTGGTTGATATAAGGCAAAAAGAAGAACGAGAGATTGCTAAGTTAGATGATGATCTATTTTTTCCTATAAAAGAGAATACTGATTATTCGTTTTTCTTATCGTATAAAGATAAAAAGTTGGTATTCTATTGTGCATCAGGATATCGAAGTAAATTGTTTGTATCAGAACTTAGAACCTTAGGCATTGATGCCTATTATCTTAATGAAAGGCTTTCTAAATGATTTTTGAGCATACAGAAACGTCTTTAAGAGCTCGCAATTACGGCGAAACACTAAGCGTATTATCTCATTTCAAAAAACTGGCAGGAATTACACGATTAGCTGATTTAACCCATTTAGATTACACAGCATTACCTGTCTACACTGCAATAAGGCCTAGAGCAAAATCGTTAACTACGAGTCAAGGAAAAGGATTTACAAAAGAAGCGGCTCAGTGCTCGGCATTGATGGAGTCTATTGAAGTATATTTTGCTGAAGAATTAGCTCCACAATTAACTAATAAGTCAGAGCTGGAGTTAGTTCAAGATAAAGCTGTTTTTTTACCAATAAATCATCTTTCAAAGTCTGTACATTTTAGTGATTCATCAAGACCAATGAATTGGGTACAAGCTGAATTAGTATTTGCAGAAAAAACCATTTTTGTACCTTTTTCTGAGTACTCACTAAATTCTTATTTGCCGGAAGTGTTGATTTACTCTCCTGATACAACCGGACTTGTGGGGGGAAATAATTATAAAGAGGCCCTTTTACACGGAATTCTAGAGGTGATAGAACGACAAAATGCGCAACAGATCTCTGAGATCGCTTTTGTTAATGGCAAAATGGTCAAAAATATAACAAAAAAATTTGATTGTCATATTTACTTTCATGAAAATATTTATGAAATTCCTTCGTTTGAGGTATTGATTAAATCAAAGAATCCTTTTGAAAATCAAATCCTATTTAAAGGAGGTGGATGTCATCTCAATAAACAAATAGCTTTAAATCGTGCACTGACGGAGGCCATTCAATCGCGAGTAACCACAATAGCAGGCTCCCGCGATGATTTGATTCATACTAAGTATGATTTTAAAACTAGTGAGTTTCCTGTTGTTACAGATAAAAAGGGTTTTGCTGAGCTGCCCAATTATTCGGTAGAGACGATAGACGATGCTCTTTCGGTTCTATTTGAAAAGATTAAGGGGAAGAATCAGGATATTTTAGTTTATAAATACTATGACAAAGAAATATGCATTTTAAAAGTAAAACTAGTTTCTATGGATTTGATAAGTCATGCATGAAACCGTCGTTTTTTTAGAAACTTCCTTAACCTATCAAGAGGCGATACATCTACTTCCCCATGCGATGTATTTACCTTCAATCAAAAAGGGAGATGTGCTTAAAGCAATAAAAGCAGGATATAAACGGATAGTTATCATCGATGGAAATTTTTCCTGGGTTCCTTCTGTGTGGCATAAAGAAATATTAACAGCATTAGACTACGGTATTGAGGTTTGGGGTGCGGCTTCAATGGGTGCTTTAAGAGCAGCGGAGCTGGATTCTTTTGGAATGAGGGGGCATGGACGTATATATGAGATGTATAAGAATGAAGAAGTAGATGGTGACGATGAAGTGGCAATTGCTTATTCTAAATTCAATAACGTACAAACTATTCCTTTAATCAATATCCGCCTAACGCTTGAACGACTAAATAGTATTAATAATGAAACTGTTTTAAATTCAATACGATCCATTTTTTATGCTGAAAGAACTTGGGTGAAAATTGCTCGACACGTGTCAGAAGATCTTTATCATTTGATTAAATCTAATTATATAGACGCAAAAAAAGAGGATGCAAAGTCGTTATTGCTTTCTTTAAACCAACAACACATTCTTTCTACGGTTTCTGATTTAAATAGAAAAAAAAGAGAGTTTACTCTTTTTGAAAAAAAATTAATTGAGTCTACTTTGTCTTCTGTTTGGTTGCGTGCTCCTATGCATGAGCAGACAGAATGTTCAGCTTCTCAACAGAGGGCGGAAAATATTCTTAAATTACTATCAATTCCTGAAACAAAAAAGAATAGGATCCATTATCAATACTTACTGTCTCTTCTTGATCAACAAACGTACGCAATTACAGAATACGAGCTTATATATCAAGTCGAACAATTTAGAGAGGAGCATAATTTGTTAAAAGGAGAGGATTTTTTTAACTGGTTAAAGGACATGGGATTGCATGAGTCTAACCTAGAACAACTCTTTACCGATTATGTAAAACTTATGAAACATTTGATAATTACCTACGATTTCAATAGTTATTTTAATTAGCCTATTCATCCTAAAAAATATTTTCACTTTTTTCTTATCCTTGCACCTAGGTGAATGCACCTTCATTTAAATAATGGTTCAATAATCTTATCGCTTATCAAAATAATCCATTATGACTGTAGAACAAGAAGTATTTGATATTTTAGAGAGTTGTATTTCCTGTTTGCAACAGGCGGCCCTAAACATAGGTGGCTTTGATTTTGATAAACATGCACAAGCAGCGATATATGCTTATTCATTATTAAGGAGGCAGCAGTTGTTTTTAATGTATCCGATCGAGAATGAAACAGTGCATTAACCGATAAAAATAAGCCAATAGAAGAGGAACAAATATGTTGATTTTAACACGTAGGGTAGGAGATACCGTAGTTATCGGAAATGAAGTATTTTGTACTGTCTTAGAGCAACAACACGATGGCCAAATAAAGCTGGCATTTGATGCGCCAAAGTCTATTCCTATTCATCGCTTTGAGATTCAAAAGCAAATTATGCAAAAGATTATAGAGGGGACCTATACGAATGATGTGGCATGGAATGAAACAGTGATTGAGCGTTTAACGAGTCAGTTTAATAGGGTATCTCACTGGAATTAACTGCTTATAAATAAGGATAATGCAATGAACGCATACATTAAATCAGGATTGACACAATCATTGCTCGTTGGAGCGATGATCGTACTTACAGGCTGTGCGGCAACTCACACTGTCCTAGAACACGGTTCGTTGCAAGTGAGTACAGGACAAAGCGACACCATCTTTTTACACCCCGTATCCAGCGCTCAAAAAACGGTTTATGTTTCTGTGCGAAATACTTCTGATGAAGAGGTTACTATCCAGCCTCAGCTAAAAACCGCATTAATGAATCATGGGTATAAAGTACTCAATAATCCAGATGCTGCACATTATATCTTGCAAGCAAATATCTTAAAAATTGGGAAAATGAGTGCTTCAGCGAGCCAATCAGCATTACTTGGTGGTTATGAGTCAGCTATCGCAGGAGCTGTGGTGGGTACGGCTGCAGGAAGTTTCACTAACTCCACGGCCGGAATGGTCGCTGGTGGTTTGGGTGGTGGATTAATTGGTATGGCTGCGGATTCGTTAGTTAAAGATATTAATTACACGATGATTACTGACATTCAAATCAGCGAAAAAGTGGGGAAAGGAATTAAGGTGAAAGAACAAGTGCAATCGAATCTAAAAAATGGCAGTAGCACAATGATCTCTCAAAAGTATTCCCGCGACAGCAAGTATCAAAGCTATAAAACGCGCGTAGTGTCGAACGCAAATAAAATGAATCTAAAGTTTGTGGATGCACGTCCCGCATTAGAACAGGGTTTGGTAAAAACAATTGCGGGTATCTTTTGATTAAGCTTGAGTAGAGCTCTATTCCAGATACAGATCAGACATCGGATTAATTTTAAAGGGTTATGTTCACAACAAAGAAAAAAGGAGTACTTAATGAGTGCAATTAAAATACTCATGCTGTCGATGACATTCTTGGTTGGAAGTGGAGTGGCTTATGCTGAGCCAGAGACAGGGCTTGAAAACAACGTAAAACTAAATCAGGTACTTACAGCCAATATTCCAATGAATGAGGAACAGGATGTCGAATATTTCAAGCACATATTTACTAATGGAGGCCTTTATGAGTTTCTGTTGGCTCTGAATACCGAGGTGCCAGAACTATCTAAAACAGCCGAGTATGTGGCTTTGTACAAAAAACTGGATTTAACAAACCAGGTGTTGTCACAAATTTTAGTGGAACTAAAAAAAAACAATCAATTATTAAGTCAAAAGGAGTGACCATGGATGGATAAGCGCTCTTTTTAAAACCGCGATTCATTAAATAAAAAAGAATAAAAAATGAGCACAAGTTGGGGCTCAGGGGATTTCTTTACCCAAAAAACGGAGATTTATTAAAAATGAAACAAATGAAGCTTAAAAAATCATCAGTATTCCTAAGCACCTTGCTTTTATCGGGAGCCGTGTTTTCGGCCTCTCTGGATAAAGAGGAGTTGGCTTCAGAGTGCCAATTTTTGGGAGCTAGTTTGAGCCAATTGGCAAAAGCCAACCTCAAAGAGTATTGCACAATCGATGTAGGTTATTCAGGAAGCATGATGGAGCAGTCTGCCTCCTTAATTCGAGGCGAACGCATGGAACTTGCACGGGATAATCTCGATTTTGCGAATAGAACATTCGCACGCGTTGCATCTAATTATAACGATTGTCCTTATTTCTCATCAATGACACGACCTTTTACACAAAAAATAAATCATTTAATTCACGAATTAGATTCACTCAATCAGCGTTCATCAAACTAAAGGAGAGCATTATGAATGTAAGTGCAGTAATCAGAAAGAGCAGTATCAAGCTCTATGAATTTATGAGGTGGTCTCTGCCCTTGCTGGTATTAAGTTGGCTTATTGTTTTATGCCTTACCAATATAGGTTATGCAGAAGGTCAAAATTATTTGAGTGGGGTCAAAAGCGACGTCAGTGCAACCTTCGGTAAGAATTCGGATTTGCCTGGGTATTTGTATGCAGGAGAAACGCTGGTGGCGGGCGTTACCTGGATGAAAACCAAAAGTCCTTGGGTGTTTGTGGGGTTGCCTTTACTCATGATCTTCACGCATTGGGGTTTAAGTTATGTCGCATAACTATTCCACATTTATGTTGTCAGAGGAGCCACGTATAGCAGGGATTCCTTTGACCACTGGATTACCCGTGTATTTGCTCACGGGTATTGGATTACTAATCGGTTATGCACCGCAGCTTTTTGTGATTGGGGCCGTTTTAAGTTTAATCATGCATGTTCAGTTTGGTGGGCTGCCTTTACGGGTTTTATTAGGAATTATTTATTGGTCCTTACCGCATGCCATAACGACGCTTATTTTTAGGTCATTCCCTAATTCCGCGCATCGAATCTACGTGGGGTGAGTTTATGAACAGTGTATTTCGTGACAATGTGCTTTCAAAAAATAAAGTGTTGCTTCATCTGACACTGGCTTGGGCAGTCACATCCACCATTGCGGTGTTCATTTTGGGTGGGCTTTGTGTTCATGTTGTTAATAATAAAGAAACGCATTGGTTGCCCATCTGTACTGAGGACGGTTACTTCTTGAGTAACTCCTTTTTTTCACCTTCTTATATTAAAGACATGACTAAAAAGGTTATTCAATTACGATTAACCTACAATCCAGACACGGTAGCAGCTCGATTTGCTTCATTAGTTCATTTAATTCCTGCGTCTCATCAAGAGGCATTCAAAACCATTCTGGACTCAGAGTCTTCAGTGGTGAAAGAAAAAAACATCAGCTCTGTGTTTTATGAAAAAGACATTGAAATAGACGAATCCACGCTGCAAGCCAAGGTAAAAGGTATCTTAAATCGAACCAGTCATGGTCTGGAAGTCAAGCCACAAAGCAAAGTTTATTTAGTCCAGTTTGCTCACTTGAACGGGATGATGTGGCCTAAGGCTATTAAGGAGGTTCATCAATGAAATCACTTCAAATCCTCATGTTAAGTAGCGTGCTTTCTACCTCACTGCATGCAGGCAATACAGCAGCCACGCTTAAGTTTGAAGAAGGGGAGCGATTTGCGCTGTCTTTGTCTTCTCTTAACTTTAATCGTATTGATGTAGAAGGCGAGCGAATTGTTAAAGTCAGCTTCCCTGAACATTCCTTTATTGTAGAACAAAGTAAAGAAACAGAGGATGATTTGGATGGTGCTGTGGTTTTAAAGCCATTAGCGCATATTCCGTTAACCGTCTATTTCACAACCAATCTGAATCATCATTTCTCAGCCACCATATCTCCGATTGAAGATTTGGGTAAAACCATTAAATTGGTATCCAAAAAATTAAAAGGGTTTGATTACGCTAAGGTGCAAGAACAGAGCCAATACCAACAAAGTGACTTAATGACTGCTCTTATGGAGGGGACCCAGCCTTCCGGTTTTCAAGAAGTGGGCATTAAACCCACGACCTTTCGTTTGCATAAACAGTTAAAAGTAACGCTGGTGAAACAATACCGAGGCAAAGAGTCTTCGGGCTATGTGTATCGCATCGAAAATCAATCCAACAAACCCATGGAATTAACACCAACATTATTCGAACACCCCAAACTGGTTACGATGGAGCTGTCAGAAAAAATGTTGCAACCCAGTCAAACCGCCTATTTTTATGGCATTTACCGTGAACAATCCAACATGGGGTAATAAGGAAGCGTGTCATGATGAAATCGTTTAAAAAGTTAATAAAGAAAAGTAAAAAAGCTAATCTTAATCAAAGTGCCAAAATGGAGCAGCTCCGTAATGGCTTGGCTTTTCTGCTGCTTGGTGGTTTGTGTTATGGATTTTATCTGTATTCGTCAAAGCCACAATCTACGCTTCCTACAAATAAAAAACCTGTATTTGATGGGGTATTAGACAGCGCCTTTAGCAAATTAAGTGATGAGGCAGTGCTTGAAAAACAACAACGCCAAATTGATGCACTCAAAGCCTTGGTAGAAAAAAATAAAAAGAACACACCAAACAAATCAGACGACCTCGTTTCCGAAAATCAAGCCTTATTAAGCGCCATGCAAAAACAATTAGAGCAGCTTGCGCTTGAAAATAAAGAAATCAACGGCAAACTACAGGTGGCGTTGCTTAAAAATTCACAAACCAGTTTAGCTGCTGTGGCTCCAAGACCGCCTACACGTGAAGAAATAGAGGCTCGTCATAAACAACGGATTTTGGATGAAAAAGCCTATTATGGCAAAGCAGGTCTTGAAACGGTTCATTTTAATTACCGTCGTCAACAAAAAGAAGAGCGTACACCGGATAATTATGTATGGGCAGGAACCCATGCTGAGGGCATTTTACTGAGCGGGGCCAAAGGGGATGCTGGGATTAATGGTGCTAAAAATATGGGAACGGCACTGATTCGACTGGATTCTAATGGAATTATGCCCAACAATCGCCATTCACGCCTTAATGGCTGCCTTGCTATTGTCTCTACGTATGGTGATTTGTCCGATGATGCAGTAGTGATGCACCTTGAAACCCTTTCGTGTGCGAAACCTAATTTAAGTTTTGAACAAAAGGTGTATGGCGCAGTGTATGACTTGGATGCGATGCAAGACTTACGCGGTACATCCATTTTAAAAACCAAACCTCTTTTAGAATACAGTGCGGCTGCAGGGATTTTAGCAGGCTTTGGGGATGGGCTTAAAAACCTCAATACAGCTCAGACCATTAATCCAGGCGCAGGCACCATTACGACTTATGGTCAGGCCTCTACGCTGATGCAATCAGCAGCAGGAGGGGCGGTGAGTAATCCGGCCAATAAAATCTCCGACTACATCATGAAAATCGCCGATATTTATCACCCTCTGGTGGTGGCACGTGCAGGACGGCGTGTATCCATCATGTTCACCAAAGGCTTTTGGATTGATAGGGCGCACCAATCGTTTGAATCGGGTAAATCCATTGATAATCAATCGGCTCAAAATGAGGCCGCGATTACAACAACCATTAGCCGAGCAGGCGGTGAAGGTGGGGAGAGTAGCAGTGGAGAGTCAACTGCTCCGCAATCCACGTTCCAATCCGATACGCAAACGGCACAGCAATTTTTAAATCAGAACGGGATGCCCAATCAACCACTCTTTTCAACAGTTAATCCTACAGGAGACGTACATGGTTAAAGCTTGGTTTGTTTTGTTCTGTTGTTGTTCGGCAGTGACGCTTACGGGGTGTTCACGCTCCATTTTTGATCATCAAGATGTTCGCTGTCCTTTTGTCGAGCGTGGTGGGTGCCAAAGCATGGAGCAGGTGAATCGTATGGTGGATGCACGGCGATTTACACCGGATGGGCAATACGTGCAACAAGAGCAATGTGTAGGCTGCAGCGCCTATTCAAAATAAATGAAACGGAAACTTTTTTAGGATTAACTATGTTCGCAACACTAAAAAAATACGTCCAGGGTTTTAGGAATTCAATTGATGATTATTTGGTGGATGGGGAAGAATCGTCTTCCCAAAATACCTTAAATGTTGGCGATCACCAATACCCTCTTTTTTGCAAGGAACTTCCTTATCAGTATTATGACGAGGAATCGCATTTATTTATTAATCGCTGGAACACAGGCTTATTGTATCGCATCACCCCGTTAACCGGTGCGAATGAAAAAATTGCAGAGCAGTTGGACTCGATTTTAAGAACCAAGGTTTCTGATGAATTTACCTTACAGCTCATCTTAGTCAAACACAATCAAGTGGGGCATGAGCTGGATGCTTTTTCAAACCAGTTCATGACTCCAGATTTTGAACAGTTAAGTGTGATGGGCAAAAGCCTTCGTTCGTTTTATGGTGAGGCCGCAGTTCATGGATTTAAAACCAATACCAATGTTAATCCTCGAATTACACAAACTGAATGTTATGTCGTTGTCGATAAAATCAAGGGAAAAAATGAGGAAGAGGTTAAAGCCTGCTTTGCTCAATTTCGTATTGCCTTTGAAGCCTCGTTGATGTCGGCCAAAATTGGCTTTAGAACCTGTAATGCTGAAGATTTATTACGCTTACTTCATTTTTACCTGGCTCATGAACCCGATAATATTTACCCCAAATCCTCCTCTTATGATCCAACGCAACTCATTAAGCATCAGGTGGTTGGCCGTGATTTTGATGTAGAGGTAGCCAAAGAAGGCCTGCTTTTTAGTGGGGTTAATAATCAAGGAAAGGCTTTTGAAACTGTGGGTTCCGTGATGACCATCGATGGTTTACCGAGTGAGTACCATCTTTGGGACAACATTAATAACAGTGCCAATATTTTTCATCCAGAACAAAGCATCCCCTGTAATCACATTATTTCTGTTACTTATCTGGTTGACGAACAAAATAAAGCGCAGGGACGTGCGAATCGCAAGACCAGTGATTTGGATAAAAAAGCGAAAGGCGATTATGCGCTGCATGTTGCCGGTACAGAAAAAAAAGCGCGTGAATGGCGTCATTTTCGTGATGATTTGGCTTCAGGAAAGACGCGTTCTTGTAAGATGCTGTATAACGTCGTGCTATTTTCCAGACGTTCCGAATATGCCCGCGATGTGGAAGCAGCTCGTACCTGTTTTTCTTATAACGGTATTAAGCTCGCGCTAAGCCGTAGGATGCAATCTCCCTATTTTCTAGCAACATTGCCTTTTTTATTTACGAATCATCTCCAAAAAGGATTTCAGCTACCCACGATGATGTGGCCTATTTCCTCATGGAATGCGACTCAATACATGCCTATTCTTTCGGATTGGTCGGGTACGGGATCGGGCATTTTATTGCCGACACTACGCAACCAATTTTCTTGTATTGATCCATTCTCAGGTAAGTTGGGCACGAATTACAACATTTCTGTGACCGGCACATCAGGCGGGGGAAAGAGTTTTTTTATTCAAATGCTGATGCTCAACGTGCTGTTCAACGGCGGGGATCTCTTTATTGTCGATGTCGGGGGAAGTTATAAGAAGTTATGCCACACCTTAGGCGGTGTGTATCTGGAATACTCCAATTTGGCAATGAATCCCTTTACTCATGTCACGAATATTGGCAAAGAAATACAGCATATTCTTTCTTTGTTTCAATTATTAGCGTGCGCTAAGGATGGAGCCAGTGATGATGACCGAGGAACGTTACGAGAGGCAATATTGCAGGCGTTTTTTGAACATCAGCAAGCCACATTAATTGATCATGTGCAGGCTAAGCTTCTGGAGTTGCATCAGAACGACCGAGAAAAATACCCTACAGGGAAAATTCTGGCGAAAAATCTTGATCCCTATTGCACTCATTCAGAGCATGGTACGGTCTTTAATGCGCCTTCTAAGTTAGCGCCTGATGCACGCATTATTGTCGTGGATTTAAAAGAAATTGAGGACGATGAACACATTCGTGCACCGGTTTTACTGTCTATTTTGTCTCAGTTTCAAGGCCGTATGTTTAATTCCGATCGTAGCCGTCAAAAAATGTGCATCATTGATGAAGCCTGGTCCTTATTCTCTGGCGATCAAATTGCAGTGAATTTCATTAACCGAGGGTTTCGTACAGGGCGGCGGCATAATGCTTCTTTTGTGACGATCACGCAAGGTATCGATGATTATTACGCCTTCCCTGAAGCACGTGCTGCTTGGGAAAATTCTGCTATCAAACTCATTTTTCTTCAAGATGGAGATTCCCTTGTCAAGCACCAACAAGAGCATAACACGTTTTCTGATTTTGAATTTAAATTACTTTCTTCTTTTCCTAAAGCGAAGGACGCTGGATTTTCACAAGTTCTGATTCGTGCAGACGGTATTTCCTCGTTTCATCGGCTCTTTGTTGATCCGTTTACACGGGTCCTATTGTCTTCTGATGGACGCGATTATCAAGCGGTAATGAATTACATCGCGCAGGGGCGATCGTACATTCATGCCGCCATGCTGGTAGCCAACAAACACTATGGCCTATCCAAAAACGTGTTAGTGGAAGGAGGGCTTGCTGATGCTGCGTAATTATAAAACCCAACTCTTGATTCTAGCGGGTTTAGTCTTGTCTGGAATGGTGTTATGGAGCATGCACAAGCCCGCACCCCTGGCTGTGGTGGATATGCAGCGGTTACTGAATCAGCCGGCGGTTTTATTGAGCCAAAGTAATTTATCAGAACAAGAGCAAAAAAAGGTGTTAAAGCAGTATTCATCGTTGTTGCCTCAGACCTTGTCTCAGTATGGGGCTTCTCATCATGTGACCCTAATCACCGCAACAGTGATTTCCAGTGGACGTTTCGATGTGACGGATGAGGTGATTGCAGCAACCTTGGAACAGTTGGGTGCACTATGAAAAAAGTGGCGAGCTTGATTGCAGCACTCTTAATGAACGTTGCTCCGATATATGCCAAAAACTTAGGCAATTACGGCCAGCTTTTTCCTGTTGTCGAGCAAGACATCCGTCAGGTCATCATGGCGAAGCTGCATCGCTTAGAGCAATCAGGTGCCTTGAAACAACATCAACAACAAATAGTGGCGCGAGTGGAGGAGCATGTGAGAAGACCAAAACCACTTCATTTACCTACGACGAACACTCCTAAAACGCATGAATTAGATCCAAGTATCGTCGTGAATCAAACGCTTTACACCCAGGATGGGACGATTATTGCGAAGAAAGGGGTGCACCTTAATCCTTTTGAACGCGTATCTTTTTCTAAAACACTGTTTTTTTTCGATGCCGATGATCCGAAGCAACTCGCCTGGGCCAAAGCGCATTATAAGCATTTTGACCAGGTGAAATTTATTTTAACCGGAGGGGATGTTAAGGAGGCCTCCGAGGTTTTGGGTTCGGTTTATTTTGATTTAGAAGGGCGCTTGAGTCGTTATTTTCACTTAAAGCATGTGCCTTCCGTAGCCAGCCAAAAAGGATTGGTTTGGCGTATTCAAGAAATTGGTCAATACGAGTTACGCAAATAGGAGTAGGTACTATGAATAAAAAAACGTTGATTACCCGATTCATGGTGCTGTTTTTATTGAGTTCGCTGAACTTCATCTATGCGTCTCAGTGCAAAGGACACTTCGTCAATCCAATTACCGATGTCTGCTGGAATTGTTTGTTTCCACTTACTATTGGCAGTAGTGAAGTGGTTAAAAGCAGTTATCCTGATACAAAAAATCCAGGTAATCCTTTGTGTTTATGCCCTACACCCATTGGCGAGCGTTTAGGCGTCACTATTGGTTATTGGGAACCAGCGGCCTTGGTTGATGTGACGCCTAAACCCTGGTGTATGGTCAATTTAGGCGTGCAACTGAATGTCACTAAAAAAGGGTTAGGTGGCTCACAGATGCCGGAGACCGATGGACGCGGTGCGTTTTATTACGTTCATTGGTACAAATACCCTCTGGTTTATTGGCTGCAAGTATTAACGTCCTTAGGGTGTATGGAAACTGAAGATTTTGACATCTTATATCCGTCGGAGTTAGACCCCACTTGGAATGATTCAGAACTGGCCTTTGTTCTAAATCCTGAAGCCGTTTTATTTACCTCCTCGTCTGCAAGAGCTTCTTGTGCCTTTGATGCGACCAAAGCACTTGCAGGCACTGCCGTGAACAGTCTTTTTTGGTGCCAGGGTGCGCAAGGTTCTACGTATCCATTAACGGGGTTTGTGGCACATCAAGCAAGTCCTATAAGTACCGCAGCCTTACTTGCAGAACGCGTTGATTTTAAGTTGCATCGACCACCGACACCTGCGATTCGCGATTCGATAGGCCAAGATTGGCCTGCTGTATGTCATACCTATGCATCGAGCATTATGCCCAAAGACCGTTATCGCTATCAGTTGGTGAATACCTTGCCTGAAGCGCATCGTTGCCATCCGTTTGGACAATCCGTCATTGGATGGGAAGCAGGACACACCTATCCAGGTGATGGCGACAATTTTGGGTTTTTAATTTGGAAGAAAAGGAACTGTTGTTTTCTTTAAATGATGGGGATGAATTATGAATGCATTCGGAATTTTTTTAAGTAGCCTGTTTTTAGCCACCGCAAGTCATGCCAATGTGAATGATTTTCTTAATGAGGCATCGGCAACGGGTAAGGCGGCGCACGATTCAGTAAGCCAGGACACGTTGGCTCATTGGAATGCGACATCCAATCAATCCTATGCACAAAATAAGACCTTGATTGATCAGATTATTGAACAGTCACGGCAAGGAGCCCCTATTGCCCAAAAAGGCCAAACCGTTGATGGAGCCGTATTATTTGTGTCTTTTTCCATGCCAGAACCCTTGTTGTTTTCACTGAGCGATGAGGCAGCTGCTTATAAAATTCCGGTTGTGATTAATGGTCTGATTGAGGGGGATTTTAAAAAAACCATAACGGTGTTTTCCAAGCTTCATGCTAAGGCCAAAGAGTCCAAATGGGCGTTTAATGGAGTATCGATTGATCCTCTATGGTTTGAACAATTTCATATCACTGCGGTGCCTGCACTTGTTGTGAGCAAAAGGCCGAGCTCCTGTGGACAGCAACTTATTTGTCCCGAACAGACTTATGATGTGGTGTATGGCAATGCATCTATAAAAAACAGTTTACAACTCATTGCACAGAAAGGGGATAGTGCAAACGAGGTGGCGCAAGCTCTTTTGGAGAACACTCATGTCTAAGTGGGTTGTTTTAATGGCGTTACTTTCTATGGGATGTTTTGCGAATCAAACAGGAACCGATTTTAACGCCTTTAAAAATTATGCTAAATCGTTAAACGCCCAACCTAAAGATGCCATGCACGGATTTGATCCCCATGCGCTTTTTGATCAGTACTCAGAGCACCCTGCGCAAGAAGGATACTATCAAGGGATTCAAAAGGAGCAAACAGATTTATCAAGCCAGGCCAATGCGGCGATTAAAAATGATCCTGGTGCCAAAACGGTCATTGATCATTTTGGAACAAACAAATTTGAACTCAATCAAGCAAATTCCGTATTGGCTCAATCTCAATTGATTCAGGATGAAAGTTATGCGATTACGCACGGACAATCCAATGATCGTGTTCAATGCTCGAATCAAAAGCCTACCTGCACGATTAAGACACATGAAGAACAATGCTTCAGCTCTCGTTTATTGCCCGATCAAACCTGCACCAAGTACCTTAAGGTCCTGGTGGACTCCGAAAAAGTGGTGCAACGCGCTGATTTTTCGTTTTATGTTGCTAAAAAATGGACCGGAGTGATTACTGTAAATTTGGTGACTGGCGCAATCACTAATGCTGTGGGTGGCTCTGTTCCTTATCCCATTCGGATGAAACATTCGTGTGATGGAATGAGTGCCACCATTCATTCGATACGAAATAATGGGGCGAATGCGTATTGGGTTCAGGTGATTGGTACTCCAACATGCGCTAATAATGGGTTGTTGACCTTTTATATTAATAAAGGATGGGGACGAATTTATCCCATTCAAGTTGCTTTGACGGTCACAGCACACTCCAAACCCTACATCAGCCAAGAATATTGGGACAATCATTGCATGAGCTTTGAAAATAAGGGGTCGCTGTGTCGAATCAAAAAAGAACAATGCACGGATACTCAGTCACCTAAAGTAATTGATGGTCTTCCTGTATCCCGTGCGTGTTGGGCAAAAGAGCTGACGTATTCTTGTTCTAGCGCGGCTGCTGATGAATGCATCACACAGAAAAATAAAGGGTGTTTTCAAACGGCCTCTGAGTGTGCGCGTTTTGATAAGCAGACTTGTGCCCTGTATAAGCAAACGTACAGTTGTCAAGAAAATGTGTGTGAAGCACCTATCGAATGTATTAAAGACTTATTTTGTGCCGATGGTGACTGTACAGAGCATTCCCAAACCCAAAATACTGATTTTGGGCAAAGTGTTTCTTCTTTAGCGGTTGTGGGGGAAGCGGGGCATGAATTAAGTCAACAACCCAATGCGTCTCTTTTTGGTGGTAAAGCAGTGCAATGCAAAATATGGCCCTTGGATCTTATTGATTGTTGTCATGATAAAGGATGGGGAAAAGACATTGATTTGCTTCATTGTCGTGATGAAGACAAAGCGCTGGGTCGCGCCAAATTAAATTATGTAGCTCATTATCTGGGCGAGTATTGTAGTGAAGAAGTGGCTGGGGTTTGTTTAGAACACAAACGCTCTTACTGCGTATTTCCAAGCAAAATGGCCCGAATTATCCAGGAGGCTCGTCTTACACAAGTTAATGGTCATGGTTTAGGTGATGCAGAGCATCCAACCTGTGCAGGAATGAGTGTTGCGGAACTGCAGAAGATGGATTTGGGGCGGGTTGATTTTGTGACCCCAATCTATCCTTTTGGTTACGGGACACCCAATAAAGCGGCAGGGATTGCAGGTGATCTAAAGATCAAGTCTCAAGATCCTAAAAAGTCCATTGATGAAGTCACACGAAGAATGCAAAAAAAGGCAGGTGAGTTATGAGTCGCCTGTTGATGCTGATGGTATGGGGACTGTTCGTGACATCGCTTCATGCGGACATTGTGCAGGAGCATGCAAAAGGCTTTCATTGGTATAGCGTTGAAGAGGCTCCCAAACCGATTAAAAAAACACTGCAGCCACGACCTGCTCCGGTGGTGAAATCTCCTTATGAGCGCTTAATGGATAAGCGTAAGGAAACTCTGAATAAACTGGCAGAGGCTTTGATTGCGCCATCTTTTAATGCAACGCACGAGTATATGAAAGCGCAAATGGATTATTCAAAAAATAATCAGCAATTTGTGCGCTATTGGCAACAAGTTTTATTGGTCCATCCTGAATTGGATAGCACACTTAATTTTCCAACCGATAACTCAGCGATTGCAGTACGCAATGATGCACAAAAAGTATTAATCAACAAAGTCATTCAAGAAAGCAGTGTGCGTTATGGCTTTATCTTATTTTATCGTGGCACGAGCTCCATTTCACAAAAAATGGTCATGCATTTGCTTCCCTTTATTAAAGAATATGGTTTTTCCATGATCTCAGTCAGTACGGATGGCCAACTCATTGATGGGCTTCCTAATCCTAAATCAATTCCTCTGGAAACGGTTCAAAAACAAGTAGCACTTGAGGCGAAGTACATGCCCGCTCTTTATTTTGTGGATTTAAAGAGCAACAAGATGTCGCCAGTGTCTTACGGGTTTTTATCTTTAGAAGAGCTGAAGCAGCGCATTTTTGATGTGATGACGCAGTTTAAACGGTTTAGTTATGAAGGAGTGAATGAATGAAAAAAAGGTTCTTTTTAATCGTACTATTCCTTCTCAGCACGCAGTCGTTTGCGAATGTAGCTTTGGATGAGTTAACCCAGCTCTTAGATAAAAAACAAGAGCAACAGGTATTGGCGCGCACCAAAAACAAAAGAATCAATGCGCTTTCGGAACAACATTACTTTATTTTTATATACCGTTCTACATGCCCTCATTGTCATCAATTTGCGCCCATACTTCGTGATTTTGCATCCAGTTTTCATATCCCTGTAGAGGCGTACAGTTTGGATGGGGAGTCTTTAGATGGATTTGATTCAGCCAATTTAACGCCTGAGTTGTTTCAAACCTTATATGTGTCTGGCGAATACAAGCCTGTAGTGCCTGCCCTGTATCTTGTGAATCGTCCTACGAATCAAGCTTATGCCGTGTTGTTTGGTGAGGCAGAGCCTGCACAACTTGCAAACCGCGTGGATGAACTCATGACGCATTTGGAGGAAAAATTTCATGATGAATAGATTCACAACTTTGCGAGATGACTATGTTTAAAAAAACCGTTGCAGCCTTATTGTTATTAGGGACCAGTCAGCTCTTTGCAAATGCAGAATCCGATTTATCCCATTTTTTTAATAATTTGGGGTTTGATGCCAATGTGACGGGATCGCATGCTTATCAAACACAAGCGGCAGGTTATGCAGCCCTTGGTTCGGTGTATGCCCGTAATCAAGTACGTACCATCCGCCTTGCGCATGTGGATGTACCTGGAATGCGCTCTGGTTGTGGTGGCATTGATCTCTTCGCAGGCGGTTTTTCCTTCATCAAGTCGGATCAGATTGTGAAGTTTATGCACAATATTTTATCAGGAGGAGCAGGCTACGCATTAAACCTGGCTTTAGAAACAGAATTGCCTGAAATTGCACATGCGATGCAGTTTATGCAGAAACTGGCGAATGAAATTAATGGCACCAATTTTAATTCCTGTGAAATGGGTGAAAATTTAAGTGCTGCTGTGTGGCCGCGAAATAGGGCGGCACAACAGCGTCTTTGCGAAGATTTGGGTCGTCACAAAGGAACCTTTACGGATTGGGCCATGGCACGTCAGAAATGTTCCACAGGCGGTGAAGCGGATTCCATATTGGCTGAGGCTAAAAATAATCCTGAATACAAAGACAGGGTGCTAATCAATACCAATATTGTTTGGGATTCCTTACAAATTAATCAGTTTATTGCACAAGATTCCAAATTAGCAGAAGTATACATGTCCATTTCAGGAACCATTGTCTTTAACGCGAAAGGGGCGTTAATGACTTACCCTTCGCTTGCAACCAATCAAGATTTTATTAAAGCCTTGTTGTATGGAGGAAAGTTACCCAGTTATCACTGTACTGATACAGGGCCACAGTCGCATTGCTTATCTATTGATACCACAAGCACGCAAGAAATCAGTGCCAAAAAAGCCTTAGTGGCTCAAGTCCAGGAATTACTGCAGGGGATTTATGACAACATTAAAATGGGCAAAGAGTTATCTGATAAGCAAAAAGGGCTGATTGAGTTAACACAACCCGCAGTTTTTAATCTTATTTCCGCCAATGCGCAACAAAACACCGGGATTCAAGGCAGTTATGAGCTGGCTCAAAGTGTGGCAACTGATTTATTGGCACAATACCTTTCCAATTCCCTCGATATTATTCGCGCTTCGCTCTCAGGGAGTGAACTAGGCGCTCACAATGAAGAGCGTTTATACAAAAATCTGCAACTAGCACAACAGTTTGTGGCGCGGTTTAGCACGGAGAGCCGTGAGCGGTTTAATGCGGCTTTACAGACGAATGAATTAATCCGCAACAACGTCAAACAAGCATTAAGTGCTTTAACACCCACCTTAAGAACAGCCTATTATGGAGACGCGCAATGAGTCTTTTAACCATTTATACGCCACAAAATGGAGAGTATCTAAAAACAGTACTGGATGCTATGGTGACGCTGCTTAGCACATCAACCTACCAATCGGCTCAAGACATCGTGAGTATTCTTGCTGTAGGAGTGGTCGGATTTCAATATGTCAGTGGTAAACGGATTCAAGCCATTAGTCGTTATGTTTTGTGTACGTTTGTTTTCTTGTTTTGTATTTTAGGCATCAAAACCCCAGTTGCCATTATTGACATGCAAACGGCAGATTCAGCAGGGCCTGCACTAACCGTAGATAATGTTCCTTTAGGCGTTGGGCTGCCTGCGGCACTGATTAGTGGCATTGGATATGGGATTACTCAAGTATTTAGTGACGTGTTTCATATGCCGAATGATTTAGATTACACCAGAACCGGCATGTTGTTTGGCTCACGTACCTTCTTAGCGTCCACCAGTTCTAACTTGTCTTTGTCACCTGAACTCTCTCGTGATTTGTCCACTTACATCAGGCAATGCATTTTTTCAGCCAAACTTTTGGGGAGTCAGCAAATTTCACCCAATGAAATGAAGCACAGCTCGGATTTAATTCGCCTGTATTTTGAGCATCCCTCTCCTATTTATCGTGTCTTATTTCATGATGGCACTAATTTGAGCTGCATTGAGGCTGCAGCACGTTTAAAACCAGAATTGAATACGGGAATAGAAAAACAACTTGTTCATTTATCGAATATTATGACCAAGGGTGATAAAGAGAAGTTTAGTGATGGTTTGGCGGCTGCTCATTCCTATTTTATGAACGTGTCCAAAGATGCGGCCAATGTGCTTACGCAAAATATTTTAATTAATGCCACCCGTGAATCAGCCCTTGATGCCTTTGCTTTTGCTGGCGCGGATGCGGAGCTGATGAATTATACCAACAGTTCCAGTCTGCAAAAAATGCACGTGGCTGAAGCGAACAGCTTTTGGCTTGCAGGTTATCGGCTTCCTTATTATATGACTGTCTTTTGGATGTTGACTCTGTGTATTTTTCCTTTAGTGATGTTGTTAGCGCTGGTGCCTGGCATGCATGGGGTATACATGATCTACATGCAAACCCAAGTGTTTTTATGGTCTTGGCCTCCGATGTTTATCATTATTCATTTTTTTGTGTCGTTAGCGTCCTCTACCACACTGACTTTATTTGGTTCTAAAAATGGCGGGGTTACTTTTTCAACAATTGATTCCATCGCCAGTATTCAAAGTAGCTTTGCGTATACGGCAGGGGGCTTGGCCATTAGTGTTCCAGTGATTGCCCTTTTTATTGCCAAAGGCTTACCTAATTTATTAAGTGCTGCGTCTCAACATCTAGGAGGAATGGCGCAATCTTTATCCACAGGAGAGGCTCAATCGGCCACGCAAGGAAATATTTCCATGGCGTCTTACAGTGGTTGGAACATGAACTACAACAACACGCATGCGAATAAATGGGATACTAATTATCAGCATATGGAAGGACGAGCTACTGTTCAAGCGGATAATGGTGCGTTGCTCTCGCAAGGATTGGATGGGTCACGCGTGATTAACGCACAGTCTGCAATGAGTCAGATGGCAACGCGATTACACGCATCCGATCGTATCAGCGCTTCATTGCAAGACAGTGCCAGCCAATCCTTCCAGAATGCACAATCGCACCGAACCAGTGCGGATTCTCATTATCAACAAGCCTTGAGTGGGCTCTCTCAATTTAATGAAAGCGATGCAAGTGAGGTACGCGAAGGAACGGGTATTAATAGAACGCTCAGTAATGCGCTGAATCAGGATATTCGTCAAATGCAAGATGCGGTTAACCAATACAATCAGCATCATGACAAATCAGGACAAGTGTCGTGGGATGCGGCGGTTTCGGCGAGGGTTGATACACGCAAAGGAATATTTGGAGGTTTTGTACACGCAGCGACAGGGGTTTCCGTAGAGGGTAGTGTGAGTGGAAAAACAGGACAATCTTGGTCTAACTCGGTTCAGGCCTTCTTTAACTCCAGTGAAGGGCAGTCTTTCTCTAGCGCATTAAGCCACATGGAGTCTACAGCCAAGACGCATCACTTGGATGCCAACGATTCGTTTAACTTGTCGAAATCGGAACAAATCGCAGCCAACCTATCTCAAGGACATGCTTTATCTGATATGGCCTTAGCAGAATACAGTAAGGGCGAACATTATCAGCACATGGCTAACCGTGTGAAAGAGCACTCAGACGGTATGGATAGAGTATTGGATCAAGCGTTTCACGATTGGGTGGTGCAGCATCATGGGGTGCAGGCAGAAAAGGCACTGATGGGGACCGATGCTTCGAGCTTGAGTGCACAACAACAATTGGCCGATCAGTTTATGAGTTCTTCCCAAGGACAATCGGCAGTAAAAGAGCAAGTAAGCCGCATGATCCACTCATCATCCGATAAGGCTAAGAGCCAATTTGAGGCGCAACGTGCTTCGATGACAGCACATCAAAAAGCACTAATCAACCAAGCCCATCAGGATGGTTCTGGAGACGTTTTAAATAAATCGCAAGAGCGACATTTAAGCCAGGTGCAAGACAACACCATCCAGCAAGCTCACGATCTGCGTATGGAGAATCGAGAAGATTTATCGAAAGCCTATCAACACCAAGAGGGCAGTACACAAAAGGAGATTAAAGCATCTGAAGCGGATTTAGCGAATCGGCAAGCAAAACAAAAACACGATTATGTGGACAATGAGCGTTGGTACAAGGAAGGGCGTTATGAATAAGCAAACATTCGCGCTTACGCGTCCGCCTAGTGCATTGGTTTCTTCAAGAAGAGCGGTCAAATCGATGGATTTAAAATCATGAAACAAAGTTCTTTGCAAAATATGTGGCAATTTATGAGTGGCGGTCAGATTTTTGACTATAAAACCAAAATGATGATTCAGGTAAGTCAACGTATTTTTCACTGGGCTGTCTTAGGTTTTGTCGTACTTTTTTCGCTGATTATGGCATTTTATGCCTCCTCTGAATTAAAGCTGGTGGTGCTTAACCACATTTCAAGGTTCCTGGTTAAATTCCATTACGGGGAGTATGTATTATGGACCAATCTGAATGGGAGTAAAATTACAGCGCTTTTTTATCAAAAAAGTCCCCTTATTCAAGCATCCGTGCAGCAGGCTTTGGATGCTCTTTGGAGAAAAGCGCAAGTTTCTTTATTTTTTGGTGGAGCGGTGTATTTGTTGATTACGCTGTTGTTTTCCCGTTTCTTTATTAAGTTAGGTGAAAAATACACCAAAGATCAATTTGTTTCCGGTACGCGCTTAGCGTCTTCGCCTAAAGAAACCATCAAATCGGTCAACGAATCACAACGTGGCGCTTCAGAAATTAAACTTTTGAATCGCCTTCCTATGCCTAAGTATTCTGAAAAACAAGGGATGTTGTTTCATGGCACAACAGGTGCAGGAAAAACGCAAGCCATGATGATGCTGTTGGAGCAAATTAGGGCGCTGGGCGAGCCGGCAATCATTTATGATAAAGAATGTACCATCAAACCTTATTTCTTTGATGAGCGCATTGATGTGGAGCTCAATCCCATTTCAGAATTATGTGCCAATTGGAAAATGTGGCGAGAATGTGCCAATCCGTTGGAGTTTGGCTCCTTTGCCACTTATTTAATTCCTAAATCAGTTCAAGGCAGCGATCCATTTTGGGTTGACTCAGCAAGAACAATTTTCACCTCGATGGCGTGGAAAATCAGGGATTATGCAGAAAAAGATCCAGTGTTTCTTCTGCAGTTATTACTCACCACCTCATTGGAGGAAATCAGGAACATTCTCAAAGGTACGGAATCTGAAAATCTGGTGAGTAAGGAAATTGAAAAAACGGCCATTTCCATTAAATCCGTGTTGGCAACCTATACCAAGGCGCTGCGCTTTCTTGAAGGGCTTGATAAATCGGGTAAAGAAGACTTTTCGATTAAAGAATGGATTGAAAATACAACCAATCCTAAAAAATACAATAAAGGGTGGTTATTTATTACCTCACGCTCCAAATACCATAAAGAGATAAAGCCTTTAATTTCTCTGTGGTTAGGACTCGCTATGCAAGGGGTGCAATCCTTGGTGGCTAATAATAAGGGGCGTATATGGCTTGTCATGGATGAATTAGCAAGCCTGCATCGTTTAGAAACCATTTCAGACACTCTAGCTGATATCCGTAAATTTGGAGGGTGTGTTGCCATTGGCATTCAATCCATTGCGCAATTAGATTTTATCTATGGAACTCATGAGGCCGGAGCCATTGCGGATCTACTCAATACATCCATTTATTTTAGGAGCCCAAAATCGAAAGTGGCTAAGTGGGTTTCCGAGGATTTAGGCTCACAAGTGATTAATGAGATGAAAGAAAGTCAGTCTTATGGTCCTGATTCGGTTCGTGATGGTAATACGGTGGGCTCGCAACGTACTAAAAGAAATACGGTTGAAGAGGGCGATATTATGACTCTTGATGATATGGAGTGTTATGTCCGTTTGGTAGGAAATCATCCCATCACTCGTTTGAAAAACAAATACATTGAGCGTAAAGAAATTTGCGTACCACTTGTTGAGCGATCCATCAATTTTGATGCGTTGGAAAAAGTAAATCACCGCGCGTTAATGGTTCAAAATAATCCTCAAAGAAATGACGACGTTAAAAAAATCCATCAATTTGAAACATTGGCGCATGAGGTATCGGATAAGGATTTAGTACCTCCACAATCACCTTATGCGGAACCGGAACCCAAAGATCACGTTACAGCCAACAAAAACGACACTGATGCTATTGAGTTGCGTGAGGCCTCCATTGTTATAAAAGAAATTTTTTAAGTCATCCAGGGAGGTATTATGTTGACCTTAAATAAAATAAGTGCGGCTAAAGACGCGCTGCATTATTACACCAATCAAGATAATTATTATTTAAGCGATCGAGATTCGCTTAACAGTCTGTCCCGATGGATCGGGCGCGGTGCGCAAAAGTTACAATTGTCCGGTGAAATTGAGCCTTCGCAATTTTTGCAATTATTGGATGGACAATTACCCAGCGGGCAACTGCTGGGTATTATCGATAAGGGAGTACGTCAACATCGTCCTGGAACCGATGTGACTTTATCAGCGCCTAAGTCCGTATCCATTTTAGCCCTGGTGGGTCAGGATGAGCGCTTGCTTCAAGCCCATCAAGAAGCCGTGAACATTACCTTTGGTCGGATTGAGCAGCTGGCAGCAGAAGCACGCATTACATTTAATGGCGAAACCACCTTTGAAAAAACCCGTAATTTAGTAGCAGCCATGTTTGTCCATACAACCTCTCGTGAATTAGATCCTGATTTGCACACGCATGTACCCATACTCAACATGACCGAACGTTCGGATGGATTATGGCGTTCTTTATCGTCAAGAGCAAAAAATGATAAAGAGCATCTGGATCATGGTTTTCGTGAATTAATTTATTCTAATCAGCATTATTTGGGATTGGTGTACATGTCCTCTTTAGCTAAAAAAGTTAAGGAGCTGGGCTACGATATTCGCATTAAAGACAGGTACGGTAATTTTGAGATTGTAGGTATTAGTGATGAGGCTATTACTGCTACATCCAAAAGGCGCGTGCAGATTCTTGATGATATGAAGGAACGCGGTACAAGCAGTGCGAAGGCTGCCGAGAAATCTAATTTATCGACGCGCAACCCAAAAACTGAAATAGACAGTCAAGCGCTGCATCAACAGTGGGTAGACGAAATTAAGGATCTTGGTATTGATTTAGGCACGATTATTCAGGATTCCAAATTAAATAGCGGACGAGGAGCGGTTAAAAGCACTCACACCACACCTTTAAGCACTGATGCGCAAAAAGCAGTGGGCGATGCACTGGCTCATTTGTCCGAATATTCTACTCAAATTCAGCATGGGGCTTTGGTGCGCCAGGCTATGATTTTTTCAGCAGGTCTTGTGGGGCATGAGGACATTGAGCGGGAAATTGAATCGCTTTTGGCGGCAAGGGCACTCCAGGGAAAACCCTTGGAATATTATACAACGGCGCATCTTCTTGCACGCGAGAAGGACTTTATTGCAAAAACTACCAACGAGTTAAAAGTAAGCTTTTCGATTTCAGTACCAAATCACGGGCTCACATCTACGGTATTTAAAAATAACGAGCGCATTCAAATCATTGATATAGAGGGTTTTCGGTGCGAGAAAGAGCTGATTCAAGACATGGTGCATCTTGCAGAAGCACATCAACTCAATTCTTATGTACTTCATCCTGGTAGCCTAAAAACGCAGCAACTTCGAGCAGACATCAAACATTTGGATACAGGATTTATTTCCAGGATTAAAAATTTGTTTAAAGACGATATTGTGCATACGGTGTCTGGATTTCAATATCATTATGGGAAACACATCAAATCATCACCGTTTTTGAGAAAAAAGCAAGATTTAGTGATTGTTCATGATGCACAAAAACTTTCTTTTGATGATTTATCCGCGTTAAGCGACATTACTCAAGCACACAGAAGCAAACTCATTTTATTGAATAACTCGGCAGGAACATTGGGTTTTAGTGCAGGAAATCCGATTAAGCTATTAAAAGAGCAGGGCATTCATTCGTATAAATCGTTAACAGCCCCTATCAAAGGAGCGCTTAAGCTCTCGATTGGGAAACAAGCAAATGAATCCATGAGTTCTGCTTGGCTTCAATTAACGCCAGAACAACAGCAAAAAAGTGCACTGGTTGCCTTGAATAACAAACAAAAGGAGACTTTGACGAGCCAGATACGAGAAGGTCTGGTGCAGAAGGGGCAATTATCCAGGCAAATGAAAAAGGTAGCTGTTTTGACGACAGTTTCCTTGACTCAAACGGAAAAAGGATATGCTCATTCTTATAAAGTAGGCGATAAAATCACGTTTTATAACGAAGGACGAATACCGAAGCACTATAAGGTATGTGAAGTCGGTGTCAATGGGCTGCATTTAGAAAATGCCCAGGGCAAGACAAGTTTGTTTGCTTATGATGCCAAAGAAGACTTTCATGTATCACGAGAAAAAATACTGGAAGTCGCTGTTGGTGAACGGTTAATCAATGAACAGTCCTTATATCATCAACGAGTCAAATATGCGCCTAAGAGTTCGTTTGTTGTGTCAAAAATTACTGAAGAAGGCATCTATGTACGCCATGAGTCCAACACCTTATTTTTGACTAATAAAGCGTTGTCTGAATACCATTTTGATTATGATTATTGTAAAAAACCGCATGAGATAAAACCAGACACCACACAAGTGTTTATGGCGGCAAGACCGTACCAGCTCAATCGTAATCTCATCGGAGAAATTGGTGAAAACGCGCAGCAGGTGCTTTTATTTACGGATGATGAACAAAAAGCACAGCGCTTTTTAGAGAGTGTGCAATTGAAATGGACTGCCTATGATGTGCAACAAAAAAAGCCCGATTTAGTTTATCGTGACATGGCCTATGCCAATAAGGCACTGGAACGAGAAATCAACTCGTTAATTCATCATCTGAGTCTGAAATCAGAAGATAAAGAGGGCATTGCAGCCACAGCACTTACGTATGCGCTTGCTAAATGCACGGAACGCAATGCGGCTTTTAAACACAGTGATTTAATGACCCATGCTTTAATGCATGCATTAGGAGAGGCAGATTTTGAAGACATTGCCCCTTTACTGAAAGGACGAATGGCCGATTCTTTGGTGTATTTGGATACTTATTGGACGACCAAAGAGGCATTACACCTTGAAGAGGCGATACTTAAGGTTAATTACAAAGAGCAAAATACGGTGCAACCCATTGAGCCTTCGGCGCAAAAGCTTTTGTCTTTACCTGAAACCTTAACGCAAGGGCAAAAAGATGCCATCACGTTGGTGGTGAGCACATCAGACCGGTTTGTATCCATTCAAGGACTTGCGGGTGTTGGTAAGACCACGATGATGCGGCATGTGAAGGATATTGCTGAGAGCAATCAGTTTCAAGTGCTTGGATTAGCACCGACGCATAAAGCCGTAGAGGAACTCAATGCAAATGGCATCCAGGCGCAGACCATTGATAGTTTTTTACGCAATAACGGTGGGTTGGGTGCTAATCACTTAGTCATTGTGGATGAAAGCTCCATGATTGATAATGAGAAGTACCATGCCTTACAACAAAAGTGCATTGACTCCCAATCGCGAATGGTGTTTACAGGGGATATTACTCAGTTGCAATCGCTGGCTTCAGGGATTCCTCATGAGCTTACCATCAAAAGCCAATCGCAAAAAACAGCATTTATGACGGAGATTGTGCGCCAAAATCCGAATCCTGAATTAAAAAAAGCAGCGGAGTTTGCATCACGTAGAGAAATTGGGAAGGCTTTTGAACTCATAAAAAACATTAATCCAGAAGAGTACGTGCAGCGAAAGACACCGGTACAGGGGTTGAATCATTCATCACTGATTGAAATTAATTGTACTGATGAGGAAGGAAAAAAGGACTACACATCCATTTATCGTGCCATTGTTGACGATTTTCTCAGCCGAACCCATGAGTGTCAAAAAAATACGCTAATAGTTGCTCATGCTCATGAGGACAGAACACCCATTGAAGTGTTAATACGTGAAGGGTTGCATAAACAACATCAACTACACGGTCAAGATATACTTTGTAAGCGCTTATTCCCAGTCAGCATGGATCAAGCTGACCAAGTACAGGCACATTCTTTTGAACCAGGTGATGTCATTCGGTTTGGTAAAAACTATTCAGTGGCTAAAAAGGACGACTATTTCACCGTCAAATCCATTGATCGTGAAGCAAACAAATTGTTCTGTGTTGATGAGTCACAGGTTGCGTTTACAATCAGCGCTTCTATTTTACCCAAAACAATGCCTTCTTTTTACAAATTGCACGAACGGCCTTTAGCCTCAGGGGATCGGATTCGGTTAAAACGAAATGATGATGCCCGTGGCATTATTGCCAACGAAGAATATACGGTCACACAGGTTTTTGGTGAAACAGTAGGCTTAAGCAACAGTAAAAATCAGGTCACGCTAAATTTAAAAAAACAATTAGATCTTCATTGGGATTATTCCTATACGAATACGGCTTATTCCAGTCAGGGTGCTACATCCAAGTTCATGATTGCCTTGGAATTGGAGGACCGTCTTGTTGTAACCACCCACCGATCTCATGAAATTGATGCAACTCGTGCCAGTCATCAATCAACCTTTTATACTGATAATTTTGAAGGATTGGTTAAAAGACTCGAAGATCCCCTGAAACAACGCGATGCGGATAAAACCTCTGCTGTATTTACCGAAGAGGATTATCGTTTTAAACAACAGAAACAGCAAAGAATCAGTACGCAGTTAATGAATCGAGCTCAGGAGCACATTCTGGAAGAACCTAAGGAACAGGTAAAAGATTCTCCACTCATAAAAAAATATGAGTCTGCTCAAAAGCCGTCCATTAATGCGGAAGAACTGTATAATGGATTATTGAACGTATCTGATTCTTTAGTTAAAAGCCTTTTAGGAGAGCCGAATTATCGATTATCAACCCAATCCGAATATCGATATGGAGCCAAAGGAAGCTTGAAAATTGATCTTGATTCAGGTCTTTGGCACCATTTTGAGACAGGGGAGTCGGGTAATTTATTTCATCTTATTGAACGTGAGAAGGGTTTATCCGGTTTTAAAGAAACTCTGGAGCATGCAGCGCAATATATCCATTACATTCCTGAGTACGAGCGTAAAGCACCGCAAAAATTGAATGAGAAAAAAGAGAGGGAAGTCAAAGAAGGGAAACGTCAACTGGCCCAAAAGTTATTTCAACAATCACAGCCTATTCAAGGCACCATCGCTGAAAAATACTTAATCATTCATCGTGGGTTAGCGCATTATGATCATGCTGATCTTCGCTTTTGTCGTTCGGTATACACCAAGACCCAAGATGAGCAAAAGCATGTTCCTGCACTATTGGCTTTTAGTAAAGATGAACAGGGCAACATACACCATGTTCAGATCACTAAATTAGAACCTCATTCTGCTAATAAGGATAAGTCTTGTGAATCTGTGAAACAAACGTTTGGCTCAATCAGTAATTATTTTGTCAATTTAAATCACCATGGTAAAGGCGATATTGCTTATTTTACCGAAGGGGTTGAGACAGGATTAAGTATACTTCAAGCCAATGAACATGCGCGTGTGTATGCAGTTTTGGGGAAAGCAAATTTTTCAAATATTGATCCAAAAGATATACCGAAACAAGTGGTTATTTGTCTGGATAATGATGGAAAAGACACCTATAAATACGCAAAGAACGAACAATCCAACACGATTATAAAAGTAGCTCAGAGATTACATGATTCTGGTATCCTCGTATCCATTATGATTCCTAAAAAAGAAAATACCGATTTAAATGATGTTCTTATTAAAGAAGGAAAGGACGAGCTAAAAAAACAATTAAATCGGTGTATGAGCTTAGAGGAATTTAAAAAACAATGCGCCTTAGAAAATAAGGAATCGGAGCTAAAAAAAATAAATCAGGATAAACAAATTCAGTCTTTGATAAAGCAAGATCGTAAATTTAATGCACAAAGTGACAATGAGTTTATACGGCTCAATCAAGGATTAATTAACGGAAATAAAGAACGTGTGTATAACAAAGAGTTTGTAGAAAATACTCGTACTTTTAATAAATCACGGTCTAATCGAGAAATGGAGCGAGAGCTTTAAAAAGCTTTTATTTGTAAATGGGGAGATGTTTTCATCTATCCTGACATAAATTGAGAGTATCTCTGACGTTCTTTGTAGGTATACCTTATTAGTACGCTAAATTAATAGACTGTGGATATGTGTCGGTAAAAAAAGAACATATGTTATAATTATTCAATTAAATTATTTAAGAGTTTCGTATGCCTCGCATTAATGAGCTTCTTCCTCAGGAAAAAGAGGAGTTGAAATCTATTTATAACAGAACAAGACTAGAATCTTTACTTACTACAGATACTTTTAAAATTGGTGATAAAGTTTATATTCGAGATGCAGAAGCAAAAGAAATTTGGGAAATCCATAAATTCATTTCTCATTTATCACAAAAACCAGCGGCGATCCTTGTTCAAAAGGATGATCATGATGCATCCTATCTTCCAGTCAGCACCATTACCGCTCTTTTAGAGCAACTTATTTTGATTTGATCATGCACTTTATAACAATCCTATCTATACAAATCTATAACTGCAAATATATGGCTACTTAGTTTTATCAGCCATTAAAGAGTATCCAATGACTGGAAATTTTTCGATAACTAGTGAAGTGGAGATAACGATTTAAGAAAAACCTTTTAATAGATTTGGAATCATTCGTTCAATCATAGCTAACGCTGTTTCTGCATCATAAGCACCAATTTTAGACAAGTCTTTGTTGTATACACTGTATAAAATTTCAGTAATAATTTGTATGGAGCGAACACTATTTTCGAGTAATAATTGGGTTGATTCATCTGTCCTTTTCTCTAAAGATTGCAAATAAATACGGGCACCAAATGATAGCATTTCCGCTGCGGTTACATTTAGTTCGTTGTTATTCATCTTTGCTATTTTATTCAACGAATGAAGAGTATCTGCGCCAATATCAATAGTTACTTCCATAACGATTCACCTTCTTCTATAGGTACTGTTTTAAGTCCAATTCCGTTCATTTTAAACCGAACCTCTTTATAAGAATTATTCTGAAATCCTGAGAAATTATCATTTAAATACTCGATGGTTTTTTGTTTAATTTCTTTCAAAGAATCGTCATTAATATTGGATGAAATGACTAAACTTTGATAATGATTGTGATACATCAAATGGGGTATGGATGCATGAATTTGTTCAATCATTTTTCTTATATCTTGCAATGGATTTTCACTTTTTTTATGTGGTGAAATTTCATTATGCAGGCAAAATTCTAAAAGAAATTTTAATGCTTTTGCTGGCGAAATGTCTGATGATCCTCGTTTTTGTAACTCAAATTGATGTGCAATTTTATTTAAGTACTCCCGTTCATATTCTGAAATACGTAAGGTAATGACATCATTTTCTTTCATGGATGGGCTCATTTATGGCATTAATACAAGTATACAATAGTATTATTTATGTATACAACTGTATGTTTGACTTAATATCGGTTGATTTATAAGGGCTTCATGTATACAATTGTATACATTAGGCTTTTACTTTAAATTACTCGTTTCTTAAGGTTATTTTATTATTTATATATAAATCATATGGTTATGTGCAAATATTTTAAAGCAATCATATTGCGTGGTGTGTGTGTAGAATCAGAAAATACAACTAGGCACAATCTTTGTGAAGTACTACTATTAGTATAGTTAGAATAATGGACTATGGAATAAATAAAGAGCGCATGCCTTTGCGCGTTTGTGAAGGAATAAATTAGCCATCTAAATAGGATAAAAAAAATGAAATTATTTTTTCAAAAGGATGTGATAGTTGATCGTATAAAAAAATTAATACAATTACTCATCCGAATTAAAGATTGTGTATTAGAACCACCACCAGGTTATCTTGAATATCAAAAAGCCATTGCATCAAAAGATGAACACTTTAATTATATGGAAAATGAATATTTTAAACGGCATATTTTGCCTTATATTATAAAAGGTCATGGTGTAAAGCAGAGCGATCATTCGTCCATTAATCATCAACAATTAGTTAATAATCATTCACTAGATACCTTTAGAGTAAATCCAGTTACTGGGTTGCCCATGCTTGGTTCGTATGATGCTGGAGGGAGTCCATTTGGTTTTAATTTCAATCACTCCATGCATCATATTAATCATCATTCAAGTATTAGCAATATGCATTCAAATAACCAATTTAATTCATTTGATTATTGGAATAGATAGTTAATACGTGTTAAGAATTTGTAACATTAAGCGAGGATATAATGCCTTTAATTACTGAAGATAAAATAAAGCAAACTGAAAAAATAAGAGTTGAAATTGATGCCAATGTATATAAGGAAATTCAAGCCTATTCTGAATGGGCAAAACTGAAAGGAACGGATACATTTTTTGAAAAATCAGCTTTGTATATTCTAGCAAAAGATAAAAAATGGAAAGCCTCTGATGAATATTCAATGATTGGTTAAATAAAAGTTGCATTGCAGTTAATACGGCATGTAGTTTATCAAAAAATTAGCATTAATAATTAATGCCAAGAAGTAATTTATTTTTATTAAAATTTGCATTGTTATGAATTCAATTGCAATGATTTTTTGTGCTTTAAGTGCTAATAGTAATAGAAAGGCAGCGGTGCAATGGCGATTGTGTACAATCTAATAAGAGGCGGAGTACATTGTATGATGGATATAAATACTATTCTTTTATTCATTATCGTGCTTGTATTTCTGCGGTTATTCGATCTCAGTAATTTTGAATCTACTTGTCACCAAGCGATTGATCATTGGCTAACTAGAAAATATGGAATACGTGGATTTGAAAAAAGAGCTTATAAACGTGGATTCCTTGATTTATTTCACGAAGAGTTAACTCTTCGTTCACATCGACCAATAACTCAACGCGAGTGCCATTATGCGTTTCGTGTTGCTCAGTACAGACATGAGAATAACTATTAAAAGTAAGTGGTGTAATAGTTTGCTGATCGGCGTATTAAATGATGGTTCTATTAACAGTATTTGGATTAGAATATGAATATCAAAGTAATTTTTAAACACACATTTTATTATTTAATTCCCTTATTCATTTTGTTGGCGTTTATTATTTTTTCTTATAATGCGCATTATGAGGATACATCTAAAGTTCCAGAGCTAATCTCGTTGAAGGAATTTAGCCTTATTGCCCAAGAGAGAGGAAATTTTCGGTTATCATTTTTAGATACGCTTTTTATTAACGTTTTTGATTTCATAGTACCAGCACGATTTATACCTAAAAAAGCCAGCTTGGAGCTATTAGATCAGAAAAGGCATTCTCTTGAATTCAATCAAGCTGGTGAGAGTGTTAATCAATGTGTACGGACTTTAAATATCACGTAATGTAGATACAAACAGCCGTTAAGCTAGTTTTTGGTTAAGCTTAACACAAATACTGCAAATTATTCTGAGTAATTATTGATTAGGGTTTTTAAGCTGTACCCGCATAAACATACAAAAATAGCATCAATTTCTATTTGATTGGCGCTGTTTAAATAGGTTTCAATTGAGTATTCAGATTGTTTGTTCGGATCTTCGTCATCCTCAAAATGGCCTGAGTAATTTTTTTTATAATATTCATAGACCTTATGTAAGGCCGTAATTTAAGTTTACGGCCTGTTTTAATTCGCTTAATCAATCGCTGCATAAATGTCCGCAGCTTCTTTGTGATATTCGATATAATCTCGCAATAAATAGTATTGCTGGATTGTTTTATCCGATTTAGTTTTCCAACACAGTTGATTAAGAACACATAGGGTTGTAATGATTCCAGCGGCATCCGCGCTCACTTCTCCATCATATCCGTTGCCTTCCACATATATGGGGAGTGGCTCGTCA